>NZ_CP139195.1:3662682-3978352 GCF_034057115.1 Pseudomonas sp. AN-1 | reverse complement strand
CGATCCAGGCCGAGCCGTCATCCAGCCACAGCGCCTCGGCCACTCCGTAGGGGGTGGCGTAGCGCAACTGCGGGGCCAGCGCGGCAGCGGCGAACGACCAGCAGCGCTCGACCGTGCCGTGCTCCGGGTCGCGGCGGCAGATGCGGTGCTGCAGGCGCTCCAGGCTGTACAGCTTGCCGGCGTGCCAGCTCAGGCCGGTGAAGTCCAGCGGCTGCGGCTCGCTGCCGGGCGGATCCAGCGGGCGCAGCGCTCGGCCGCTCTCCGCCACCAGCACGCAGCCGCTGCCGGGGCAGCGCCAGCGCTCGCCGCTCCGCTGCACGGCGAGCAGGCCGCGGCCCTCGCGCTCGGCGGCCAGCCACAGGCGGGCACCGTCCGGCGACACCGCCAGGCCCTCGAGCAGGGCGTTGGCGTGCAGCAGCAGGCCGCGGGCACGCGCCTGGCGCAGCAGCTGCGGCGGCAGCGCCAGCCACTGCGGGGAGCCGAGCGACGGCAACATGAGCACGCCGACTTCGCTCTCGCTGAGCAGGTAGCGGTTGCCGGCGGCGTCGCAGGCCAGTCCTTCGAAGTCCAGGGCACCGCCGCGCAGCGGCGCCAGCAGCCGGTTGCCGGTGCTCAGGCCCCAGGGCAGGCCGCTGGGCGGCGGCGGCGGCACCGCGAACGCCTCGGCGGCCGCCTGCCAGCGCCCTTCGGCGGGCTGGAGCCGGGAGAGCTGCGCATCCTCGCGATCGGATACCGCCCACCAGCGCCCGTCGCCACAGCGCGCCAGGCCGGACAGGTTGCCACCGGCCATGCCCTCCACCGGCAGCGCGGCCTGCAGCACCAGTTCCGCCAGCGGCGCCTCGGCGCGGGCCGCCGGGCTGCCGGCGAGCAGCGCCAGCGCGCCAGCCAGGCCCAGCAGCAGACGCCGGCTCGCCGTCAAAGCAGCACCTCGGCCAGGTTGCCCTTGCTCTCCAGCCAGCTCTTGCGGTCGCCCGCGCGCTTCTTGGCCAGCAGCATGTCCATGATTTCCAGGGTGCCCTCGGCGTCCTCGAGGGTCAGCTGCACCAGGCGGCGGGTGTTGGGGTCCATGGTGGTCTCGCGCAGCTGCAGCGGGTTCATCTCGCCGAGACCCTTGAAGCGGGTGACCTGCGGCTTGCCACGTTTCTTCTCGGCGGCGAGGCGCTCGAGGATGCCGTCGCGCTCGGCCTCGTCGAGGGCGTAGTAGACCTCCTTGCCGAGGTCGATGCGGTACAGCGGCGGCATGGCGACGTAGACGTGGCCGGCCTCCACCAGCGGGCGGAAATGCTGGACGAACAATGCACAGAGCAACGTGGCGATGTGCAGGCCGTCGGAGTCGGCGTCGGCGAGGATGCAGATCTTGCCGTAGCGCAGCTGGGTGAGGTCCGCCGAGCCCGGATCGATGCCGACGGCCACGGCGATGTTGTGCACTTCCTGGCTGGCCAGCACCTCGCCGCCGTCGACCTCCCAGGTGTTGAGGATCTTGCCGCGCAGCGGCAGGATCGCCTGGAATTCCTTGTCGCGCGCCTGCTTGGCGCTGCCGCCGGCGGAGTCGCCCTCGACCAGGAACAGCTCGGCGCGCATCGGGTCCTGGCCGGCGCAATCGGCCAGCTTGCCGGGCAGCGCCGGCCCCTGGGTGATCTTCTTGCGCTCGACCTTCTTGCCGGCCTTGAGGCGGCGCCCGGCGTTGCTGATCGCCAGCTCGGCCAGCGCCAGGCCCAGCTCGGGATGCTCGTTGAGCCACAGGCTGAAGGCGTCCTTGACCACCCCGGAGACGAAGGCCGCCGCCTCGCGCGAGGACAGGCGCTCCTTGGTCTGCCCGGAGAACTGCGGCTCCTGCATCTTCATCGACAGCACGAAGGCGATGCGCTCCCAGACGTCCTCGGGCGCCAGCTTGACGCCGCGCGGCAACAGGCTCCTGAACTCGCAGAACTCGCGCATAGCGTCGAGCAGCCCCTGGCGCAGGCCGTTGACGTGGGTGCCGCCCTGGGCGGTGGGGATCAGGTTGACGTAGCTTTCCTGCACGCTCTCGCCGCCTTCCGGCAGCCACAGCAGCGCCCAGTCTACCGCCTCGCGGGTGCCGGCCAGGCTGCCGCAGAACGGCTCCTGGGGCAGGCGCTCGAACTCGCTGACCGCGTCACTCAGATACGAGCGCAGGCCGTCCTCGTAGAACCACTCGACCTTCTCGCCGCTGGCCCTGTCCTCGAAGGACACGCTGAGCCCCGGGCACAGCACCGCCTTGGCCTTGAGCACGTGCTTGAGGCGGCTGATGGAGAACTTCGCCGAATCGAAGTACTTGGCGTCCGGCCAGAACTGCACGCTGGTGCCGGTGTTGCGCTTGCCGACCGTACCGACCACCGCCAGCTCGCTGGCCTTGTAGCCGTCGGCGAAGGCCATGGCGTACTCGTTGCCGTCGCGCCTGACGCGCACCTCGACGCGGGTCGACAGGGCGTTGACCACCGAGATGCCGACGCCGTGCAGGCCACCGGAGAACTGGTAGTTCTTGTTGGAGAACTTGCCGCCGGCGTGCAGCTTGGTGAGGATCAGCTCGACGCCGCTGACGCCCTCCTCCGGGTGGATGTCCACCGGCATGCCGCGGCCGTCGTCGATCACCTGCAGCGAGTTGTCCTCGTGGAGGATCACCTGCACGGACTTGGCGTGGCCGGCCAGCGCCTCGTCGACGCTGTTGTCGATGACTTCCTGGGCCAGGTGATTGGGCCGGCTGGTGTCGGTGTACATGCCCGGGCGCTTGCGCACCGGATCGAGGCCGGAGAGGACCTCGATGGCTTCGGCGGTATAGGAGGTATTGGCCATGGATGGATGTCTGTCTGGCGAAAGGGTCGCCCGCGGATCGGGCCGCGAGCAGGAATTCAGGCGCTGGTCAGGCCGGCGAAGGCCAGCAGCTCGGGGATGCGCGCGGCGAAGCCCCGGTAGCCGTGGTCGCCGCCCTCCTCGATCTGCACCGCGCAGAGCCGGTAGTAGTCGGCGGCATCGCGATAGTCGAGGGTTTCGTCGCCGGTCTGCAGCCAGACCATGAAGCGTGCGGGATCCTGCGGCGGCGGCACCTCGAGTTCGGCCAGCGCGGCGACGTGCGCGGCGGTCAGCTCCCAGCTCTCCCCACTGTAGTAGTTGTGCTGCGGGCCGAGGTAGCGGGCGAAGTAGCGCTGCACGCGCACCGCCGGATTGATCAGCAGGGCCTTGAGGCCGTGGCGTTCGGCGAGATGGGTCGCATAGTAGCCGCCGAGGGAGCTGCCGACCAGCACGGGACGCTCTGCGGCGGCGATCTCCGCCTCCAGCTGGGCGATGGCGCGGCGCGGGTCATGGTGCAGCGCCGGCACGCGCAGGCGCTCGGCCAGGCCCTGGCGCGCGCAGGTTGCCACCAGCTCGCGGGCCTTGAGCGAAGCCGGTGAGCTGTTGAAGCCGTGGATATAGATCAGGGTCGACTGGGGGAGCATCGACGGCGCCTTGTAGCTGTATGGATATACAAGGAAAGCATTATCCTGCCGTCGGATTCAAGTCGGATGAGGCCCGAGTCGTAGGGTGCGCTGTGCGCACCACTAATGCACGTAGACTCCATGGTGCGCACGGCGCACCCTACGGCAAGGGCGTGCCTTGCGCAAATGGCGTCAGTAGCCCTTGATGCTGTAGTCGATCACGAAGTCGATGCCGCTGACCCGCGACACGCCGGTGTCGATCGAGCCGTCGGCGTGCAGGCGCAGCCAGCGGTAGCCGGGCGCCTCGCTGCTGACCTGGAATTCCTCGCTGCCGGGGGCGAACTGCACGCAGGTGGAGGGCGAGGCGAGCAGGCGCACGCCGTTGCGCTGGCCATCGATCTCCTGGTGCACGTGCCCCCAGAGGATGCAGCGCAGGTTCGGGTAGCGGTCGGTCACCGCGAACAGCGCCTCGGGATTGCGCAGGCCGATGGGGTCCAGCCAGCTGCAGCCCACCGCCACCGGATGGTGGTGGAAGCTCAGCAGCACGTGGCGCTCGCCGGCAGACTCCAGGGCGGCATCCAGCTGCTCGAGCTGAGCGGCATCGAGCTGGCCGGGCACGCTGCCGGGCACACTCGAATCGAGCACCACCAGCCGCCAGCGGCCCAGGTCGGTGACCACCGCCAGGCGCTCGGTGCCGGCGCAGGCCAGTTGCAGGGTCAGCGGCTCGTCGTGGTTGCCGGACACCCAGCGCGCGGGGGCGTCGATGGGCGCGGTCAGCGCGGCGAAGCGCTGGTAGGACTCCAGCGAACCATCCTGCGACAGGTCGCCGCTGGCGAGGACCAGGTCGACCCGCGGCTGCTCGGCCAGCACCAGATCGACCACCCGGCCGAGGCTGTCTGCGGTATCCATACCCAGCAGATGGCCGTCCTCCTCGGCGAACAGGTGGCTGTCGGTAAGCTGGACCAGCACCAGGGGTGCGCCAGCGCAATGGGTTTGAGAACTGTGCAAGAGCCGTCTCCTGTCGGCGTCTGGACCGCGGCTGCGGAACGGCAATGGTGGCATGGCCCCGCGGGGGTGACCGCTATGCGGTTCACACTACCGGCGAACGACCGAGCGATCCACTGGGTTTTCCGCCAGATGGCCGCAGCGCAGATAATGACTCAGCCATTCGCCCAGAAACAGGTTGAGCTGGATCTTCTCGTCCGGCTGGTGCATGGCCGGGTTCGGGTAGGCGTAGCGCGGATGCAGACGCCGGCAGTGCTCGGCGCCGGTGACCTCGGCCATCCGCGCGTCGTGGTAGACGCGCACCTCCAGGCGCGGCGCCGGCAGCCAGGCCAGGCCGGGCTCCTCGCGCACCTCCACGGTGCTGGTGTAGGGACCGGCCTCGGTGACCCTGAGCGCCAGCACCGCCAGGGTAGTGTCGCCGGCGCTGAGCGCCAGGCGGCGCAGCATGGGCTGCCCCAGCACGGGCTGCCCCAGCATGGGCTGCCCCAGCATGGGCTGCCGTAGCGCCGCCTGCTCGCGCATGCCCGGCAGCAGGCGCATCAGCCGCGCATAATTGGCCTCGCAGGCTGCCTGCAGCCCGGTCAGGTCGACCCGGTAGCGTTCGGCGAGCTGGCTCAGCGCCATGTCTGCCGCACCCGCTCGCGGTTCAGCGCCAGCCACTGCAGGGCGATGATGCTCGCCGCGTTGTCGATGCGCCCGGCCTCCAGCTCGTCCAGCGCCGCGTCGAGGCTCAGCACCCGCACGCGGATGTCCTCGCCTTCCTCGGCCAGGCCGTGGATGCCGCCGGCGCCGGCGCTGTCGCAGCGGCCGACGAACAGGTGCACGCGCTCGTCGCTGCCGCCCGGCGAAGGATAGTAGGCGGTCACCGGCCACAGCTCGCCCAGACTCAGCCCGGCCTCCTCGACGGCCTCGCGACGGGCCACTTCCTCGGGCGACTCGTCCTTGTCGATCAGCCCGGCGACCAGCTCCAGCAGCCAGGGGTTGGCGCTCTTGTCCAGCGCACCGACGCGGAACTGCTCGATCAGCACCACGGCATCGCGGGCCGGGTCGTAGGGCAGCACGCAGACCGCATCGTGGCGCACGAACAGCTCGCGGCTGATCACCGGCCCCATGCCGCCAGCGAACAGCTCGTGGCGCAGGTGCACGCGGTCGAGGGCATAGAAGCCGCGGAAACAGGCCTCGCGCTCGACGATTTCCACTTTCAGGTCGGCCGTTTTCGGCGACTCGCTCATATACTTCTCCCGCTTGGCTGCAGCGGCCCCGCCGCCCGCCGATCAATGTCCCGAACCGCGTAGATGACTGCCGCAGCGACGGTCACCGCCACGAGGTCGAACCCCTGGCCCGCGCCGGGGTCGAAGCCGGCCGATGCGCCACCCTACCCAGCCTTGCCGTTGCGCTCAAGGAGTCCCATGCGTCTTTACAGCCTTTTCGCCCTGGCCTGCCTGCCGCTGCTCGGCGCCTGCCAGTTTCTCGGCGGCCAGAGCGCGCCGCCGGCGCCACAGCGCATCGTCTGGGAACAGCGCCCGGAGGTCTGCCCGCGCGAGCGCTGCAGCCTGGTCAACGTCGACACCCTGAAGTTCGCCGACGAGCCGCAGCTCAGCGCCCTGATCGAGCAGGCCCTGCTGGCGATGACCCGGGAGGACGCCGACAGCGCGCTGCCCGCCTCGCTGCGCGCGCGCGGCGACGAGCTGCTGCGCCGCCAGCCCGAGGGCTGGGAAACCTGGCTGCAGGCCAAGCTGGCAGACCAGCACGGCGACCTGCTGGTGGTCGAGCTGTCCAGCTACCTGTACCGCGGCGGTGCCCACGGCATGCCGGGGCGCGGCTTCATCAACTACTCGCGCAGCCAGCAGCGCGCCCTGCAACTGGCCGACCTGCTGCTGCCCGGCCAGGAGGCCGCCTTCTGGCAGGCCGCCGGCGAGGCGCACCAGCGCTGGCTCGCGGCGCAGCAGATCGACGACCCGCAGGAGTTCCGGCGCATCTGGCCGTTCCAGCCTACCGCCAACATCGCTCTGCTCAGGGACAAGGTGCTGCTCAAGTACGACGTCTACGCCCTGGCGCCCTACAGCATGGGCCATCCGAACCTGGAGATCCCCTACAGCCGGCTGCGGCAGATCCTCCGTCCAGAATACCTGCCGGAGAGCATGCACGGCGCTGCACGCTGAAGCGTGACGATCGGCGGTCGGACTGAACGAGCGGGACAAGAGAGTTGGCGCAGGATGGCGCCCGGGAACAGCAAGGAGGAGGGAAGAGACTGGAGCCCATGGGCGGACTTGAACCGCCGACCTCTCCCTTACCAAGGGAGTGCTCTACCGCTGAGCTACATGGGCTTGAATCGGCGCGCATTCTAGTCGCAGCTGCAGCGCGCGTCCACAGGAAAATCAACGACTTGCAGAAAATTCCGCAGGCGCGCAAACGCAGAACGGGCCCGCAGGCCCGTTCCTCGCCTCAGCGGCGGCGCATCACACCTTGTGGTACAGCTGCGAGCCCTGGGCCTTGAACTCCTCGGCCTTGGCCTGCATCTCGCGCTCGAGGTCGACGTCCACCGCGTCGATGCGCTCCAGGTTGGCGGCGTAGTCGCGCACTTCCTGGGTGATCTTCATCGAGCAGAACTTCGGCCCGCACATGGAGCAGAAGTGCGCCACCTTGGCCGACTCCTTGGGCAGGGTCTCGTCGTGGTAGCTGCGCGCGGTGTCCGGGTCGAGGCCGAGGTTGAACTGGTCTTCCCAGCGGAACTCGAAGCGCGCCTTGCTCAATGCGTTGTCGCGGATCTGCGCACCCGGATGGCCCTTGGCCAGATCGGCGGCGTGAGCGGCGATCTTGTAGGTGATGATGCCGGTTTTCACGTCGTCCTTGTTGGGCAGGCCGAGGTGCTCCTTCGGGGTCACGTAGCAGAGCATGGCGCAGCCGAACCAGCCGATCATCGCCGCGCCGATGCCGGAGGTGATGTGGTCGTAGCCCGGCGCGATGTCGGTGGTCAGCGGGCCGAGGGTGTAGAACGGCGCCTCGTCGCAGCATTCGAGCTGCTTGTCCATGTTCTCCTTGATCATGTGCATCGGCACGTGACCCGGGCCTTCGATCATGGTCTGCACGTCGTGCTGCCAGGCGATCTTGGTCAGTTCCCCGAGGGTTTCCAGCTCGCCGAACTGCGCGGCGTCGTTGGCGTCGGCGATCGAGCCCGGACGCAGGCCGTCGCCCAGCGAGAAGCTGACGTCGTAGGCCTTCATGATCTCGCAGATCTCGTCGAAATGCGTGTACAGGAAGTTTTCCTGGTGATGCGCCAGGCACCACTTGGCCATGATCGAGCCGCCGCGCGAGACGATACCGGTGACCCGCTTGGCGGTCAGCGGCACGTAGCGCAGCAGCACGCCGGCATGGATGGTGAAGTAGTCCACGCCCTGCTCGGCCTGCTCGATCAGGGTGTCGCGGAACAGCTCCCAGGTCAGGTCCTCGGCGATGCCGCCGACCTTCTCCAGGGCCTGGTAGATCGGCACGGTGCCGATCGGCACCGGCGAGTTGCGGATGATCCACTCGCGGGTCTCGTGGATGTGCTTGCCGGTGGACAGGTCCATCACGGTGTCGGAGCCCCAGCGGATGCCCCAGGTCAGCTTGGCCACTTCTTCCTCGATCGAGGAACCCAGCGCCGAGTTGCCGATGTTGCCGTTGATCTTCACCAGGAAGTTGCGGCCGATGATCATCGGCTCCAGCTCCACGTGGTTGATGTTGGCCGGGATGATCGCGCGGCCGCGGGCGATCTCCTCGCGGACGAACTCGGCAGTGATTTCCTTGGGAATGGCGGCGCCGAAGCTGTGGCCCGGATGCTGGGCAGCCAGCAGGCCGGCCTCGCGGGCCTCCTGCAGCTTCATGTTCTCGCGGATGGCGACGTATTCCATCTCGGGGGTGATGATGCCCTTGCGCGCATAGTGCATCTGGGTGACGTTGGCGCCGGCCTTGGCGCGACGCGGGTTGCGCACGTGGGCGAAGCGCATCTTGGTCAGCTCGGCGTCGTTCAGGCGGCGCTGGCCGAACTCGGAGGACAGCCCCGGCAGCTTCTCGGTATCGCCGCGCTCCTCGATCCAGGCACTGCGCACATCGGCCAGCCCCTTGCGCACGTCGATGGTCACGTTCGGATCGGTGTACGGACCGGAGGTGTCATAGACCAGCACCGGCGCGTTCTTCTCGCCGCCGAAGTCCGTGGGGGTATCGGCCAGCGAGATCTCGCGCATCGGCACGCGGATATCCGGGCGCGAACCCTGGACGTAGACCTTGCGGGAATTGGGCAACGGCTGGACGGACTGCTGGTCGACCTGGGCGGATTCGCTCAGGTTCTTGTATTCGGTGGCGCTCATCGACGGGACTCTCCACGGCACACGGCAGGAAATGTCGGAGCGAACCTGGAGCAGGAGACCCCCCGCCGGACGGCGGGGACATCTTGTTCCCTACGCGGGTACTAACCCGATCAGGTTCAACGGGATTCGGAACTGTCCGATCTCAGCCTGCGACTCCAGGCACCCCGACAAGAAACCCGAGGAGTTTAATCGGCCTCTGCGGATGGGGCCAGTGCCTGGGGACGAGCCGCCGAGAGACCGGCCCTCAGCGAAGCTGCAGAAGCCGCCCGAGCCCGTCGAGCAAGCGGGCCAGCGCGCCCTGGTTGCGCTGCAACACGGCCAGCCCCGCGCGCCCCATGGCCTGGCGGCGGCCCGGCTCGCCGAGCAGTGCGCGCAGCTCGCGGGCCAGGGCCTCGCCGTCGCCCACCTCGAGGCAAGCGCCGGCCTCGCGCAGCTGGGCGGATATCTCGAGGAAGTTGAACAGATGGGGGCCGCTCAGCACCGGCAGGCCCAGCGCCGCCGGCTCCAGCAGGTTGTGCCCGCCGTTGGGCACCAGGCTGCCGCCGACGAAAGCCACGTCGGCCAGCGCATAGAGGAACAGCAGCTCGCCCATGGTATCGCCGAGCAGCACCTGCTCCGCCGCCCCGACCGGCAGGCCGGAGGAGCGGCGCACGCTGCGCAAGCCCTCGTGCAGGCAGAGGGCATGCACGGCGTCGAAACGCTCCGGATGACGCGGCACCAGGATCAGCAGGCTGTCCGGGCGCTCGGCCAGCAGCCGGCGATGGGCGGCGAGGACGATCTCGTCCTCGCCGGCATGGGTGCTGGCGGCGATCCATACCGGGCGCTTGTCGGCGCCCCAGCTGGCGCGCAGGGCCTGGGCACGCGCCTTCAGTTCGGGATCGATGCGCAGGTCGAACTTGATCGACCCGGTGACGGCGACGCACTCGGGACGGGCGCCGAGCCGGTGAAAGCGCTCGGCTTCGGCCGCGGTCTGCACGGCTATCCAGCTCATCTCGGCGAGCATCGGCCGGGTCAGGCCGGCAAAGCGCGCGTAGCCGCGCGCGGACCTCTCCGACAGGCGCGCATTGGCCAGCACGGCGGGGATGCCGCGCCGCGCGCACTGGTGGATGTGGTTGGGCCACAGTTCGGTTTCCATGATCACCGCCAGCTTCGGTCGCACGCGATCGAGGAAGCGCGCCGCGGCCCAGGGCAGGTCGTAGGGCAGGTAGCAGTGCTGCACGCTGTCGCCGAACAGCGCGCGGATGCGCTCGGAGCCGGTGGGGGTCATGCAGGTGACGGTGATCGGCAGGTCGGGATGCCGTTCGCGCAGGGCACGGATCATCGGCGCCGCGGCGATGCTCTCGCCCACCGAAACGGCATGCACCCAGATGCCGCCGGGCCGCATCGCCGGCAGACGCAGCGAGAAGCGCTCGGCGATACGCTGGCGGTAGGCGGGCGCCTTGCGCCCACGCAGGTACAGGCGCAGGGCGATCAGTGGCAGGGCGAGGTGCAGCAGGAGCGAGTAGAGGGCGCGGTTCATGGCCGCGGAGGATATCAGCTTGTGCGCCGCGCGGTCATGGCGCGCACAGGCGGCGCCGGCAACATGCCGCGGGCTTCGACTGGGGGAGAGCGCCGCCCTACGGGTTATACTCTGCGCCGTTCTTCCACAAGGCAGCTCCCTCATGTCCCAAGCCCTGAGCACCGATATCCTGATCGTCGGCGGCGGCATCGCCGGCCTCTGGCTCAACGCCCGCCTGCGCCGGCTCGGCTATGCCACCCTGCTGGTGGAGAACGAGCGCCTCGGCGGCGGGCAGAGCGTGAAGTCGCAGGGCATCATCCACGGCGGCACCAAGTACGCCCTGAGCGGCGCGCTGACCGGCTCCTCCGAGGCCATCGCCGACATGCCGCGGCGCTGGCGCGCGGCCCTCTCCGGCAGCGGCGAACTCGATCTCGCCGGCGTGCGCCTGCTCTCCGACGCCCACTACCTGTGGTCGCCGGGCACCCTGGCCGGCAACCTGACCAGCTTCTTCGCCAGCAAGGCGATGCGCGGGAGGGTCGATGCGGTCAAGGGCGACGCGCTGCCGCCGGCCCTGCAGCACCCGAAGTTCAGGGGCAAGGTCTACCGGCTGGCCGAGCTGGTGCTCGACGTGCCCTCGCTGATCGCCCGCCTGGCCGAGCTGGCCGGCGACAGTCTGCTCGCCGGCCAGCGTATCGAGCCGCTGCACGAGAGCGGCGCACTGGCTGGCCTGGTAGTCGACGGCCGCGAGATCCGCGCCCGCCGCGTGGTGCTCTGCGCCGGGCCGGGCAATGCCGGCCTGCTGGCCGGGCTGGGCATCGAGCAGCCCGGCCAGCAGCTGCGCCCGCTGCACATGGTGCTGGTCAAGGCGTCGACCCTCAAGCCGCTGTACGCCCACTGCCTGGGTGGCGGGCCCAAGCCGCGCATCACCGTCACCAGCCACCCGGCGGCCGACGGCCAGTGGGTCTGGTACCTGGGCGGCGACCTCGCCGAGGCCGATGGCGTGGCCCGCGACGAGGCCGCACAGATCCGCGCCGCGCAGAAGGAGCTGGGCGAACTGCTGCCCTGGCTCGATCTGTCCGCCGCCGAGTGGCGTACCCTGCGGGTGGATCGCGCCGAGCCGGCGCAGTCCGGCCTGGTGCGTCCGGACAACGCCTTCCTCAGCGAGCAGGGCAACCTGCTGGTCGGCTGGCCGACCAAGCTGGCGCTGGCTCCCGACCTCGCCGATCGGGTCATCGCGACTCTCGAGCGCGCCGGCATCCAGCCGGGCGCGCACGCCGCCCAGCCCGAGCTGCCGCGCCCTGGCGTGGCGGCGCCGCTGTGGGAGGAGCTGTTCGCATGAGCACCCTGCATGAGCTGTGGCGGCCGCTGGGCTCGACCGGCCTGATCGTTTCCCCGCTCGGCCTCGGCACCGTCAAGCTCGGCCGCGACCAGGGGGTGAAGTATCCGAGCGGCTTCACCATCCCCGACGACCGCGCCGCGCGCACGCTGCTGGCACAGGCCCGCGAACTGGGCATCAACCTGCTCGACACCGCGCCGGCCTACGGGGTGAGCGAGCAGCGCCTCGGCCCGCTGCTGCGCGGCCAGCGCCAGGCCTGGGTGATCTGCAGCAAGGTCGGCGAGGAGTTCGAGGATGGCGCCTCGCGCTTCGACTTCAGCGCCGCGCACACCCGCCTGTCCGTCGAACGCAGTCTCAGGCGCCTGGAAACCGACTATCTGGATCTGGTGCTGGTCCACTCCGACGGCCACGACCTGGCGGTGCTGGAGCAGACCGGGGTGTACGCCACCCTCGCCGAACTCAAGCGCGAGGGGCTGATCCGCGCCTTCGGCTTCTCCGGCAAGACCGTGGCCGGCGGCCTCAAGGCCCTGGAGTCCGGCGACTGCGCCATGGTCACCTACAACCTGGCCGAACAGGGCGAACGCCCGGTGCTCGACTACGCCGGCGCGCACGGCAAGGGCATCCTGATCAAGAAGGCGCTGGCCAGCGGCCATGCGCTGCTGAGCGGCGAGGACCCGGTGCGCGCCAGCTTCGAGCTGATCTTCGCCCATCCGGCGGTGAGCAGCGTGATCGTCGGCACCATCACTCCGGCGCACCTGGCCCACAACGTGGCCACCGCGGCGCAGATGCTGGGGGCGCGACAATCGGTCTGACCGGCGCGCACAGACAACGGCGGCCGGCTCGTCTAACCTGACCTGAACGCCACGACTGCGCGGCCCGCCGCGCAAGGGGCCTGCTCGACCACATCAAGCCACCTGCCCGCCGAAGGAGTCGCCATGCACAGGATTCTCGCCCGCAAGGACCCGAGCACCTTCAAGACCCAGCCCCTGCATGTCGAAGCCAACGCCCAGCGGCTGATCTACCAGCCGCTCGGCCAGCCGCTCAACTTCGCCCAGATGCTCGAGCGGCGGCGACCGCTGCAGGTCGACAACCCCCAGCACTTCACCTGCGAGCTGGCCAATCTGGGCGTGTCGGTGCGCCTGACCCTCGCCTGGCAGGGGCGCGACTACTGGCTGCTGGTGCGCCAGCAGCGCCGCGACCGCGGCGACTGCGTGCTCAAGCTGATTTCCGGCTACGTGCCCAGCCACGAACTGCACCTGCCGCTGCACGCCGCGCTGCAGGAGGTGGCCGAGGAGTGTCTGGTGGAAACGCCGCGCGGCTGGCTCGGCGGACGCTTCGGCGAACACTGGCTGCCGACCCCGCACGATGCCAGCCTCCCCCATCACGAGCAGTACCACTACCGCCTGAGCCCGCTGTGCGGCGACGCCCGCCGGGTGCATGCTGGCAGCCTGCCGCTGCTGGAGCGTCCGCAGGCCTACGTGCACCTGCCGACAGCCTCCCTGCAACTGGTCTACGACCTGCGCCTCGAACTGCCGGCGGCGCTGCAGGCGCCGAGCCTGTTCCACAGCGACGAGTGCCTGGAGGACGGCGTGCTGGTCAGCCGCCTCGACCGGCACAACCCGGACCTCTACCTGCTGCCGCTGGAAGGCAACCCCGGCGAGCTGTACACCCTGCAGCAGGGCGAGCTGCGCCGTGCGGCCACCGACGGCCTGTGGCTTTCGGAAGGATTCGCCGCACAGGACGGCTGGCTGATCCGCGACGAACGCATCGGCTGGAGCGACTGGCTGCGCCAGCGCCGCTGCGCCTAGAGGTACGGCTGGCACGCCGGGCAGGATCACTCCCTGCCGGCTTGCGGCCCGGGAGCGGACGGGTTGCGGCCGTCGCCGCAACCCGCGACGATCAGCGGCGCAGCAGCACCGCCGAACCCCAGGACAGGCCGACGCCGAAGCCGCTCATCACCAGGTTCTTCCACGCCGAGCCTTCGAAGGCATAGCGCTCCATCAGCAGCGGAATGGTCGAGGACACGGTGTTGCCGGCGCCGAACATGTCCTTCACGACTCTGTCACCATTCTCGCCTAGTCTCTTGGCGATGGCATCGACGATCGCGCCGCTGCCCTGGTGCAGGCAGTAGGCATCCACGCTGTCCAGGCTCAGGCCGGCCTCCTCGAGCACCTCCTGCATGTGCGGGATGATCTTCAGGCTGGCGAAGTTGAACACCTGGCGGCCGTTCATGTGGAAGCAGCCGTCGCGCACGATCAGGTGGTCGGCGCCGCTGCCGTCGGTGCCGAAGCGCGCCGGACCCAGCTCCCAGACCGGGTCCTCGCCGATCCAGGTGGCAGTGGCGGCATCGCCGAACAGCAGGGTGGTCATGCGGTCGCTGCGGTCCATGATCTTCGAGTAGGGATCGGCGGTGACCAGGATGCCGTTCTTCAGCCCGGTGGCTTCCATGAAGCCCTTGATCGCGTAGAGGCCATAGACGAAGCCCGAGCAGCCGAGCGACACGTCGAAGCAGGCGACGCCGGTCGGCAGGCCGATCTTGTGCTGGGCGATGGCCGAGGTGTGCGGCAGGCCTTCGCCGTCGCCGTTCTGGGTCACCACGATCAGCGCCTGGACATCCTCGAGGCGCAGCTCGGGGTTCTTGGCCAGCAGGTTGCGCACGGCGGCGGCACACAGATCCGAGGTTTCCTCGGCGGCATCCTTCACGGAAAGCGTGGCGGTGCCGATCTTGCTCGCGACGAACGCCTCGTCGCGGTCGAAGGACGCGGCCTGGGCGATGTTGTCGATGCGGCCCGCCGGGATGTAGCTGGCGATACTTTTTATTCCGATCATCTGTGCTTTCCACCATTGAACTGATCACGCCAGCTCTCTCGCCGGGGAGCTGACCGAGGCCCGGCAGACCGGGCGTTAACCTGGAGCAGGTGACAGGCGCTGCCAGCCGCCTGCCTCACGAGCGTTCGCGAATCTTCTCGACGATTGCCGTGGTCGAGCAACTATCGACGAAGTTAAGCACCTTCACGTCACCACCATACGTCTGCACGATGCCGGCGCCCACCACCTGGTCGAGGCCGTAGTCGCCGCCCTTGACCAGCACGTCCGGGCGCACTTTCTCGAGCAGCGCCTCGGGCGTGTCCTCGCTGAAGCTGACCACCCAGTCCACCGCCCCGAGGCCGGCGAGCACCGCCATGCGCCGGTCGACGCTGTTGATCGGCCGTCCCGGCCCCTTGAGGCGGGTCACCGAGGCGTCGTCGTTGATCGCCACGATCAGACGGTCGCCGAGGGCACGGGCCTGCTCGAGGTAGGCGACATGGCCGGCATGGAGGATATCGAAGCAGCCGTTGGTGAACACCACCTTCTCGCCGTGGGCGCGGGCGTCCTCGAGGGCCGGCAGCAGCTGGTCGAGGGTCATCACCCCGCGACCTGCGCCCTGCTCGCGCTGCACCGCACGGCGCAGTTCCGGAGCGCTGACGGTGGCAGTGCCGAGCTTGCCGACCACGATGCTGGCGGCCAGGTTGGCCAGCGCCACCGCCTGCGGCAGCTCCTCGCCGGCGGCCAGCGCGGTGGCCAGGGTGGAGATCACGGTATCGCCGGCGCCGGTGACGTCGAACACCTCGCGCGCGCGCGCCGGCAGGTGCAGGGCCGGCTGCCCCTGGCGCAGCAGGGTCATGCCATGCTCGCCGCGGGTCACCAGCAGCGCGCCCAGCTGCAGCTCGGCGAGCAGCGCGAGGCCCTTGGCCACCAGCTCGGCCTCGTCGGCGCAGCGGCCGACCACCGCCTCGAACTCGGCGAGATTCGGCGTGATCAGGCTGGCGCCGCGGTAGATGGCGAAGTCCCTGCCCTTGGGGTCGGCCAGCACCGGCAGGTTGCGGGCACGGGCGGCCTGGATCAGCGCCTGATGGTTCTTCAGCGCCCCCTTGCCGTAGTCGGAGAGGATCACCACCTTGACCCGGTCGAGCAGCGCCGCCACCTCGCCGAGCAGGGCGTCGGCGTCGGTGGCGAAGGGCTCCTCGAAGTCGAGGCGCAGCAGCTGCTGATGACGGCTCATCACCCGCAGCTTGACGATGGTCGGCTGCGCGGCGAGGCGCTGGAAGTGCGCGGCCACCCCGGCGGCCTGCAGGCGCGCGGCCAGGCTGTCGGCCGCCTCGTCCTGCCCGGTGACGCCGACCAGCCAGGCCGGCGCGCCGAGCGCGGCGATGTTCAGCGCGACGTTGGCCGCGCCGCCCGGGCGGTCCTCGACCTGCTCGACCTTGACCACCGGCACCGGCGCCTCCGGCGAGATGCGGTTGGTCGCGCCATGCCAGTAGCGGTCGAGCATGACATCACCGACCACCAGCACGGGGGCCTGATCGAAACGGGGCATGGACAGCTTCATGGGGGCTCCGGGACGAGGAAAACGGCAGGGATCATAGCATGCCGCCGTGTCGAGGTTTGCGGATGCTTCCCGCCTGCCGCAGCGCTCAGGCGATGCCGGCGCCCCCTTCCTCGTCCAGCCCCATGGCGTGCAGGCGGGCATAGTGACCACCCTGGGCCAGCAGCTCGGCATGGCTGCCGCGCTCGACGATGCGCCCCTGGTCCATCACCAGGATCAGGTCGGCCTTCTCGATGGTGGACAGCCGGTGGGCGATCACCAGCGTGGTACGCCCCTGCATGACCCGGTCCAGCGCCGCCTGGATATGCCGCTCGGACTCGGTGTCGAGCGCCGAGGTGGCCTCGTCGAGGATCAGCAGCGGCGCATCCTTGAGCAGGGCACGGGCGATCGCCAGGCGCTGGCGCTGGCCGCCGGAGAGCAGCACGCCGTTCTCGCCGACCTCGGTATCGAAGCCCTGCGGCAGCTTGTCGATGAACTCCCTGGCATAGGCATCGGCAGCGGCCTGCTCGATGGCTTCCCGCGGCGCACCGGCCAGGTCGCCGTAGGCGATGTTGCTGGCCACGCTGTCGTTGAACAGGGTCACCTGCTGGGTCACCAGGGCGATGTGCCGGCGCAGGTTGCGCAGGCGGTACTCCTCGACCTCCACGCCGTCGAGGAGGATCTGACCCTCGCTGTGGTGGTAGAAGCGCGGAATCAGGTTGGCGAGGGTCGACTTGCCGCTGCCGGAGCGGCCGACCAGGGCGACCATCTGCCCCGGCTCGACGCTGAAGCTGATGTCGTGCAGCACCTGCTTGTCGGTTCCCGGATAGACGAAGCTGAGGTGCTTCACCTCGAGGCGGCCGCTGACCCGCTCGCGCTCCACGGCGCCGCGGTCGATCTCCGCCGGCTCGTCGAGCTGCTCGAAGATGCTGTCGGCCGCCGCCAGGCCCTTCTGAATATTGGGGCTGACCTCGGACAGCTGGCGGATCGGCTTGGGCAGCAGGCCGGCAGCGGTGATGTAGGCGATCAGCTCGCCGGCCGTGGCGTCGCCGCGCAGGAACAGCACCATGTACATGAGGACCGCCATCCCCGTGTAGATGACCAGTTGCAGGGTCGGCGTGTAGATGGCCTGGGTGCGGATCATGCTCATCGCCCGGCGCATATCGTCCTGGCTGGCGCGCAGGAAGCGCGCCTGCTCGTAGGCCTCGCCGCCGAAGCTGCGCACCACGCGGTAGCCCTGGATGGTTTCCGAGGCGATATGGGTCACGTCGCCCATGGCCTCCTGGATCTTCCGGCTCTGCTTGCGGAACTTCTTGCTGGCCATCGACACCATCAGCGCGATCAGCGGCAGAATGGCCACCAGCACCAGCGTGAGCTTCCAGTTCATCCACAGCAGGTAGCCGAACAGGAAGATCACCGTCATCCCCTCGCGAATCACCACCTTGATCGCGTCGGTGACCGCGCTGGTGACCATGGTCACGTTGAAGGTGATGCGCGAGATCAGGTGGCCCGAGTTGTGGCTGTCGTAGTAGCGGTTGGGCAGGGTCAGCAGGTTGTCGAACAGGGTGCAGCGCAGGTCGTGCACCACGCCGCGGGCGACCTTGGCCAGGAAGTAGTTGCCGAGGAACGAACCTATGCCCTGGTAGACGGCAATGAGTACAATCGCCAGCGGCACGCCCAGCATCATCGAGATGCCCAGCAACTCGGCACCGTCGGGGTTCTGCAGGCCGTCGAGGAAATACTTGAGCATGTGCGCCAGCATCGGCTGGCTGGATGCGAACAGCAGGAAGCCGACTACGCTGAGCGCGAACACTCCCCAGTAGGGCAGCACGTATTTCAGCAGACGCAGATAGACCTTCAGATCGGATTGCCCGGCGGAACCGGCCATGGCGTGGCCTCTTGTGACTGGCTAGAGAAAACGGATGCGGATTGTAACAGCGAACGAATGGCAGCAGTGGCTCGCCCAGGGCAAGGTGCTGGAGCAGGACGGGCGCGGCCCGAAGGTGATCCGCCTGGCGGACGGCCAACTGCTCAAGGTGTTCCGCCCGCGGCGGCGCCTGTGGCTGGCCCGCCTGCTGCCGCCGGCCCGGCGCTTTGTCGCCAATGCGAACCGCCTCCAGGCCTGCCGGATACCCGTGCCGCAGATGGGCGAGTGCTTCTGGCTGGATCGCGGGCAGGCCGTCAGCGCCTGCCTGTACAGCCCGCTGCCGGGGGAATCGCTGGAGCAGCTGTACCGGGAGGACCGCCGCCGCTTCGAGGCGCTGCTGCCGGAGTTCGCCGCCTTCGTCCACCAACTGCACCGGCGCGGCATCTATTTCCGCTCGCTGCACCTGGGCAACGTGCTGCGCCTGCCCGAAGGCGGCTTCGGGCTGATCGACTTTCTCGACATCCGCTTCCGCCGCGGACCGCTGAGCGACCGGCTGGTGCGGCGCAACCTGGCGCATCTGCGCGGTTATCTGCGCCGCAACCGGATCGACGACTTCCCGTGGGAGGCCATGCTCGGGGCCTATCGCCGCGCCGCAGGCCACGCCGCCTGAGGCGGCTCACAGCATCCGGCGATCCCAGCAGGTATCGCGCTTGACCACCTTGGCCGGTACCCCGGCGACCACGCAATTGCCCTCGTCGAAGGCGCGGCTGACCAGCGAGCGGGTCGCCACCACGGTTTCCGGATGCAGCACCGTCCCCTTGAGCACCACAACGTCCCGCCCGATCCACACCCGGTCGGCGATGCGGACGTCGCGCGAACGGTTGAGACGCTCGCCGCTGTGCACGTCGAGGATCGAGTGCTTGTCGCCGGTGCGGATGATGATGTCTGTGGACAGCATGCAATCCCTGCCGATGTCGATGCTCGCCGCCTCGTCCACCAGCAGGTAGGCCCCCTCCACCGTGGTCTCGCTGCCGATGCGGATGTGCTGGCCGCGAGTGCCGACCAGGTAGATCTTGCCGCTGCTGAAGCGCACGTTGTCGCCGATCTCGATGAGATTGTCCGCACCATCCAGACGGATCTCGCAATGGGTCAGGGTGACGTTCTCGCCGATCACCAGCCGATTGTTGCTGCCACGCAGCTTGATGGTGGTTTTCTTCAGGTTGCGCTCGCTGCTCTCGGGCAGCTCCAGCCGGTTGCCGGGCTTGAGGAGGCGGCGGTTCTTGTAAGCCAGATTGCGCAGTTTCAGGGCCAGGCGTTGCAGCATGGAAAGCCTCTTGCTCGGTTGAAGGGACGGGCTCATCGCCCGCCGGCCTCGGGCATGGCGGGCGCAGTGGATACCGCCGGGGCAGCGGCGAACACCTGCGCGAACATCGGCAGCAGCAGGCGGTTGCCATATTCGCTCAGGTGGTCGTCGTCGACATACAGCGGCATGCCGTCCTTGCTGCCGTAGCAGTACTGGGCGTCGCACAGGTAGGGCAGCGGATCGAGGATCTTCGCCCCGCAGCGCTCGGCCACCTCGTCCTGGACGGCCCAGACCTCGGCATGCCGCTGCCGGTATTCCTCGCGGGAAATGCGGATCTCCTCCACGCGGCCACGCAGCAGGGCGCGCCCCATGGCCTTGGGGACCTCGACGTGCATTTCCGGTACCGGGCGCAGCAGATAGAGCGGATGATGGTCGGCCAGACGACACATGGTGTCCAGGTAGTGCTGGCGGAACTCGGCGAAATACTCGGCGTCGGGCTGCTCCACCTTCCGCGAGAAATAGACCATCGGCGGCAGCGGCTTGCCATCCGCCCCCGGCAGCTCGCCCCTGATGTAGGAGGTGGTGCGGTTGATCAGGAACAGCGGCATGCCCGGATACAGGCCGTCCAGTCGGGACGCGACTTCCTCCAGCAGCTGCTTGCAGTCCACACGCTCGCCCTTGCCCGCCCAGCGCGCGCCGTAGACGAACAGGCAGCCGCTCTCGCCCTTGAAGTACACCCCCTGGCGCGCATCCGGCAGGGCATCGGCCACGGCGCTCACCAGGGCATCGGCATGACTGTCGCCGATCACCAGCGCACGCACCTGATCGCCCCCGTAGGTGCAGGCGGCATCAAACCTCAGGCACTCCTTCAGGCGGGGATTGCGATTCTGGCGCTCGCTCTCGACCTTGGCCACCTCGCTGGGCAGCCGCTCGGGGAAGCCGCTGCGCCGCACCAACTGGGCGGAAACCGCCACGACGACCAGGCAGCCGATCAGCCAGGCGGCGTTGCGCAGGCTGTTGCGCCTCGCCAGCCAGCGCCGTGCCGGCACCTCGACCGCCACATAGGAGAGATGGCCCAGCAGCAGCGAAGCGAGCAGGCCGGCGCCGATCCAGGCGGGATCGTCCTGGCGGTAGAAGTAGACCAGCCCGACCACCAGCGGCCAGTGCCAGAGGTAGATGGAATAGGAACGGGTACCCAGCCACTGGGCGACGACGCTGGCGGTCCAGGGCGAACCGCTGCGGCACGCCAGCAGGACCGCGGCCGCCCCCAGCGTCGGCAGCAGGGCGAGGAAGCCGGGCCAGGCCAGGCTGGCATCGATCAGCGCGATGCTCGCCGCGATCAGGAGGATGCCGCCGCCCTCGAGCAGCCCCCGCCAGCGCGACGACAGCCCTTGCCGGGTGCCCAGCAGGTACACGCAGCCCCCCAGCAGCAACTCCCAGGCCCGGGACTGCAACAGGTAGAAAGCCTGACTGGGCTCGCTGAAGGTGAGGAACACGCAGACGGCGAAGGAGGCCAGCAGGGCCAGCAGATGAGCGGCGAGTATCCCCCGCCGCTGCGGCCAGCAGCGCGCGAGCAGCAGCAGGACCAGCGGGTAGAGCAGGTAGAACTGCCACTCGACCGACAGCGACCAGGTATGCAGCAGCCACTTGTCGTGGGAGGCCGCGTCGAAATAGCCGGACTCGTCGAGATAGCGCAGGTTCGAGCTGAACAGCACGCTCTCGCGGGCATGGCGCCCCAGCATCTGATAGTCGCTGGTCATCAGCAGGAACCAGCCGGCCACCAGGACGACGGCCACCAGGACCAGCAGCGCGGGGAGGATCCGCCGGGCCCGCGCCAGATAGAAGCCGGGCAGACTGAAGCCGCCCCTGTCCAGCCCGCCGACGACGATGCCGGCCATCAGGAAGCCGGAAATCACGAAGAACACGTCGACGCCGACGAAGCCCCCGCCGAACCCCGGCACGCCGAAGTGGTAGAGCACCACGGCCACCACGGCCCACGCGCGCAGGCCGTTGATATCGGTACGGAAGCCGTCAGCCGCCGCACTCGCTGCAGAACCCCTCACCACGCACCCCCTCCATACCCGCCGCACACGGCCTGCACACCTCCGCGGTGGGCGGCATGACGACGCGGAACCCCAGAAAAATTGGCGGCATCATAGCATTCGGCTATCGAACAGGATGCGCCTGAGTGTTGCCGCCCCGATTGCGGGTAATTATCCTGCGACCAGCATCGCAGGCGGCCGGCACGGACCCAGCTGCCTTTCAGCCCACCTCAACAGCCAGCGGGCCACGCCCTCATGAAAATCCTCGTCACCGGCGGCGCCGGCTTCATCGGCTCGGCGCTCATTCGGCGTCTGATCCTCCGCACCGATCACCACGTGGTCAACCTCGACAAGCTGACCTATGCCGGCAACCTGGAGTCGCTCGCCGAGATCGCTGCCAGCGAGCGCTACGTCTTCGAGAAGGTGGACATCTGCGATCGCGCCGAAGTCGAACGGGTCTTCCGCGAACAGCAGCCGGACGTGCTGATGCACCTCGCGGCCGAGTCGCACGTCGACCGCTCCATCGACGGTCCGGCCGAGTTCATCCAGACCAACATCGTCGGCACCTACACCCTGCTGGAAGTCGCACGCCAGTACTGGCAGGCACTGCCCGAACCCCGCCGGGAGGCCTTCCGCTTCCACCACATCTCCACCGACGAGGTGTATGGCGATCTCGACGACACCACCGCGCTGTTCACCGAACAGACGCCCTACGCCCCCAGTTCGCCCTACTCCGCGTCCAAGGCCAGCTCCGACCACCTGGTGCGCGCCTGGCATCGCACCTACGGGCTGCCGGTGCTGATCACCAACTGCTCGAACAACTACGGCCCCTACCATTACCCCGAGAAGCTGATCCCGCACATGATCCTCAACGCCCTGCGCGGCAAGCCGCTGCCGGTGTATGGCGACGGGGCGCAGATCCGCGACTGGCTGTACGTCGAGGATCACGCGCGCGCACTGATCGAGGTGATTACCCACGGCAGGGTCGGCGAGACCTACAATGTCGGCGGCCACAACGAGAAGCGCAACCTGGAGGTGGTCGAGACGATCTGCGACCTGCTCGAAGAGCTGGCCCCCGGGAAGCCGCAGGGCATCGCCAGCTATCGCGAGCTGATCACCTTCGTCACCGACCGCCCCGGCCATGACCGACGCTATGCCATAGATGCCGGCAAGATCCAGCGCGAACTGCATTGGACGCCCGAAGAGACCTTCGAGTCCGGCCTGCGCAAGACCGTCGCCTGGTACCTGAACAATCTCGACTGGTGCAACCATGTGCTGGCCGACGATCACCGAAGCGAACACTTGACTACGAAATCATGAAAAAAGCTCTCATCACCGGCATCACCGGCCAAGACGGTTCCTACCTGGCGGAATTCCTGCTGGAGAAGGGCTACGAGGTCCACGGCATCAAGCGGCGCGCCTCCTCCTTCAACACCCAGCGGGTGGACCACATCTATCAGGACCCGCATGTCGACAACCAGAGATTCATTCTCCACTACGGCGACCTGACCGACTCCTCCAACCTCACCCGCATCATCCAGGAAGTGCAGCCCGACGAGGTCTACAACCTCGGCGCCCAGTCGCACGTGGCGGTGAGTTTCGAGTCGCCGGAATACACTGCCGATGTCGACGCCATGGGCACCCTGCGCCTGCTGGAGGCCATCCGCCTGCTCGGCCTGGAGAAGAAGACCCGCTTCTACCAGGCCTCCACCTCGGAACTGTATGGCCTGGTCCAGGAGATCCCGCAGAAGGAAACCACCCCCTTCTATCCACGCTCGCCCTATGCCGTGGCCAAGCTGTACGCCTACTGGATCACCGTGAACTACCGCGAGGCCTACGGCATGTATGCCTGCAACGGCATCCTGTTCAACCACGAGTCGCCGCGTCGCGGCGAAACCTTCGTGACCCGCAAGATCACCCGCGGCCTGGCCAACATCGCCCAGGGCCTGGAGCCCTGCCTGTATCTGGGCAACCTGGACGCCCTGCGCGACTGGGGGCACGCCAAGGACTACGTGCGCATGCAGTGGCTGATGCTGCAGCAGGAGCAGCCGGAGGACTTCGTGATCGCCACCGGGGTGCAGTACTCGGTGCGCGAGTTCATCCGCTGGTCGGCCGCCGAGCTGGGGCTGACGCTGCGCTTCGAAGGCCAGGGCGTCGACGAGCGGGCCATCGTGGCGCACATCGAGGGCGACAAGGCGCCGGCGCTCAAGGTGGGCGACGTGATCGTGCGCGTCGACCCCCGCTACTTCCGTCCCGCCGAGGTGGAAACCCTGCTGGGCGACCCGGGCAAGGCCAAGCAGAAGCTCGGCTGGGTCCCGGAAATCACCGTTCAGGAAATGTGCGCCGAGATGGTCCGCGAAGACCTCAAGACCGCCCAGAGGCAATCCCTGCTGAAGTCGCACGGTCACGACATCGTGGCCAGCGTCGAGCACTGAGTGGGCGACCCGAAACACATGAAGATTCTACTTACGGGCAGTTCCGGCATGGTGGGGCGCAACATCCTGGAGCACCGGGATGCCCTGCAGCACGAGTGGCTGACCCCCGGCCACGGCGAACTGGACCTGACCGACTACAGGGCGACGCGCGCCTACCTGGACAGACGCCAGCCCGACGCCATCATCCATGCCGCCGGCAAGGTCGGCGGCATCCAGGCCAACATCCTCGAGCCGGTGCAGTTCCTGGTCGCCAACCTCGACATGGGGCGCAACGTCCTGCTCGCCGCCGCCGAGGTCGGCATCGGCAACCTGATCAATCTGGGCAGCTCGTGCATGTACCCGCGCGATCGCGACGATGCCCTCAGGGAGGAAGATGTTCTCGGCGGCCCGCTGGAGCCGACCAACGAAGGCTATGCCCTGGCCAAGATCACCGTCGCCCGCCTGGCCGAGTTCCTGCGCCGGGAGAACCCGCGCCTCGGCTACAGGACGCTGATCCCCTGCAACCTCTACGGCCGGCACGACAAGTTCGACCCGCGCTGGTCGCACCTGATTCCGGCCATCATCCACAAGGTCCATCAGGCCAGGGTGAACGGCGAGCCCAGCGTGGAAATATGGGGCGACGGCACCGCCCGCCGCGAGTTCCTCTACGCCGGCGACCTCGCCGGCGCCATCCTCAAGGCCCTGCCGGACCCGCAGTCGACGCCGGCGACCATGAACATCGGGCTGGGCAGCGACTACAGCGTGAACGAGTATTACGCCGCCGCCGCCGCGGTGATCGGCTATTCCGGCTCGTTCACCCACGACCTGGACCGGCCGGTGGGCATGAAGCGCAAGCTGACCGACGTGAACAGGGCCCGTGCCTGGGGCTGGCAGGCGGAAACCGCCCTGGAAGACGGCATCCGCAAAACCTACGAATTCTATCTTGACACCCTGCATGGCCGATAAAATGAATTACCCTCTTGCAAGCACCACCTGGGATGAGGCGGAGTACTCCGCCATCCAGCGAGTTATCGACTCCGGCATGTTCTCGATGGGGCAGGAGGTTGCCAAGTTCGAACAGCAGTTCGCCGCCTGGGTGGGCAGCCGCTACGCCGTGATGGTCAACTCCGGCTCCTCGGCCAACCTCGCGATGATCGGCGCCCTGTTCTTCCGCAAGGAAAACCCGCTGAAGGCCGGCGACGAGGTCATAGTTCCCGCCGTCTCGTGGAGCACCACCTACTACCCGCTCCAGCAGTACGGCCTGAAGCTGAAGTTCGTGGACATCGACCTCGATACGCTCAACATGGATCTCGAGCAGTTGCGGGGCGCCATCGGCGCGAACACCCGGGCGATACTGACCGTGAACCTGCTCGGCAACCCCAACGACTTTTCGGCGATCAAGAGCATCATCGGCGAGCGCGACATCGTCCTGCTGGAGGACAATTGCGAGTCGATGGGCGCACTGCTCGACGGCAAGCAGGCCGGCACCTTCGGCGCGATGGGCACCTTCAGCAGCTTCTTCAGCCACCACATCTCCACCATGGAAGGCGGCCTGGTGGTCACCGACGACGAGGAGCTGTACCACATCCTGCTCTGCCTGCGCGCCCACGGCTGGACCCGCAACCTGCCGAAGGTCAACCGGGTGTGCAGCGACAAGAGCGACAACCCCTTCGAGGAGTCGTTCCGCTTCGTCCTGCCCGGCTACAACCTGCGCCCCCTCGAGATGAGCGGCGCCATCGGCCAGGAGCAGCTCCGGAAACTGCCGGAGATGATCGCGGCCCGGCGCCGCAACGCGGCACGCTTCCAGGACCTGTTCGAGCAGCACCCATGGCTGCGCATCCAGCAGGAAACCGGCGCCAGCAGCTGGTTCGGCTTCTCGCTGATCCTGAAGGACGAAGCACCGCTGTCGAGGGCGGAGCTGCTGCAGCGACTGAGCGCCGCCGGCGTCGAGTTCCGCCCCGTCGTCGGCGGCAACTTCGCCAAGAACGAGGTCATGCAGTGGTTCGACTACAGCATCCACGGCGAACTGGCCAACGCCAACCGGGTCGACAGCCATGGCTTCTTCGTCGGCAACCATCACTACGACATCGCCGCCCAGATCGAGCTTCTTCACTCGATCTGCAGCGCATAGCCCATGCTGCTCGAACAGGAAAGGTTCCGGACCATCGTCGAGAGCACGCCGCTGCTCTCGATCGACCTGCTGATCCGGGATGCGCAAGGCCGGATCCTCCTCGGCAGGCGTCGCAACCGGCCCGCCCAGGGATTCTGGTTCGCTCCCGGCGGCCGCGTGCTGAAGAATGAAAGCCTGGACGCGGCCTTTCGTCGACTGACCCTGGCCGAACTGGGGCACGCCTTCGAACGCGGGCAGGCGCAATTCCTGAACGTCCACGAGCACTTCTATGCTGACAGCATGTTCGGCGCAGCCGGAGAGGCACCGGACACGCATTACGTGGTCCTGTGCTACGGCCTGAACCTGCCGGCCAGCCTGCAGCTCGCCCCGCCCGCCGACCAGCATGACCGCTACCGCTGGTGGAGCGTGCGCGAGATGCAGGACAGCGCCGAGGTGCATGCCTACACCCGCGCCTATCTGCCAGCGCTCGACTGAGCGATGGCTCCAGAGGATCGATGAGATGATATTCCCGGTGATCATGGCTGGCGGCTCCGGCTCGCGCCTGTGGCCGTTGTCGCGCCAGCTCAATCCCAAGCAGTTCCTCCCGCTGGCCGACCGGGACCTGTCGATGCTGCAGGCCACCATCCAGCGCCTGCAGGGACTGGACGCGGCGCTGCCGCGACTGATCTGCAACGAGCAGCATCGCTTCATCGCCGCCGAGCAGCTGCGCCAGCTCGGCATGGAGGAAGCCGGCATCCTGCTGGAGCCGGTCGGCCGCAACACCGCCCCGGCCATCGCCCTGGCTGCCCTGCAGGCCGTCGCCGAAGCTGAAGCGGAAGACCCCATCCTGCTGGTGCTGGCCGCCGACCATCTGATCCGCGACGTACCGGCCTTCCACGCCAGCATCCGGACCGCCCTTCCGCTGGCGGCCGCCGGCAGGCTGGTGACCTTCGGCATCGTGCCCGGTCACCCGGAAACCGGCTACGGCTACATCGAGCAGGGCGCCCCCGTCGGCGAGGGCGGTTTCGCCGTCACCCGCTTCGTCGAGAAGCCCGACCTGGCCACCGCCCGCAGCTACCTCGCCAGCGGCCGCTACTTCTGGAACAGCGGCATGTTCATGTTCCGCGCCAGCCGCTACCTGGAGGAACTCGAGCGCTTCCAGCCGGCCATGCTGGCCGCCTGTCGCGCCGCGCTGGCCGGCAGCACCCGGGACCTGCACTTCACCCGCCTCGACCGCGAGGCCTTCGCCGCATGCCCCGAGGACTCCATCGACTATGCCGTGATGGAGAAGACCGCCGCCGCGGCGATGGTGCCGCTGGATGCCGGCTGGAGCGACATCGGCTCCTGGTCGGCGCTGTGGGACGTCAGTCCCAAGGACGGCGAGGGCAACGTGCTGCTGGGCGACGTGCTGGCCCAGAACACCCATGACACCTACATCCATGCCGACAGTCGCCTGGTGGCTACCGTGGGCGTCGAGAACCTGGTGATCGTCGAAACCAAGGACGCCGTGCTGGTCGCCCACAAGGACCAGGTCCAGGACGTCAAGCGGATCGTCGACCAGCTCAAGCGCGACGCACGCCACGAGCACATCGACCACCGCGAGGTCTATCGGCCATGGGGCATGTACGACGCCATCGACAGGGGCAGCCGTTATCAGGTGAAGCGCATCACCGTCAAACCCGGCGCCAAGCTGTCGCTGCAGATGCACCACCACCGGGCCGAACACTGGATAGTCGTCAGCGGAACCGCCAGGGTCACCAACGGCAAGCAGACCTACCTGGTCACCGAGAACCAGTCGACCTACATCCCGATCGGCCAGGTTCACACTCTGGAGAACCCCGGGAAGATCCCCCTCGAACTGATCGAGGTCCAGTCGGGTTCGTATCTGGGCGAGGATGACATTGTCCGGTTGCAAGACAAGTACGGGCGGCAGTAGCCCTGGGAGAAGATTGTGGTAGTCGTCAAACTGGTAGGCGGACTCGCCAGCCAACTGCACAAGTACGCCGTGGGCCGAGCCCTGGCCGAACTGTCCGGCAGCGAGCTGCTGCTCGACATCTCCAACTATGTGGGGCCGAAGAAGCGCGAAACCCAGTTCAACTTCGAGCTGGACAAACTGCAGATCAAGGCGCGCCTGGCCAGCGAGGCGGAAATCGCCCGCGCCAAGGGGCTGCCCAACTACATCGGCTTCAGGATCGCCGAAGGCATCGCCGGGACATTCGGCACGCCAAGGAGCGAGTCGCCGGAGAAGCTGCTGCGCAAGCTGTTCGGCCACACGATCTACAAGGCAGACATCACCAAGTCCTCCAGCGCGAACTTCTTCTCCGGCATCGACACCGGCAAGGATGCCTACATCTACGGTGAATGGGGCATGGGATCGGCCCTGTTCGACCACCTGCGGGGGCCGCTGGTCCGCGAGTTCACGCCCAAGATGCTTTCCGCACAGGCGACCGCCCTCGCCGACGAGATCGCGGCGGCCGCCAACGCCACTTCGCTGCACGTGCGCCGCGGCGACTTCGTGTCCATCCCCGAAAACGCCAAGTTCCATGGCTCCTGCTCCCTGCAATACTACCGGAGTGCGGTCGAGCACGTGACGAGACACACCCGGGCGCCGCGCTTCTTCGTGTTCTCCGACGATATCGCCTGGTCCCGGGAGAACCTCGCGGAGTTCCTGCCGGCGGACAGCGTCTTCGTCGAGAACCTGAAGAACTACGAGGACTTCCACCTGCTCGGCAGGTGCGCCCACAACATCACCGCCAACAGCGGCTTCAGTGCGCTGTCGGCCTGGGCCAACGACAACCCGGACAAGATCGTGATAACCCCTCGGCAATGGGTTACCGACGAGAGAATCAACGCGATGCAGCTGTCCCAACTACCTCGAGAGTGGGTCTTCCTCTGATGAAAGGAATAATCCTGGCGGGCGGCTCCGGCACCCGGCTCTACCCCATCACCAAGGGCGTGTCCAAGCAGTTGCTGCCGATCTACGACAAGCCGATGGTCTACTATCCGCTCTCGGTGCTGATGCTGGCAGGCATTCGCGACATCCTGCTGATCAGCACCCCCGAGGACATCGGCAGCTTCCAGCGCCTGCTCGGCGACGGCAGCGAGTTCGGCGTGAGGCTGAGCTACGCCGTGCAACCCAGCCCCGAAGGTCTCGCCCAGGCCTTCATCATCGGCGAGGAGTTCATCGGCGACGACTCGGTGTGCCTGGTGCTCGGCGACAACATCTTCTATGGCCAGGGCTTCAGTCCCATGCTGCGCAAGGCGGCCCAGCGCAGCAGCGGCGCCACCGTGTTCGGCTATCAGGTCAAGGACCCCGAGCGCTTCGGCGTGGTCGAGTTCGACGCCGACAGGCGCGCCATTTCGATCGAGGAAAAACCGCACGCCCCGAAATCGAACTTCGCCGTCACCGGCCTGTACTTCTACGACAACCAGGTGGTGGAGATCGCCAGGCAGGTCAAGCCCTCGGCGCGCGGCGAACTGGAGATCACCAGCATCAACCAGGTCTACCTGCAGCGCGGCAGTCTCAACGTCGAACTGCTCGGCCGCGGCTTCGCCTGGCTGGATACCGGCACCCATGAAAGCCTGCTGGAGGCGGCGCACTTCGTGGAAACCATCGAGAAGCGCCAGGGCTACAAGATCGCCTGCCTGGAAGAGATCGCCTTTCATAACGGCTGGCTCAGCGTCGAGGAACTGCAGCGCATCGGCCACTCCCTGAGCAAGAGCAGCTACGGCCAGTACCTTCTGTCCATCGCCCGGGAGAACAGCAAGTGAGCCTGACCGAGCTGATCGAACTCAAGGTGATGGGCGACGAGCGCGGCAAGCTGGTCGCACTCGAAGGCGGAAGGAACATCCCCTTCGACATCAAGCGGGTCTACTACCTGACCGATACGGTGACGGGAATCTCCCGCGGCTTCCATGCCCACCGGCAGCTGGAACAGATCGCCATCTGCGTGTCCGGCCGCTGCCGCATGCTCATGGACGACGGCGTCAGCCGGGAAGAGGTCTGGCTCGACGCCCCCGACAAGGCGATCCGCATCGGCCGGATGATCTGGCACGAGATGCACGACTTCAGCAGCGACTGCGTACTGCTCGTCCTCGCCAGCGACCACTACGACGAATCCGACTACATCAGAAGCTACCCCGCCTTCCTGGAGCTGACGCGAAATGCCTAAGATCCATCCCCTTTCCGACGTCCAGACTGCCAGCATCGGCAAGGACACCCGGATATGGCAGTACAGCGTCGTGCTGGCGGGAGCCCGCATCGGCGCGAACTGCAACATCTGCGCGCACACGCTGATCGAAGGCGACGTGATCGTCGGCGACAACGTCACGATAAAATCCGGCGTGTTCCTGTGGGACGGCACGCGCATCGAGGACAACGTCTTCGTCGGCCCCAACGCGACCTTCACCAACGATCCCCTGCCGCGCTCCAAGGTCTACCCCGACAGCTTCGCCGGCATCACCGTGAAAAAGGGCGCCAGCATCGGCGCGAACGCCACCCTGCTGCCAGGCATCACCATCGGCTGCAATGCCATGGTCGGGGCCGGGGCCGTGGTGACCAGGGACGTTCCGGACAACGCCGTGGTTGTCGGCAACCCGGCCAGAATCATCAGGTACATCGAGCAATGATCAGTTTCCTGGATCTGCAGAAAATCAATGCCACCTGCCGCGAGGAACTGATCGAGGCCTGCACCCGGGTCATCGACTCGGGCTGGTACATCGCCGGGCAGGAGCTTTCCCGCTTCGAGACCGAGTTCGCCACCTACTGCGGCAGCGGACACTGCATCGGCGTGGCGAACGGCCTGGATGCCCTGACCCTGACCCTGCGCGCCTGGAAGGAACTGGGCAAGCTCAAGGAAGGCGACGAGATCATCGTCCCCGCCAACACCTACATCGCCAGCATCCTGGCCATCACCGAGAATCGCCTGACCCCGGTCCTGGTCGAGCCGGATGCCGGCAGCTACAACCTCTGCCCGCAGCGGACCCGCGCCGCCATCACCGCGAAAACCCGCGCCATCCTCGCCGTTCACCTGTACGGGCAACTGGCCGACATGCCGGCCCTGCAGGGCATCGCCGAAGAGCATGGCCTGCTGCTGCTGGAGGACTCCGCCCAGGCCCATGGCGCCAGCCTGAGCGGCCGCAGGGCCGGCAACTGGGGGCATGCCTCGGGCTTCAGCTTCTATCCGGGCAAGAACCTCGGCGCCCTGGGCGATGCCGGCGCCATCACCACCAGCGACGACGAGCTGGCGCAGACCCTGCGCGCCCTGCGCAACTACGGCTCGCACGAGAAGTACAAGAACCTCTACCAGGGCGTGAACAGTCGCCTCGACGAGATCCAGGCCGCCCTGCTCCGGGTCAAGCTCAAGCACCTGGATGCCCAGACCGAGCATCGCCGGCTGATCGCCCGCCTGTATCGCCAGGGCATCGAAAACCCGGCCATCCGGCTACCGGACTGCGCGGTGGAGGAGCAACACGTCTGGCATCTGTTCGTGGTCCGCTGTGGCGAACGCGAAGCCCTGCAGCGCCACCTTGCCGACCAGGGCATCCAGACGCTCATCCACTATCCGATCCCGCCGCACCACCAGCAGGCCTATCGCGACTGGGGCCCCCTCGAGCTGCCGCTGACCGAAGCCATGCACCGGGAAGTGCTGAGCCTGCCCATGGGGCCGACGCTGAGCCTCGAGGAGGCGGAGCAGGTCATCCGCAGCGTCAACGCGTTCCGCGCCTGAAGCCCCCGGCCCGCAGGGCTCGTCCCTGCAGGCCCGGTCTAGCGATCCGGCTCGTCCAGACGACGAATCAGTCGAGCCGGATTGCCCGCGTACACCGCGTTCGCCTCGACATCGCGCACCACCACCGCACCACTGCCGATCACCGCGCCGTAGCCGACGGAAACTCCCTTGAGCAGGGTCACGTCGTTGCCGATGAACACCTCGTCCTCGATGCGCACATCCGCCGTCGAGTGCACGCCCGAGCGCCGCTCGGCCACACTCAGGCCATGGAAGTCGGAGTCGACCACGCTGAAGTTGCGGCCGATCAGGCAGTTGCGGCCGATATCGATACGCCCTTTCTCGGCGATGATCGCCGCATTGTTGTTGAGAATGGTCCCCGCCCCGATGCTGACCTGCGCGCTCGCCTCGCGCGCCTCGATGTAGATGCAGCCATTGAGAAAGCCGGGCGAAGGCCAGTAGCCGAGCTGCACGCCCTGCAGGGCTATGCGCCCCTTGCCGGCACACATCAGCGGCTGGCGCATCTTGCAGCCCTGCAGATGCGGCCGGTTGGTCGACAGGCGGCGATAAAACCAGATACGCAGGCGCTGGTACCACTTCAATATCTTCATTCCGACCTCGTCAACTCAACGTCGAACAACACGCGTGACGCCGGACACGCCGGTCAGCGGCGCGCCAGCAGGAGACGCAACAGCGCGCGCAGAGTCTTGCGCGTCCAGTGCGCCGGTGGGATCTGCCGGAGAATCTCCCAGGCCAGCGGCTTGTCCAGCTTCGCCGCCTTGAGCAGGATGGAATTGCGATGCGCCATGCATACCCGCCGGTAGGCCGGGTGGTCGGCGAACAGCGCATAGATCTTCAGCCCCTCGTCGAGCATGAAGCGCAGGTTCCTGTGCATGTTCTCCGGGTGAGTGCGGTAGAGCGCCAGCACATCGCCGAGCACGTCCACGAAGTATCCCGCCCTCGCCATCTTGAGCTGCATGGTCAGATCCTCGATGCGGATCGACGGATCGTAGCCGCCCACCGCCAGGGCGACATCGCGGCGCAGCAGCAGCGTGGGCGCCGGTGCGCCGGCCTGGGTCCCCAGGAAGAGGCTGTCGAAATCCAGGCGCCGCGTCGCTCCGGAGGAGCGCGGCTTGCCGACGAGGCGCCCCTCGGGATCGATCGCCTGCACGTTGCCGGCACAGATCGCCACCTCGGGGTGCGCCTGCAGGTGGCGCACCTGGCGCTCGATGCGCTCGGGGAGCATCACGTCGTCGGAGGCAAAGGGCGCGAAATAGACGCCGCGGGCACGCTGCAAGGCGTCGTTCAGCGTGCTCAGCAACCCCTGGTTGCGCTGCACCCGGAAATCGAAACCATGCCGCTCCTGCAAGCGTCGGATCCGCTCGACACTGTCGTCCGTCGAGCCGTCGTCGATCACCAGCAGTTCGATGTTCGGGTAGGTCTGCCCGAGGATGCTCTCGATACAGGCCTCGACGTAGGGAGCATGGTTGTAGGACGGCACTATCACCGTCACCAGCGGATCATCCGTTGCTTGCCGCACTAGGCATTCCCCCCCTTGAGCAATGCGCGCAGCCACGCCCAGCGCGACGGCGCGACAGGCCGTGCCGGCCTGGGCCTGCGCAACTCATCGGCCAGGCGGGCGGCCAGCGCGGGAAAGCCGAGCCGGCTCTCGACGAACTGCCGCCCCTCCAGAGCGATGCGCTCGGCCAGTGCCGGATCGCTCCGCAGCCGCTCCAGATGCCCGCGCAATTCATCGAGGGACGAATAGAGCAGCAGGTGCCGCCCCTCCTCCAGACCGATCGCCTGCTCCTCCTCCCCCTGGCGCCAGGCCAGCAGGACGCAGCCGCAGGCCATGGCCTCGAAGTTCTTGGCCATGTACTCGTTCAGACCGACATCGGCGCTGACGAAAAAGCGGATGCGGTTGAGCAGATGGCGGTAGGCGTCGCCGGGCTCGCTGCGCAGCAACTGCAGCGGCTCGCATGCCGCCAGGCTGTCGAGCAGGGCCTTGCGGCCCGCATAGGCGCCGCTGGACGTCCGCCCGATGAAGCCCAACTCGATATCGCGCGGCCCCCGCTCCTCGAGGAACACATCCTGCGGATCGTAGGCCTTGGGAATGAAGGTGGCATCGAACCCTTCGGCGGCCAGCCGGCGAGCGACCGACGCCCCGGTCACCACGATGCGTGCGCCAGGCAGTCGCCGGTAGAAACGACTGAACTTGCCCTTCCAGCGCGAACTGTCCAGGTAGTTCTGGCAGGCGTCCTGCTCGTAGATCGTGAGATGCGGCAGGCGCGCCAGCAGGCGGGTCTGCCGGTAGACGTTCTTGAACGGCAGATCGAGCAGGATGCGCTCGTAACCGGCCAGGGGAATCTGCCGCAGGTAGCTCTTCAGGTCGCGCTGCTGCTCCTTCTGCAGGATGCGCAGATCGACTTCCAGATGGCTGGCCAGGCTCGCATACAGGGACTTGAAATCCGGCAGCCGCGGCTCGGCGGTCAGGACCAACACTCGCACGCTCACCTCCTCACCAACAGTCGCAACGCCTTGCGCAGGTAGCCCCAGCGCAGGGCCTGCAGCGGACTCAGGCGCAGCGCGCACGCGTAGAAGCGCCGGGCCGCCGCAGGATCGCGGTCGGCCTGGGCGATGCGAAACAGCGACAGATAACGCTGGGCGGTATAGCGACGGCGCAGCGGCTGGCACTCGGCCGGCAGGCTGGCGAACACCTCGCGGACGATGCCGAGGGCATTCTCCTCCTCACGGTCGCGATTGTGCCGCAGGCTGTCGTCATGCTTGTGGATCCGTGCCAGCGGCTGAGCGACGGTGACCACCGGCGCACTCACCAGCAGGTAGGCGAACACGGCGATGTCCTCCCCCTTGCGCAGGCTTTCCGGATAGGGGCGCTGCAGCAGCAGATCGCGCCGGAACAGCGAGCAGCAGTGGGATATGGCTATGCGCTTCTGCAACAGGTAGCGAGCTATCAGCTCCGGCGGTGCGAGCGCGGGCACCGGCGTGGGCTGGCGCAAACGCTCGCGGCCGTCGGCGAACACCGAGACCTGCGCGCCGAGAAACATGCCGGCATCCGGCCGGGCTGCCACGGCGTGGCGCAGTTGCGCCAGCGCCTCGGGCAGCAACTCGTCGTCCGCATCCAGCAGCAGCACATAGCGGCCGGCCGCCTCGCGGATGCCGCGGTTGCGCGCCGCGGCAGGCCCGGCATTGGCCTGGTGGATCGCCCGCAACTGCGGATGGCGCGCGGCATAGCCGGCCAGCACCTCGGCGGTGTTGTCGCGCGAGCCGTCGTCGACGACGATCAGCTCGACGTCGTCAGCGAGCTGTCCCAGCACCGAGTCCAGCGCACGGGGCAGCAGGTGGGCATAGTTGTAGGCCGGAATGACGACGCTGATCAGCGTCTCAGACGGCGTCATACCAGTCCATCCCGTCCTTGACCACCAGCACGTCCTCCATGATCAGGTAGCGCAGGTCCGAACCGTAGAACATGTTCAGCGCATCGGTGGGCGAGCAGACCATCGGCTCGCCGCGGCGGTTCAGCGAGGTGTTCAGCGACACGCCGTTGCCGGTGAGCTTCTCCAGCTCCAGCATCAGCTCGTACCAGCGCGGATTGTGCCGGCGCTCGAGCACCTGGGCGCGCGAGGTGCCGTCCTCGTGGACCACTTCCGGCACGCGCTCCTTCCACTCCTCGTTGACCTCGAAGGTGAAGGTCATGAACGGGCTGGGGTGGTCGACCTTGAGCATCTGCGGCGCCACGGTATCCAGCATCGACGGGCAGAACGGCCTCCAGCGCTCGCGGAACTTGATCTGTTCGTTGATGCGGTCGGCGACGCCCGGCACGCTCGGGCAGCCGATGATCGAACGGCCACCGAGGGCGCGCGGACCGAACTCCATGCGGCCCTGGAACCAGGCCACCGGGTTGCCGTCGGCCATGATCCGGGCGATGCGCCGGGCGGTGTCGTCGATGCGCTGCCACTTCGGCGCGTTGGGATGGCGGGCGCAGGCGGCGATCACGTCCTCGTTGGAGTAGGCCGGGCCGAGGTAGACGTGCTCCATCTTCTCCACCGGCACGCCGCGGGCCACCGAAACGTAGGCGGCGGCGCCCACCGCGGTGCCGGCGTCGCCGGAGGCCGGCTGCACGAACAGCTCCCTGACCTCGTCGCGGGCGATGATCTTCTGGTTGAGCTTGACGTTCAGCGCGCAGCCGCCGGCGAAGGCGATCTTGCCGGTTTCGCGGATGATGTCGCCCAGGTAGAAGTCCATCATCTCCAGCGCCAGCTTCTCGAACAGCGCCTGCATGGCGGCGGCGTAGTGGATGTAGGGATCGTCGGCGATGTCGCCCTCGCGCTTCGGGCCCAGCCACTCGATCAGCTTGGGCGAGAAGTAGTAGCCCTTGCCGTTCTCCTTGTAGCGGCGGAAGCCGATGACGTTGGCGTACTCGGTGTTGATCACCAGCTCGCCGTTCTCGAACTTGGCCAGCCGCGAGAAGTCGTACTTGGCAGCGTCGCCGTAGGGCGCCATGCCCATCACCTTGAACTCGCCGTCGAGCATCTCGAAGCCGAGGTATTCGGTGATCGCGCCGTACAGGCCGCCCAGCGAATCCGGGTCGTAGAATTCCTTGATCTTGTGGATCTTGCCGTTCTCGCCCCAGCCGAAGAAGGTGGTGGCGTACTCGCCCTTGCCGTCGATGCCCATGATCGCGGTCTTCTCGGTGAAGCCGGAGCAGTGGTAGGCGCTGGAGGCATGGGCCAGGTGGTGCTCGACCGGCTCGATCTTGACCTTCTTGAGGTCGAAGCCGAGCTGCTGCAGGCACCACTGGATGCGCTTCTTGTAGCGGTGGTAGCGGCGGTTGCCGAACAGGATGGCGTCCAGCGCCCGGTCCGGGGCGTAGGCGTAGCGCTTGGCGTACTGCCAGCGGGCCTTGTCGAAGAGGCTGATCGGCGCGAAGGGAATGGCCACCACATCGACGTCTTCCGGCCTGATCCCGGCCTGTTCCAGGCAGAACTTGGCCGACTCGTAGGGCATGCGGTTCTTCGCGTGCTTGTCGCGCACGAAACGCTCTTCTTCGACGGCGGCGATCAGCTTGCCGTCGATGTACAGCGCGGCGGACGGGTCATGGCTGAGGGCGCCGGAAAGGCCGAGGACGGTCAGAGCCACAGATGTATCCCTCTATCTATTCAGGGCAGGTGCCGGGCACCTGCGGTAAACGTTGGTCGAGCAACCGGTAGAGGGCCGAATCGGCCGGCCAGTTGCGCAGGAAGCGGGCGCGGTCTTTGGCGTAGGCCCTGGCGAAGCGCCGCGGGCAGCGGTGCTGGTGCATGGCGTCGAGGTCGATCAGCGCCCAGCGGCCGTCCTGCCAGAGCAGGTTGGTGCCCTTGAGGTCGCCGTGGGCGATGCGCTCGCGGCACAGGGCGGCGAACAGTCGCTCGAGTGCCTGCAGCTCGTTCTCCGGCGGCAGACGACTGCCATCGCGCGCGAATCGGCGGAGTATATCCTCTCCGCCGGCATGTTCGGTAATCAGCCAGGCGCGCCCGCGCAGGCCGAAGCGGCGGCTCTCGCGCATGGCCAGCGGCCGCGGGGTGGCGATGCCGAGGAACTCCAGGCGGTTGCCCTCAACCCAGCTGTGCCAGGCGCGGCTGGGCCGCCAGCAGCGCTTGAGCCAGTGGCCCAGGCCCTTGATGTTGTAGCGCTTGATCACCACAGGCCGGCCGGCCAGCTCGACGCGCGCCACGGTGGCGCTGCCGCCCTGCTTCAGGGCAACGCCGGCGCCGATGGCGGCATCCGCCTGCTCCAGCAGCGGCAGCAGCGCCTCGGCCTGGTCGCGACGGACGATGCGCAGGTCGTCGCGGCTGCGCTGCACGCTGAACAGGGTGCAGTCGCGGCCGAGCTTCTTCAGGTAGTCCCTGAGGCGCCAGCGGCGCACGGCGGCGATGGGCTCGCGCAGGTCGCTGGCGTCCAGCGCATGCGCCGGATTGGCCTGCAGATAGGCCGGCAGCAGGCGGTCGATGAAGGGCTCCAGCTCCGCCGGCAGCTGGGCGAAGAACACACCGAGATTCTGCAGCGCCTGGGCGCGGGCCAGCGGCTGCCCGGCCAGCTGGGCGCGGATGCCGCCGCCGTCGATCAGGTACAGGCGCTCGCGGCAGCGCAGCAGGTTGTCCAGGTGCAGATCGTCCTGCCACAGGCCGCGGGCATGCAGGCGGCCGATGGCGCCCAGCGCCTCGCCGAGCAGCGCCTGCTGGGCGGCGGACAGCGGCGGCTGCTCGGCCACCGCCTGCCAGACGCTGCCGAGGCTGACGGCGGCGGCGAGGAACTCGAACAGCAGCCAGCCGCCCTCGCCCGCCACCAGCCCCTCGGCCAGCAGCTCGGGGGTGTCCAGCCCCTGCTCGCGCAGCAGGCGCGCGCCGTCCAGCTCGCGGGCGTGCTGGCGCGCCGCCCTGGCGCCGACCAGCAGCTTGGCCAGCACCCGGCGGCCCTGCCATTCGGCCTCGCCGACGTAGCGCTGCCCCGGCAGCACGCGCAACAGACTCAGCAGGCGCAGTTCGCCGCCGGGCAGCTCGATGCTCAGCGACAGCGCCGGGCGGCGCCCGGCGCTGGCCAGTTCGCTCAGGCGCAGGCTCATTCGCGGCCCTCGAAGAAGGCGAGGATCTTGCGCAGGCGGCACTTGTCGTTGGCCGACAGCCGTTCGCGCCCGCGGTACTGCAGGTAGAAGCGCAGGCGACGGCTGCGCGACAGGTGGTACTTGGCCACCTTGTCCAGGCAGGCGAGATCCTTGACGATCCGGTAGTCGAGCAGCGGCCCCCACCAGAAGCTGCCGGTCGGGCAGTCGATCAGGTAGAGATTGCCGGTCTGGTCGACCAGCAGGTTGCGCCACTTCAGGTCGTTGTGGGCGAAACCATGGCGGTGCATCAGGCGGGTGGCCTCGGCCAGCTGGCGGCTGACCCTGTTCAGCCAGTCGCGCTGGCGCAGGCGCGGGTCGTGGTTGCGCGCCAGGGCGGCGAGATCCGCGGTGCCGGCCAGTTCGGCGGTGATCAGAGCGCCGCGCGCGAAGCAGCCCAGGCGGCGCTCCAGCCCCCAGGCCACCACCGGCGCGGCGGGAATGCCCCACTGGGCGAACAGGCGCAGGTTCTGCCATTCGGCCTCGACCCGCGGCCGTCCCAGCCAGCGGCGCAGGCCCTTGCCGGCGCCCCAGTACTGCTTGACGTAGTAGCGCAGTCCGGCCACCTCGACGCGCAGCACCCGGGACATCTGGTCCTCGGCCACCCACTCGCCGTCCAGGGCGAACACCCGGTCGAGATCGGCGAAGGCCTCCCGCGCGGCGGCGGGCAGCTCGGCAGCCAGCTGCCAGCCACTCACGCCGAGGCCCCCGGTGCGTACTTGCGCAGGTAGCGCTCGCGCAGCCTGGCCGCCTTGGCCTCCAGCCAGGCCAGCAGGCGGGCCTCGTCGCGCAAGGTGTCGCGCAGCGGGCGCTGGAAGTAGCTCCTGAGGAAACGCAGCACGTCGCGGCGGGTCAGGCCGATATCCAGCGCGGAGAAGTACAGCGCGGCCAGGTCCTTGTCGCGCCAGCGGCGCGGCACGGCAGCGCGGGTCTGCGCGCGGTGCAGGTCGATCACCGACAGGCGGAAGTCGTCGGCGGTCACCGCCTGGTCCGTATGCAGCAGGAAATGGCAGATGTAGCAGTCGCGGTGGTTGACCCCGGCGCGGTGCATGGCGCCGACCATCTCGGCGACGCGGCGGATCAGCGCGCGCTTGAGGCGCGGCTCCGGCGGTGCCGAGATCCAGTCGCGGCTGAAGTCCTCGAGGCTGACGGTGGGCGCCAGCTCCTCGGTGACGATGAAGGAGTGCTGCGCGGCGGGATTGGCGCCACGCTCGCCGAAGGCCACCGCGGTCATGGTCGGCACGCCGGCCTCTGTCAGGCGCTGGATCGCCGTCCATTCCTGGCCGGCGCCGAGCACCGGGGCCCTGAGGGTCAGCAGGTTCTTGACGATCTCGCCCCAGCCGATGCCACGGTGGATCTTGACGAAGTAGCCGCGCCCGGCCACCTCGGTGCGCAGGGTGCGGCGGCCTTCCAGTTCGCGGTAGACCTGGCCCTGCAGCTTCTCCACCTCGGTGAAGGCGTCCTTGCCCTGCCACAGGCTCTTGAAAGGTTCGGCGAGGATCAGTTGCATGGCACCGCTCCCGTAGGGGCGAATTCATTCGCCTGCAGAAGTTCGGCAAGGCGAATGAATTCGCCCCTACGGATCGTGTTCATGCTTGCTCCCCGAGGATCACGTCGGCGGCCTTCTGCGGCATGGAGTAGAGATCCGCCGTATCGGCATAGGCCAGGCCGTTGGCGCCCCAGCGCGCACGCGCCGCGTCGTCGGCGAGCATCTCGGCCAGGTACTGGTTGAGGCGCTCCTGCTCGAACGGACTGGGCAGCACCCGGCCGCAGTCGGCATCGGCGATGTAGTGGGCATAGCCGCAGACGTCGGTGACCAGCACCGGCAGGCCGGAGACCAGCGCCTCCAGCAGCACGGTGCCGGTGTTCTCGTTGTAGGCCGGGTGGATCAGCAGGTCGGCGCCGAGCAAAAAGCGCGGGATGTCGCTGCGCCCCTTGAGGATCTGCACCTGCTCGGACAGGCCGAGCGCCTTGACCTGCAGGAGGAACGGCTTGGGATCGTCCTGGCCGATGGCGATCAGCCGGGTGCGTTTCTTCAGCTCGCGCGGCAGGCTGGCCAGCGCCTTGAGGCTGCGGTCCAGCCCCTTGGTCTTGAAGCCGGAGCCGATCTGCACCAGCAGCAGGTCGGCGTCGCCCAGGTCGAACTCGCGGCGGAACTCGGCGCGGATCGCGGCGGCGTTGGCCGGCGCGCGGCGATCCTGGGCGATGCCCGGCGGCAGCAGGTGGAAGCGCCCGGCCGGCGTGCCATAGTGCCTGACGAACAGCGGCTGCTGCACCTCGGAGATCATCAGGATCTCGGTCCTGGCCTCGGCGGCGAACACCGCGTGCTCGTACTCGGCGAAGTGGCGGTAACGCTTGCCGAAACGGTACAGCGGGTTGCGCAGGGTCTGCGCCTTGTCCTCGTAGCAGCCGTCGGCGGCGTAGTAGACGTCGAGGCCCGGCATCTTGTTGAAGCCGACCACCCGGTCGACCGGATCACGGGCCAGATCGGCGGCCAGCCAGGCGCTGAACTTCTCGTTGCGCCGGTGGTTGGACCAGGAGCGGATCTTCGCCACCCGCACGTCGAAGCCGGGCGGCACCTCGCCTTCCCAGATCGGCGTGTAGACGCGGATGGCGTGGCCGCGGCGCTGGCATTCCAGGGCGATGCGCAGGAAGTCGCGCTGCAGGCCACCGAAGGGGAAGTACTTGTACAGCACGAAGGCCAGTTGCATCAGACGATTCTCGCAGGCAGCAGGGCCGCCAGCTCGGCGGCGATCCGTGCCGGGTCGAGACGGGTGAAGCACAGCGGCTGTTCCGTGGCCAGGTCGAAACGCTGGCGATCCTCGGCCGAGGGCTGGTAGGCGCAGGTCTTCTTCAGGCAGGGCGCGCAGGGGAAGTCGCTGGCCAGGTGGATCTGGCCGCGGCCGTAGGCGCCGGTGAAACCGGGGTTGGTCGGGCCGTACAGGGAGATGGTCGGCACGTCCAGGGCGGCGGCCAGGTGGCCGAGGCCGGTGTCCACCGCCACGCAGGCGCGGGCGCCGGCCAGCTCAGTGGCGACGCCGGCCAGATTCAGTTTCGGCAGCACCGTCACGTGCGCCAGCCCGGCGGCGATGCGCTCGGCGCGCGCCTTCTCCTCGGCATTGCCCCACGGCAGGCGGATCGCCCAGCCCTGGGCGCCGAGCAGCTCGGCCAGCTCGCGCCAGTAGCGCTCCGGCCAGTGCTTGGTGGTCCAGGTGGTGCCGTGCAGCAGCAGCAGGTAAGGCTCGGCGCGGCGGCCGGCGAGCAGGCGCTGGCGGTCGAGGGCGTAGTCACCGGTCTCCGCCGGCAGCGGATAGCCGAGCGCCTGGGCGAACAGCTGGCGCAGCCGCTCCACCGCGTGCATGCCCCAGGGCACCGGCAGGCCGCGATCGTAGAAGCGACTGGCCAGCGGCTCGCGGGCGCTGGCGCGATCCAGGCCGGCCACCGGGCCGCGCGCGTAGCGGGTGAGCAAGGCGCTCTTGACCAGGCCTTGGGCGTCGAGCACCAGGTCGTAGTCGCGCTCGGCCAGGCGCGCCTTGAACTGCTGCCACTCGCCGCTGCGCCAGGTCTGCCAGAGGTTCCTGCGCCAGCGGCGCAGGGCCACCGGGATCACCCGGTCGACCGCCGGATGCCAGGTGGGGATCTCGGCGAAGCCCTCCTCCACCACCCAGTCGAAACGGATGCCGGGGATGGCGCGCTGCGCGTCGGTGAGCGCCGGCAGGCTATGGATGACGTCGCCCAGCGAGGACGTCTTGATCAGCAGGACGCGCACTCAGTGCTCCAGCGGCAGCGGGTCGGCCAGCGGGTCGCCGGCCAGGCGCTCGAGCGCCGCCAGCACCGGCTGCGGCTGCAGGTCGCGCAGGCAGTTGTAGTGGCCGAAGCGGCAGGTGCGTTCGAAGCACGGGCTGCAGTCGAGGCCGAGGCGGACGATCTCCACCTGCTCGGCCAGCGGCGGGGTGAACTGCGGCGAGGTGGAGCCGTACACCGCCACCAGCGGGCGGTCCAGCGCGGCGGCCACGTGCATCAGCCCGGAGTCGTTGGACACCACCGCCGCGGCGCAGGACAGCAGGTCGATGGCCTCGGCCAGGCTGGTCTCGCCGGCGAGGTTGACCGCCTCCTCCTGCAGTCCGGGCATCAGCTCCTCGCGGATCGCCTCGCCGACCGGGTGGTCGTTCTTCGAGCCGAACAGCCAGACCTGCCAGCCGGCACGGATCTTGGCGTCGGCCACCGCGGCATAGTGCTCGGCCGGCCAGCGCTTGGCCTCGCCGAACTCGGCGCCGGGGCACAGCGCCAGCACCGGGCGGTCCAGCTCGAGGCCGAACTTGGCCAGCGCCGCGGCGCGGCTGGCCGGGTCGATCTGCAGTTGCGGACGCGGATAGGGTTTGGGCAGCTCCACACCCGGCTCGAAGGCCAGGGCCATGAAGCGCTCGATCATCAGCGGGTAGCGCGCCTTGTCCAGCTTGCGGGCGTCGTTGAGCAGGCCGTAGCGCATCTCGCCGACCCAGCCGGTGCGCTGGCGGATGCCGGCGAAGAACGGCACCAGCGCCGACTTCAGCGAGTTGGGCAGCAGGATCGCCTGGTCGTACTGGCCGGCCAGCGACTTGCCGATGCGCCGGCGTCCGGCGAGGTCGAGCACGCCGTGGCCGAACGGGAAGCTCAGCGCCTGGCGGACTTCGGGCATGCGTTCGAGGATCGGCCGGCTCCACTCGGGGGCCAGCACGTCGATGGCGCAGTCGGGATGGCGCTGCCTGAGACACTGGAACAGCGTCTGCGCCATCACCATGTCGCCCACCCAGCTGGGGCCGATGATCAGGATGTTCATAGAAAAGCCGGAAGCAGGAAATCGTAGGGTGGGTTGGCTGCGCCAGCAGCGTAACCCACCAGGGATGCCGCAGGCATCCGCCGGCGGATCCACCGCTGGCCGGCCCGGCGGGCCGGATGGTGGGTTGCGGCCTGCGGCCTGACCCACCCTACGCGGATCCGGGTCGTGCTTACTTGACCAGGGTGCGCCATTCGGCGTGGGCAGCGGTCTTGCCGGTGACCAGGTCGAAGTAGGCCTTCTGCAGCTTCTCGGTGACCGGACCACGGCGGCCGGCGCCGATCTGGCGGCCGTCCAGTTCGCGGATCGGGGTCACTTCGGCGGCGGTGCCGGTGAAGAAGGCCTCGTCGGCGATGTACACCTCGTCGCGGGTGATGCGCTTCTCGACGATCTCGACGCCCAGCTCGCGCGCCAGGGTCAGCACGGTATTGCGGGTGATGCCGTTCAGGCAGGCGGTGACCTCGGGGGTGTAGATCACGCCGTTCTTGACGATGAACACGTTCTCGCCCGAACCCTCGGCCACGTAGCCTTCCGGATCCAGCAGCAGGGCCTCGTCGGCGCCGGCGGACACGGCTTCCTGCAGGGCCAGCATCGAGTTGATGTAGTGACCGCTGGCCTTGGCGCGGGTCATGGAGATGTTCACGTGGTGGCGGGTGAACGAGCTGGTGCGGATCTTGATGCCGCGCTCCAGGGCCTCGTCGCCCATGTAGGCGCCCCAGTGCCAGGCGGCGATGACCACGTGGACCTTCAGGTTGTCGGCGCGGATACCCATGCCTTCCGAGCCGTAGAAGGCCAGCGGGCGGATGTAGGCGCTTTCCAGACCATTCTCGCGCACGGCGGCACGGGTCGCCTCGTTGATCTCTTCCTTGGTGAAGGGGATCTTCATGCCCATGATGTGGGCGGAGTCGAACAGGCGGTCGGTGTGCGCCTGCAGACGGAAGATCGCGGTGCCATCCGGAGTGTTGTAGGCACGCACGCCCTCGAACACGCCCATGCCGTAGTGCAGGGAGTGGGTCAGCACATGGGTGTTGGCTTCGCGCCACGGCACCAGTTCGCCGTCATACCAGATAACGCCATCACGATCGGCCATCGACATAATTTGCCAGCTCCTAAACCTAACAAGAATTCGGGGTTGTCGGGGCGCCTCAGGCCAGCCCCAGTTCGCGCCAGATCCGCATCACGCCGCGGCGTTCCTCGTGGAAGTGGTCTCCGCTCACACTGCCGGCCTGTTTTTGCAAGGCCAGGCGGTGGGCGGCTGCGCGATAGGCCTTGTAGGCCTCCTGCAGGAGTCGGACGTCGGAGCTCGCGATCAGGCCAGCCCGCTCCAGCCCTTCCAGAATGCGGATGTTGTCGGTGAAACGCAGCAGTTCAGGGTACTGCCGCGACCAGGCGAGAACGGCATATTGCACCATAAATTCGATATCGACGATACCACCGGCATCGTGCTTGAGATCGAAGGCGGCCGCGGCGTCGAAGGCCTCCGCCGCGGTGCCGCCGGCGGTGGCCTTGCTGCCTAGGTTGTCGCGCATCTTGGCGCGCATCTCGCTGACCTCGGCGCGCAGCGCGGCGCCGTCACGCTCGCGGCCGAGCACCTGGGCGCGGATCGCCTCGAAGCGCGCGCCGACCGCGGCGGAGCCGGCCAGCACGCGGGCGCGCACCAGCGCCTGGTGCTCCCAGGTCCAGGCCTCGCCCTCCTGGTAGCGCTCGAAGGCCGCCAGCGAGCTGGCCAGGAGGCCGGCCGCGCCGGACGGGCGCAGACGCATGTCGACCTCGTACAGCGCGCCGGAGGCGGTCTGCGCGGTGAGCAGGTGGATGATGCGCTGGCCCAGGCGGGTGTAGAACTGCGCGCTGTCGATCGGCTTGGCGCCGTCGGTCTCGTGCTGCTGGTCGCCGTTGTGGATGAACACCAGGTCCAGATCGGAACTGTGGCCCAGCTCGATGCCGCCGACCTTGCCGTAGCCGACGATGACGAACTCCGGCTCGCCGGCGCTGCTGCCGTCGCCACGGCGCGGGTAGCCGTGGCGCAGGCCGACCTGGCGCCAGGCCAGCTGCAGCACCTGCTCGAGGATCGCCTCGGCCAGCCAGGTCAGGTAGTCGGACACCTTCATCAGCGGCAGGCTGCCGGCGATCTCCGAGGCGGCCACGCGCAGGCCGTGGGCCAGCTTGAAGTGGCGCAGCGCCTCCATCTGCTGCTCCAGGTCGTCCTCGGGGATGCGGGTGAGGCGCTCGCGCAGCTCGGCGGCCAGTTCGTCCTTGCCCGGCGGGCTGTACAGGCGCCCCTCGTTGAGCAGTTCGTCGAGCAGCAGCGGGTAGCGGGCGATCTGCTCGGCCACCCAGGGACTGGCGGCGCACAGGGTCAGCAGGCGCGCCAGGGCGCCGGGGTTCTCGGACAGCAGCACCAGGTAGGCCGAGCGCCGCGCCACCGCCTCGACCAGCGGCAGCACGCGCTCGAGCAGCAGGTCGGGATTGCCGTGGGCGACCATCGCGGCGAGCAGGCCCGGCATGAAGGCGTCCAGCCGCTCGCGCCCCAGGCGCTGCATGGCGCGCACCTGCGAGCCGTGCAGCAGGCCCTCCAGGCGCTGCCAGGCGCTGGCGGGATCGGCGAAGCCGGCGTCGGCCAGGTGGTGCTGGGCCGCCTCGGGCTCGAGGGCGCCCTGCCACAGCGGCAGCCACTCGTCGCCGACGCCGGCCAGGCTGGCGCCGCCGTCCTCGTCGGGATCGGCGATCACCTGGCGGAAGTGCCAGTCGATGCGCCCGCGCCAGTGCGCCAGCTGGTCGAGCAGCGCATTCCAGCCGGGGAAGCCCATGATGAAGGCCACCCGCGCGCGCTCCAGCTCGCCGTCGGGGAGCATCTGCGTCTGGCGGTCGGCGATCGCCTGCAGGGCGTGCTCCAGGTAGCGCAGGAAGCGGTAGCCGTCCTTGAGTTCGTCGACCACCGGCGGCGGCAGGTAGCCCTGCCCGGCCAGGGTGTCGAGCACCTTGAGCAGCGGCCGCTGCTGCAGGCTGAGGTCGCGGCCGCCGTGGATCAGCTGGAAGGCCTGGGCGATGAACTCCACCTCGCGGATGCCGCCGGCGCCGAGCTTGATGTTCTCGGTCATGCCCTTGCGCCGCACCTCCTGCTGGATCAGCTGCTTCATGCTACGCAGCGCCTCGATCGCCGAGAAGTCCAGGTAGCGGCGGTAGACGAACGGCCGCAGCATCTGCTGCAGCTGCGCGCCGGCGGCCTGGTCGCCGGCCACCACGCGCGCCTTGATCATCGCGTAGCGCTCCCAGTCGCGGCCCTGGTCCTGGTAGTACTGCTCCATGGCGTTGAAGCTGTACACCAGCGGGCCGCCGGAGCCGTAGGGGCGCAGGCGCATGTCGACGCGGAACACGAAGCCGTCGACGGTCAGCGCGTCCAGCGCCTTGATCAGCTTCTGGCCGACGCGGGTGAAGAACTCCTGGTTGTCCAGCGAGCGGCGCGCGCCCGTGGTCTCGCCGCCCTCGGGGTAGGCGAAGATCAGGTCGATGTCCGAGGACAGGTTGAGCTCGAAGGCACCGAGCTTGCCCATGCCGAGGATCACCAGATGCTGCGCCTCGCCGCTGCGCGCGCCGATCGGCGTGCCGGACTGCGCGCACTGCTGGGCGTACAGCCAGCGGTAGGCCAGGTCGATGCTGGCGTCGGCCAGATCGGAGAGGTCGCGGCAGGTCGCGGCCAGGTCGGCCAGGCGGTTGACGTCGCGCCAGATGATCCGCGTCTGCTGGCGGTTGCGGTAGCGGCGCAGGCGCCGGGCCAGATCGTCCTCGCTGGCGCAGCCCTCCAGCGCCGCGGCCAGCTGGTCGCGCAGCTCGCCGGCGCCCAGCGCTCGCTCTAGCTCGCCGCTCTCGGCCAGCTCGAGCAGCATGGCGGCGTCGCGCACGGCCAGCTCGGCGACGAAGTCGCTGGCGCCCAGCGCCCGCGCCAGCGCGGCGTGGCGCGCCGCCGGCCAGGCCGCCAGGGCCTGTTGACCTGCATCATCGAGACGGGCGCGCAGGCCCTGCAAGCTGTGCTCGACCAGGGCATTGAGTTCCGCGGGCAGGTCGATCAGGGAGGGGAGGCTCATGGTCTATCCTTAATCGCGCCCCGGCGGCCGTCGGCGGCGCTGTAGTTTTGCTACTGGACGTTTGTCGCGGGGTGCTGCTTTTGCCGTGAATATGTAGTAAAACTACAAGCGCGACCGGGACACCCCCGGTGCGGACAGGCTGCAACAGCCCTGGTCCGACAAACACAAAATTCGCTGCGGCCGCCCACAAGCCCGGCCGCGCTCTATCCGGCAACCGATTCTGGAAGCCTTTCCGCCCTGGAGCAAGCCATGCAAGATCTCGATCCCGTCGAAACCCAGGAATGGCTGGACGCCCTGGAGTCCGTCCTCGATCGTGAAGGTGAAAACCGCGCCCACTACCTGCTGACCCGCATGGGTGAGCTGGCCTCGCGCACCGGCACCCAGCTGCCGTACGCCATCACCACTCCGTATCGCAACACCATTCCGGTCACCCATGAAGCCCGCATGCCGGGCGACCTGTTCATGGAGCGACGCATCCGCTCGCTGATCCGCTGGAACGCCCTGGCGACCGTGATGCGCGCGAACAAGAAGGATCCGGACCTGGGCGGTCACATCTCCACCTTCGCCTCCAGCGCGACCCTGTACGACATCGGCTTCAACTACTTCTTCAAGGCGCCGACCGAAGAGCATGGCGGCGACCTGATCTACTTCCAGGGCCACGCCTCCCCCGGCGTCTACGCCCGCGCCTTCCTCGAGGGCCGCATCAGCGAAGACCAGCTGAACAACTTCCGCCAGGAGGTGGACGGCCAGGGCCTGTCCTCCTACCCGCACCCGTGGCTGATGCCGGACTTCTGGCAGTTCCCCACCGTGTCCATGGGTCTCGGCCCGATCCAGGCGATCTACCAGGCGCGCTTCATGAAGTACCTGGAGCACCGCGGCTTCATCCCCGCCGGCAAGCAGAAGGTCTGGTGCTTCCTCGGCGACGGCGAGACCGACGAGCCGGAATCCCTCGGCGCCATCGCCCTGGCCGGCCGCGAGAAGCTGGACAACCTGATCTTCGTGGTCAACTGCAACCTGCAGCGCCTCGACGGCCCGGTGCGCGGCAACGGCAAGATCATCCAGGAACTGGAAGGCGTGTTCCGCGGCGCAGACTGGAACGTGGTCAAGGTGATCTGGGGCCGCCTGTGGGATCCGCTGTTCGCCAAGGACACCAAGGGCCTGCTGCAGAAGCGCATGGACGAGGTGGTCGACGGCGAGTACCAGAACTACAAGGCCAACGACGGCAAGTTCGTCCGCGAGCACTTCTTCGGCGCCCGTCCGGAGCTGCTGGAGATGGTCAAGGACATGTCCGACGAGGAGATCTGGGCGCTCAACCGTGGCGGCCATGACCCGTTCAAGGTCTACGCGGCCTACCACCAGGCGGTCAACCACACCGGCCAGCCGACCGTGGTGCTGGCCAAGACCATCAAGGGCTACGGCACCGGTGCCGGCCAGGCGCAGAACATCACCCACAACGTCAAGAAGGTCGACATCGAGAGCCTCAAGGCCTTCCGCGACCGCTTCGGCATCCCGATCCCGGACGACAAGCTGGAAGAGCTGCCGTTCTACAAGCCCGAGCCGGACAGCCCGGAGATGAAGTACCTGCTGAAGAGCCGCGAGAAGCTGGGCGGCTTCGTGCCGCAGCGCCGCAGCAGGAGCTTCAGCATCCCGACCCCGCCGCTGGAGACCCTCAAGGCGATCCTCGACGGCACCGGCGAGCGCGAGATCTCCACCACCATGGCCTTCGTGCGCATCCTGTCGCAGCTGGTCAAGGACAAGGATCTCGGTAGCCGCATCGTGCCGATCATCCCCGACGAGGCGCGCACCTTCGGCATGGAAGGCATGTTCCGCCAGCTCGGCATCTACTCCTCGGTCGGCCAGCTGTACCAGCCGGTGGACAAGGACCAGGTGATGTTCTACCGCGAGGACAAGAAGGGCCAGATCCTCGAGGAAGGCATCAACGAGGCCGGCGCCATGTCCAGCTGGATCGCCGCGGCGACCGCCTACAGCAACCACAACCAGCCGATGCTGCCGTTCTACGTGTTCTACTCGATGTTCGGCTTCCAGCGCATCGGCGACCTGGCCTGGGCGGCCGGCGACAGCCGTGCGCGCGGCTTCCTGATCGGCGGCACCGCCGGCCGCACCACGCTCAACGGCGAAGGCCTGCAGCACGAGGACGGCCACAGCCACATCCTGGCCTCGACCATCCCCAACTGCCGCACCTACGACCCGACCTACGCCTACGAGATGGCGGTGATCATCCGCGAAGGCATCCGTCAGATGACCGAAGAACAGCAGAACGTGTTCTTCTACCTGACCGCGATGAACGAGGCCTACGCCCAGCCGGCCATGCCGCAGGGCGTCGAGGACGGCATCATCAAGGGCATGTACCTGCTCGAGGAAGACCAGCGCGACGCCGCCTGCCACGTGCAGCTGATGGGTTCCGGCGCCATCCTGCGCGAGGTGCGCGAGGCGGCGAAGATCCTCCGCGAGGACTACAACATCGGCGCCGACGTGTGGAGCGTCACCAGCTTCAACGAGCTGCGCCGCGAGGGCCTGGCCGTGGAGCGCCGCAACCGCCTGCACCCGGAACAGAAGCCCGAGCTGACCTACGTCGAGCAGTGCCTGTCCGGCCGCCGCGGCCCGGTGGTCGCCTCCACCGACTACATGAAGCTGTTCGCCGACCAGATCCGCCAATGGGTCCCGGTCAAGGAGTACAAGGTGCTCGGCACCGACGGCTTCGGCCGCAGCGACAGCCGCAAGAAGCTGCGCCACTTCTTCGAGGTGGACCGCTACTGGGTGGTGCTGACCGCGCTGGAGGCCCTGGCCGACCGCGGCGAGATCGACCGTACAGTGGTGGCCGAGGCCATCGCCAAGTTCGGCATCGACACCAACAAAGCCAACCCGCTGGACTGCTGAGGAGCGAGCCATGAGTGAACTGATTCGCGTACCCGATATCGGCAGCGGCGAAGGTGAAGTGATCGAGCTGCTGGTCAAGGTCGGCGACCGCATCGAGGCCGACCAGAGCCTGCTGACCCTGGAATCCGACAAGGCCAGCATGGAAGTCCCGGCACCCAAGGCCGGGGTGATCAAGAGCCTGAAGATCAAGCTGGGCGACAAGCTGAAGACCGGCGACGAACTGCTCGAGCTGGAAGCCGAGGGCGCCACTGCGGCCCCGGCACCGGCCGCCGAAGCCCCCGCCGCGGCGCCCGCCCCCGTGGCCGCCGAACCCGCTCCCGTCGCGGCTCCGGCCGCTGCGGCGGCGGAGAGCCTGCAGCCGGTGCACGTGCCGGACATCGGCTCGTCCGGCAAGGCGCGCGTCATCGAGGTGCTGGTCAAGGCCGGCGACGCGGTCGAAGCCGATCAGTCGCTGATCGTGCTGGAGTCGGACAAGGCGAGCATGGAGATTCCCTGCCCGCAGGCCGGCGTGGTCGACAGCGTGGCGATCGCCCTCAACGACGAGGTCGGCACCGGCGCGCTGATCCTCACCCTGCGCGTGGCCGGCGCCGCGCCGGTGGCAGCCCCGGTAGCCGCTGCAGCTCCGGCTGCCGCCCCCGTCGCTGCTGCACCTGCGCCTGCCGCCGCTGCTCCGGCGGCCCCGGCCAAGGTGCCGGGCCCGGTCGGCGCGCCGAGCGGCAGCGCCGGCAAGGTGCACGCCGGCCCGGCGGTGCGCATGCTGGCCCGCGAGTTCGGCGTCGAGCTGGCCGACGTGCCGGCCACCGGTCCGAAGGGCCGCGTGCTCAAGGAAGACGTGCAGGCCTACGTCAAGGGCATGATGCACAAGGCCAAGGCCGCGCCGGAAGCCGGCGTGAGCGCCGGCGCCGGCATCCCGCCGATCCCGGTCGTCGACTTCGCCAAGTTCGGCGAGATCGAGGAAGTGGCGATGACCCGCCTGATGCAGGTCGGCGCCGCCAACCTGCACCGCAGCTGGCTCAACGTGCCGCACGTCACCCAGTTCGAGTCGGCCGACATCAGCGAGCTGGAGACCTTCCGCACCGCGCAGAAGGCGGTGGCCGAGAAGGCCGGCGTCAAGCTGACCGTGCTGCCGTTCCTGCTCAAGGCCTGCGCCCACGTGCTGCGCGAGCTGCCGGACTTCAACAGCTCGCTGGCCCCCAGCGGCAAGGCGCTGATCCGCAAGAAGTACGTGCACATCGGCTTCGCCGTGGACACCCCGGACGGCCTGCTGGTGCCGGTGATCCGCAACGTCGACCAGAAGAGCCTGCTGCAGCTGGCCGCCGAGGCCGCCGAGCTGGCGGAGAAGGCGCGCACCAAGAAGCTGTCGGCCGACGACATGCAGGGCGCCTGCTTCACCATCTCCAGCCTCGGCCACATCGGCGGCACCGGCTTCACGCCGATCGTCAACGCGCCGGAGGTGGCGATCCTCGGCGTGTCCAAGGCGAGCATGCAGCCGGTGTGGGACGGCAAGGCCTTCCAGCCCCGGCTGATGCTGCCGCTGTCGCTGTCCTACGATCACCGCGTGATCAACGGCGCCGCCGCGGCCCGCTTCACCCGCCGTCTGGCCGACCTGCTGGCGGAGATCCGTTCGCTGCTGCTGTAAGCGCCGCCTACGTCCGCCGCACAAACAGAAACCCCGCCGAAAGGCGGGGTTTCTGTTTGCAGCCCGGGAAACTCAGCCCTTCTGCAGATCACGGATCAGGAAGCTCATCGCCTTGGCCAGCTCGGCCACCCCGGCGTGGTCGCGCACCAGGGTCAGCAGCGGCGAGCCGTCCTGCGGGTTGAGCACCTGGCAGGAGGGCCCGCGGTTCGGGCACTCGTAGCGCACGAACGGATCGACGCCGAACAGCGCCACCGGATGGTTGCGCACCTCGACCCGACTGCCGTCGGCGCTGCGGATTTCCTCGCGCACGTTGAGGCTGCCATCACCGAGGAGGCTCAGCTGGTAGAGCAGATCGTCGCGGCGCGCCTCGCCGACCCGATAGCCGCTGCGCAGCGCGTAGCTTTCCAGCAGGCGGTTGCAGTGCTCCAGCAGCGCCTTGCGCGGCGCCTGGCGCGGATAGAGGTGCTTGAGTTCGGCCAGGTAGCGCGCCTGCTCGGCGCCATCCAGCTGGCTGACCTGATTGCCGGAAGTCTCGCTGCCCTGCTCGTGCTGGCTGTCGTCGTTGCCGGTGGCCTCCGCGGCGGCGCCGGCCGGCAGCGCGGCGCCGAGCAGGGCCAGCAACAGGCCGCGACGCAGCCGCTGCATGAATCCTGTGTGCATGATGGTTACCCTTGGTTCACGTGAAAAATGCCGCCAGCTTAATCCGCACGCATGTTCGGCGCACAGCCCGGCGGCCTGCCAGTATTAACAGGATGTGACAGGACGGACAAAGGTCGCCGACGGCCCGCCAAGGGTTGCAGGCAGAGGCGCAGGCGGGCAAGTTAGACGAACGACTCACCGCCTTGCCGAGGAGGCAGCCATGCCCCTGCGTTCCCAGATTCTCGCCCACAAGCTCGCCCTGCCCAGTGCCGAGCAGGCGCTGCCCGGGCGCGCCAGCGCCATGCCGGTGCCCGAGCGGCACCATGTCAACGGCAATCCGCTGCTGCCGCCGTTCCCCGACGGGCTGGAGGAGGTGCAGTTCGGCCTCGGCTGCTTCTGGGGCGCCGAGCGGCGCCTGTGGCAGCAGCCGGGAGTGTGGGTGACCGCGGCGGGCTATGCCGGCGGCCATACCCCCAACCCGACCTACGAGGAAGTCTGCTCCGGGCTGACCGGGCATACCGAGGTGGTGCGCGTGCTCTACGATCCGCGCCAGACCAGCCTCAAGGCCCTGCTCAAGGCGTTCTGGGAGGCCCACGACCCGACCCAGGGCATGCGCCAGGGCAACGACGTCGGCACCCAGTACCGCTCGGCGATCTACTGCAGCACGGCGGAGCAACTGGCCGAGGCGCGCGCCAGCGCCGAGGCCTTCGCCGCCGAACTGGCCCGCGCCGGCTTCGGGCCAATCACCACCGAGATCCGCGCCGAGGTGCCGTTCTACTACGCCGAGGCCTACCACCAGCAGTACCTGGCGAAGAACCCCGGCGGCTACTGCGGCCTGCGCGGCACCGGGGTGTGCCTGCCCGAATAAGGATATCTCGATGGCTCCCACGCTCCAGCGTGGGAGCCGGAGCCCTGGACGCTCCGCGTCCGGCCCGCGATGCATGCCCACGCCGGACAGCGGCATCGTAGGGGTGCGCCGTGCGCACCACGACACCGCAGGTGCGCACGGCGCACCCTACGGGCGGACACCCGCCTCACCGAGCGCCAACCAACTCAGCCGCCGGCCTTCTCCTCGATCAGCCAGTCCAGCCGCCAGCCGCCCTGGCTCTGCGCCAGTTGCGTCGCCAGATACGGCAGCAGCTCGCGCAGCTCGTCCTCCAGCGGCCACGGCGGGTTGGCGATGACCAGGCCGGAGCCGTTGAGACCGGCCGGGTTGTCGGTGGGGTGCACCCACAGCTCGGCGCGCAGCAGCTTGGGCGCACCGCTCTTCGAGAGGTCCTGGTAGAAGCGCCTGAGCTGGCGCGCATCCTTGATCGGATACCAGATCGCCACCACCGCCTGGCGCATCCGCGCGATGGCGGTGTTCAGCGACTCGACGCAGCGCTCCAGCTCGTCGGCCTGCTCGAACGGCGGGTCGATCAGCAGCAGCGCGCGCTTCTCCGCCACCGGCAGCAGTGCCTTGGCCAGGAGCCAGCCCTCGCCCAGGTGCACGGTGACCCGGCGGTCGCCGGCCATGTTGTCCTTGAGCAGGCGACCGTCCTCGGGGTGCTTCTCGTTGAGCAGCACGCGATCCTGGGCGCGGGTCAGCCGGCGGGCGATCTCCGGCGAGCCGGGGTAGTAGCGCAGCCCGGTGTCCGGGTTGAGCGCGGCGATGGTCGCGCAGTAGTCGTCGAGCAGCGCCGGCAGGTCGTCGCGCCCCCACAGGCGGGCGATGCCCTGCAGCCACTCGCCGGTCTTGCCGGCCTGTTCGCCGGCCAGGTCGTAGAGGCCGACGCCGGCGTGGCTGTCGAGGTAGGCGAAGGGCTTGTCCTTGCGTGCCAGCAGGGCGAGCAGGCGGCAGAGGACGGCGTGCTTGAGCACGTCGGCATGGTTGCCGGCGTGGAAGGCGTGACGGTAGTTCATCGGCGAATCCGCGAGTGGCCGGTCGCGCACGGCGGCCAGCGCTGAGAGGTGGGTCGGGAGTGGCGGCGAGTTTACCAGTTGCCCCCGCCCGGCGCAGGCGCGCCCCGCACGAGCGGCACAGCCCCTGCGCAACGATCGCCGGCCTGACGCAAAAACCCGATATTTTTCCGACCATGCGCCAAATCAACGGGTTAGAATCCCTTGGCACGCCCAGTGCATGATTTCTGCCTGCCCGTCAACCCGCTTCGGAGCCTGCCGTGGATACCGCCGCCGTCAACAGCCTGTTCTTCATCGGCGCACTGCTGGTCGGCGTCAGCATCCTGGTCAGCTCGTTCTCGGCGCGCATCGGCATCCCGGTGCTGGTGATCTTCCTCGCCGTGGGCATGGTCGCCGGGGTCGACGGCATCGGCGGCATCGTGTTCAACGACTATTCGCTGGCCTATACGGTCAGCAACCTGGCGCTGGCGATGATCCTCCTCGACGGTGGCATGCGCACCCGGGTGGCCACCTTCCGCGTGGCGCTGTGGCCGGCCATGTCGCTGGCCACCCTCGGCGTGGTGATCACCTCCGGGCTGACCGGCCTGGCCGCCGCCTGGCTGTTCGACCTCAAGCTGCTGGAAGGCATGCTGATCGGCGCCATCGTCGGCTCCACCGACGCCGCCGTGGTGTTCAACCTGCTCAACGGCAAGGGCCTCAACGAGCGGGTCGGGCCGACCCTGGAGATCGAGTCGGGCAGCAACGACCCGATGGCGATGTTCCTCACCGTGACCCTGATCGGCGTCCTCGCCTCCGGGCAGAGCCTGACCGCCTCCGACGTGCTGATCAGCCTGATCCAGCAGTTCGGCATCGGCATCCTCCTCGGCCTGGGCGGCGGCTGGCTGCTGCTGCAGCTGGTCAATCGCCTGTCGGTAGCCGACGGCCTGTATCCGCTGCTGGCGGTCAGCGGCGGCGTCATGCTCTACGCCCTGTCCGGCGAGATCGGCGGCAGCGGCATCCTGACCGTCTACAGCTGCGGCCTGCTGCTCGGCAACCGGCCGATCCGCAACCGCCACGGCATCCTGCACATGTTCGACGGCCTGGCCTGGCTCAGCCAGATCGGCATGTTCCTGATCCTCGGCCTGCTGCTCACCCCCAGCGAGCTGCTGCCGATCGCCGTGCCGGCACTGGCCCTGTCGCTGTGGATGATCCTGTTCGCCCGCCCGCTGGCGGTGTTCGTCGGCCTGCTGCCGTTCCGCGCCTTCCACTTCCGCGAGCGCCTGTTCATCTCCTGGATCGGCCTGCGCGGCGCGGTGCCGGTGATCCTCGCGGTATTCCCGCTGGTCGCCGGCCTGCCCAATGCCCAGCTGTTCTTCAACGTGGCGTTCTTCATCGTGCTGGTGTCGCTGGTGCTGCAGGGCGGCACCCTCGGCTGGGCGGCGCGCAAGACCCGCGTCGAGGTACCGCCGCAACCGGCGCCGATCTCCCGCGCCGGCCTGCAGATCCACCCCACCAGCCAGTGGGAGCTGTTCGTCTACAAGCTGCGCGCCGACCGCTGGTGCGTCGGCGCCCCGCTGCGCGAACTGAAGATGCCCGATGGCACGCGCATCGCTGCACTGTTCCGCGGCCGCGAACTGCTCCACCCCAGCGGCAGCACCCGCCTGGAGGCCGGCGACATCCTCTGCGTGATCGGCCACGAGAAGGACCTGCCGGCACTCGGCAAACTGTTCAGCGAGGCGCCCAAGCGCGGCCAGGACCTGCGCTTCTTCGGCGACTTCGTCCTCGAGGGCGACGCCGAGCTGGGACCGGTGGCGGCGCTCTACGGCCTCAGGCTGGACGGCACCGACCCCGCCCAGCAGCTCGGCCCGTTCATCGCCCACCTGATCGGCGGCGAACCGGTGGTCGGCGACCAGGTCGAATGGGCCGGGCGCACCTGGACGGTGGCGCAGATGGAAGGCAACCGCATCCGCAAGGTCGGCCTCAAGCTGCCCGCCGGCGGCGCCGGGCCGACCCTGATGTTCTGAGTGCCCGGTCGTCGGGCATGGCCATTTCCGGACCGGCTGCCTTGTCGCGGCGGCGCTGCGCCAGTAGGCTTGCCGATCCCCCAACCGAAACCCTCGCGCTTATGATGTTCCAGTACCGTTCGTTTCTGGTTTCCCTGTTCCTCGGCCTCGTGCTGCTCGCCCCCCTCGCCGGCGCCGCCGGTAACCTGCCCAGCGCCACCGCGGTGCAGAAGCAGCTCGACGGCCTCGAAGGCCGCAAGCTGCCGGAGGCCGAGCACAAGGCCCTGCAGGACACCCTGCAGAAGACCCTCGCCAACCTGCAGACGCTGCAGAGCAGCAGCGACGAGCTGAACCGGCTCAAGCAGCAGCTGGCCGCCGCCCCCAGGCAGACCCAGGAGGCCCAGCGCGAACTCAAGCAGCTGGTGCCGGTGCCCGCCGAGCAACTGGCCAAGCGCTACGCCGGCCTGCCCGTCGCCCAGCTGGAAGGCCTGCTCGCCGAGCGCCTGACCCAGCTCAGCGACAGCCAGACCCAGCTGGCCCAGGCCACCAATGCGCTGATCAACGCGCAGACCCGTCCCGAGCGCGCCCAGTCGGAGATCAGCGCCAACCAGGCGCGCGCCCAGGTCATCCGCGACATCCTCAAGGACGGCAAGGACAACAACCAGCCGCTCGGCGCCGAGCAGCAGGCCATGCTGCAGAGCGAGCTGGCCGCCCTGGAGGCGGTCTCCCAGCTGCGCCGCCAGGAGCTGGCCGGCACCACCGCCCTGCAGGATCTCAGCGCCAGCCAGCGCGCCCTGCTGAGCCAGCGCACCACCCTGCTCGAGGCGGAAATCCTCGCCCTGCAGAACAGCCTCAACGAGAAGCGCCGCGAGGAATCGGCGGAAACCGTGGCCCAGCTGTCGCGCGAGAGCCAGGGCAACCAGGGCGGCAGCCTGCTGGCCACCCAGGCCGACCTCAACCTGGCGCTCAGCGACTACCTGCTCAAGTCCACCGACCGGGCCAACGCGCTGATCCGCAAGAACATCGAGACCAAGCAGCAGCTCGACGGCCTGAAGCAGGCCGAGCAGGCCCTCGACGAGCAGATCGCCGTGCTCAAGGGCAGCCTGCTGCTGACCCGTATCCTCTACCAGCAGAAGAACGCCCTGCCCAAGGTCAGCGCGGACAAGAACCTCGCCAACGAGATCGCCGACCTGCGCCTGTACCAGTTCGAGCTGAACCAGCGCCGCGCCGAGATCGTCAATCCGACCCAGTACGTCGCCAACCTGCTCGCCAGCCAGCCGAGCGAGAGCGTCAGCCCCGAGCTGCGCAGCCAGCTGGAACAGTTGGCCCGCGCGCGCCTGGAGCTGCTCGACCGCCTCAACACCGAGCTGGGCAACCTGCTGACCCAGGCCATCACCCTGCAGCTCAACCAGAAGGAGCTGCTGGCCACCAGCGCCAGCCTCAGCCGCACCCTCGACGAGCAGATGTTCTGGATCGCCAGCAACAAGCCGCTCGATCTGGACTGGTTCAAGGAAGTGCCCGGCCGCCTGCAGCGCCAGCTCGAGGCTCTGCCGATCCGCGACAGCGCCACCGTCATCGGTCACGGCCTGATCGGCCAGCCGCTGCTGTTCCTGCCGCTGGTGGTGCTGCTCGCCGCGCTGATCGGCGGCCGCCCCTGGCTGCGCCGCCAGCTGGCGCACATCGACGACGAACTCTCCCAGCTGCGCCGCTACCGGCAGACGCTCACCCCGCTGGCGGTGCTCTGCCACTTCCTGCTGGTGCTGCCACTGCCGCTGATCGTCGCCGCCTGCGGCGTGGTGCTGATCCGCGACCCGCAGGCCGGCACCACCATCTTTGGCGAGTCGCTGCTCAAGCTGTCCCAGGCCATGCTGGTGTTCGGCGTCAGCTACCGCCTGCTGGCCCGCGGCAGCGTGGTCGAGCGGCATTTCGGCTGGGATTCGGCGCGGGTGCAGAGCCTGTACCGCCAGGTACGCCAGCTGGGCCTGGTGGTGATGCCGATGGTCCTGGTGGTGAGCATCGCCGAGCGCCAGCTGTCCGGCCTGGCCGACGACGTGCTGGGCATCTTCATCGTCCTCAGCGGCTTCCTGCTGATGAGCTGGATCCTGCTGCGCATCATGCTCAGCCAGCCGCCGTTCTTCGGCTCGCGGGTGCTGCACTTCGTCGCCGCGCTGCTGCTGGTCGGCCTGCCGCTGGCCCACGTGGTGCTGGTCGGCTTCGGCTACTACTACACCGCACTCAAGCTCACCGGCCGCCTGCTCGACAGCCTGTACATCATCGCCATCTGGACGGTGGTGCAGTCGGCGGTGCTGCACGGCCTCGACGTCGCCGCCCGCCGCCTGGCCCTGCAGCGCGCCCAGGCGCGCCGCCAGGCCGCGCCGCGCGAGGGCGCCGACGGCGGCGAGCTGATCGAGGAGCCGACCCTGGCGCTGGAGCAGGTCAACCAGCAATCCCTGCGCCTGGTGCGCCTGGGCCTGCTGCTCGGCTTCGTCGGCATCTTCTACTTCGTCTGGGCCGACCTGCTGGCGGTGTTCACCTACCTCGACAGCGTGACCCTCTACCAGTACACCAGCGGCAGTGGCGACACCGCCGTGCGCGTGCCGATCAGCCTGGGCGATCTCATCGGCGCCGGGGTGATCCTGGCCATCACCCTGGCGCTGGCGCGCAACCTGCCGGGTCTGCTGGAAATGCTGGTGCTGTCGCGCCTCAACCTGGCCCAGGGCAGCGCCTACGCCACCACCACCCTGCTGTCCTACGCCATCGTCGCCTTCGGCCTGGTCAGCACCCTGTCGACCATGGGCCTGAGCTGGGACAAGCTGCAGTGGCTGGTCGCGGCGCTGTCGGTGGGCATCGGCTTCGGCATGCAGGAGATCTTCGCCAACTTCATCTCCGGCCTGATCATCCTGTTCGAGCGCCCGGTACGCATCGGCGACGTGGTGACCATCGGCAACCTGTCAGGCTCGGTGAGCAAGATCCGCATCCGCGCCACCACCATCGTCGACTTCGACCGCAAGGAAATCATCGTCCCCAACAAGACCTTCATCACCAGCCAGTTGATCAACTGGTCGCTGAGCGACACGGTCACCCGCGTCACCATCAAGATCGGCGTCGCCTACGGCTCCGACCTCGAGCTGGTGCGCCGCCTGCTGCTGCAGATCGCCCGCGACAACCCGCGGGTGCTCAAGGAGCCGGAGCCGACCGTGCTGTTCCTCACCTTCAACGAGAGCACCCTCGACCACGAGCTGCGCATCCACGTGCGCGAACTGGGCGACCGCAACGCGGCGATCGACGAGATCAACCGCGAGATCGAGCGGCTGTTCCGCGAGCACGACATCGACATCGCCTTTCGCCAGCTCGACGTCTTCCTGAAGAACCTGCAGGGCCAGCAGCTGCAGGTGGTCAGCGGCCAGCCGCTGCCGCCCGCCGCCAGCGTCAAGCCTGCCGAGCGCGCGAACCGGGAGTGACTGGACGGCCTCCGGCAATTCCCAGCACAATGCTCGGGAATTGCCGGAGGCCGCCGTGACCACTCTCGACCAGCTCGAATTCGACAACCGCTTCGCCCGCCTGGGCGACACCTTCTCCACCGCCGTGGCGCCGCAGCCGATCGAGCAGCCGCGCCTGGTGGTGGCCAGCCCGGCGGCCATGGCGCTGCTCGACCTCGATCCGGCCGAGAGCGCACGGGCGGAGTTCGTCGCGCTGTGCGCCGGACAGCAGCTGTGGAGCAGCGCCGAGCCGCGGGCGATGGTCTACTCCGGCCACCAGTTCGGCATGTACAACCCGCAGCTCGGCGACGGCCGCGGCCTGCTGCTCGGCGAGGTGGTCAACGCCGCCGGCGAGCACTGGGACCTGCATCTCAAGGGTGCCGGCTACACCCCCTACTCACGCATGGGCGACGGCCGCGCGGTGCTGCGCAGCTCGATCCGCGAATTCCTCGCCAGCGAACACCTGGCCGCGCTGGGCATCCCCACCACCCGCGCGCTGTGCGTGGTGGCCTCCGACACCCCGGTATGGCGCGAGCGCGCCGAGACCGCCGCCACGCTGCTGCGCCTGTCGCCCAGCCACCTGCGCTTCGGCCACTTCGAGTTCTTCTACTACACCCGCCAGCACGACGCCCTGCGCCAGCTCGCCGAGCACGCCCTGGACTGCCACTTCGCCGAGTGCCGCGCGCAGGAGCAGCCGTTCGCCGCCATGTTCGGCCAGGTGGTCGAGCGCACCGCCGAGCTGATCGCCCTGTGGCAGGCCTACGGCTTCTGCCACGGGGTGATGAACACCGACAACATGTCGCTGCTCGGCCTGACCTTCGACTACGGTCCCTACGCCTTCCTCGACGACTTCGACGCCCGCCACGTGTGCAACCACTCCGACAGCGGCGGGCGCTACAGCTTCGAGAACCAGGTGCCGATCGCCCACTGGAACCTCTCCGCGCTGGGCCAGGCGCTGACTCCGCTGGTGGCGGTGGACGAGCTGCGCGAAGCGCTCGGCCGCTTCCTGCCGCGCTACCAGGCCGCCTGGCTGCAGCGCATGCGTCTGCGCCTCGGCCTGCGCACGGCCGAGGACGGCGACGAGGCCCTGGTGCAGCGCCTGCTGGCGCTGATGCAGATGGGCGGCGTGGACTACCCGCTGTTCTTCCGCCGCCTGGGCGATGCGCCGGCCGCCGAAGCCCTGCGCGTCCTGCGCACGGACTTCGTCGATCTGGCCGGCTTCGACGCCTGGGGCGCCGACCTGCTCGCCCGCCTGGCCCGCGAAGGCAGCGACGACCAGGCCGCGCGATGCGCGCGGATGCACGCGGTCAATCCGCGCTACGTGCTGCGCAACTACCTGGCCCAGCAGGCCATCGAGGCCGCCGAGCGGGGCGACTACAGCCTGGTGCGCGAGCTGCACGCGGTGCTGGCGCGACCGTTCGCCGAACAGCCGGGGATGGAGCGCTACGCCGAACGCCCGCCGGAGTGGGGCAAGCATCTGGAGATCAGTTGCTCGTCGTGAACGGACGCCGACAGACTCAGCGCTGCCGCCAGGCGGCGCAGGCGTCCCCGGCGCGCTTTTTATAGAAAAAATACATATAAACCTTATAAATCATTCTTTGACCGTCTAAACAAACCTTCCTATCGTTGGAGGCCGCCCGCGCCACCGACGCCGGGCCGATACCTCACCCGAGATTCGCCCCAAGGATGTCCATGCTCCCGGACTCGCTGTCGCTCTGGTTCGTCGCCGCCCTGCTGGTCTGGGTGCTGTATGCCTTCGTCCGCGAGAAGTGGAGCCCGGACATCGTCGCCGCCATCGGCGTCGCCGCCCTGCTGGTCGCCGGCCTGCTGGAGCCCAGGGAAGTGCTCGGCGTGCTGTCCAACTCGGCGCCGGTGACCATCGCCTGCATGTTCGTCATCTCCGCGGCGCTGGAGCGCACCGGCTGCATCGACGCCCTCGGCAACTGGCTGGGCGAGCTGGTCGGCAGCAGCCCGACGCGGGTGATGCTCGGCCTGACCGTCACCGCCCTGGCGATCTCCGCCTTCCTCAACAACACCCCGGTGGTGGCCATCCTCACTCCGGTGGCCATCGCCCTGGCCAAGCGCTCCGGCACCCTGCCCTCCAAGCTGCTGATCCCGCTGTCCTACGCCACCATCCTCGGCGGCACCCTGACCATGATCGGCACCTCGACCAACATCCTGGTCGACGGCGTAGCGCGCAAGCTCGGCCTGGCGCCGTTCGGCATGTTCGAGATCACCGCCGCCGGCCTGGCCTTCGCCGCCGCCGGCATGCTGTACATGCTGACCATCGGCAAGCGCCTGCTGCCGGCGCGCGAGAGCCTGTCGCGCCAGCTGCGCCCGGACCTCGACCGCACCTTCATGAGCGAGCTGCTGGTGCCGCACGACTCGCCGGTGATCGGCAAGACCATCAACGAGGCCAACCTCAACGGCGGCAGCGGCCTGCAGGTGCTGCAGGTGAGCCGCGACGCGCAGCAGATCAGCCGCCCCCACCACGACTTCGTGCTGCAGGCCGGCGACCTGCTGGTGCTGCACGGCCAGGTCAGGGACGTGGTCGACCTGCGCGAGAGCGGCCACCTCGCCTTCAACCGCGGCGACGCCTTCGAGACGGTCAGCAGCCATGACGTGATCCTCGCCGAGGCCATCGTCGGGCGCAATTCGCGCTACAGCCACCGGCCGATGCGCGATCTCGACCTCGGCGCGCGCTACGGCATCAACGTGCTGGCCGTGCACCGCCAGGACGAGAACGTGCAGGGCAACCTCGACGACTTCCAGCTGCAGTTCGGCGACGTGATGCTGGTCGAGGGCACCCCTTCGCAGATCAAGCGCTTCGCCGACAACGGCGAGCTGATCAGCCTCAACGCCGTGCAGGAACGCGCCTACCGCCGCGACAAGGCGCCGATCGCCATCCTGGTCACCGCCGCGGTGATGCTGCTGGCCGCCTTCGGCGTGATGCCGATCGAGGGGCTGGCGATCATCGGCGCGGTGGTGGTGCTGGCCACCCGCTGCCTGGACGTCGAGGACGCCTACAAGGCGGTGGACTGGAAGATCCTCAGCCTGATCTTCGGCATGCTGGCGATCAGCATCGCCATGGACAAGGTCGGCCTGGTCCGGCTGATCGTCGAGAACGTGATGGACCTGCTGCCCTGGGCCGGGCCGCTGCTGCTGCTGTCGTTCATCTACCTGTTCACCTCGATCCTCACCGAGGTGCTGTCCAACAACGCGGTGGCGGTGCTGGTCACCCCGATCGCCATCGGCATGGCCCAGCACCTGGGCGTCGACCCGCGTGCCTTCGTCGCCGCGGTGATGTTCGCCGCCAGCGCCAGCTTCGCCACGCCGATCGGCTACCAGACCAACACCTTCGTCTACAACGCCGGCGGCTACCGCTTCAGCGACTTCATGAAGGTCGGCATCCCGCTCAACCTGCTGCTGTGGCTGGTCGCCACCGCCGTGCTGCCGCTGGTCTGGCCGCTGACCCCGGTCTGACCGCCCGGGCCAATGCCCCCATCGCGCATGGTGGCATTGACCATGGCACAGCCCGCTCGGCATGCTGCACACTTTTCCCTGTCTCGAAGGAATGTGTGCATGAAAGCGGAAACCCTGGCCATCCACGCCGGCTACAGCCCCGACCCGACCACCAAGGCGGTGGCGGTGCCGATCTACCAGACCACCTCCTACGCCTTCGACGACACCCAGCACGGCGCCGACCTGTTCGACCTCAAGGTCGCCGGCAACATCTACACGCGGATCATGAACCCCACCACCGACGTGCTGGAGAAGCGCGTGGCGGCGCTGGAGGGCGGCGTGGCGGCGCTGGCGGTGGCCTCGGGCATGGCGGCGATCACCTACGCGATCCAGACCATCGCCGGGGTCGGCGACAACATCGTCTCGGTGGCCAAGCTGTACGGCGGCACCTACAACCTGTTCGCCCACACCCTGCCGCGCCAGGGCATCGAGGTGCGCTTCGCTCCGCACGACGACATCGCCGCGCTGGAAGCGCTGATCGACGCCAACACCAAGGCGGTGTTCTGCGAGTCGATCGGCAACCCGGCGGGCAACATCGTCGACCTCGAAGCCCTCGCGCAGGCCGCGCACCGCCACGGCGTGCCGCTGATCGTCGACAACACCGTGGCCACGCCGGTGCTGTGCCGGCCGTTCGAGCACGGCGCCGACATCGTGGTGCACTCGCTGACCAAGTACATCGGCGGCCACGGCACCAGCATCGGCGGCATCGTGGTCGACTCCGGCAAGTTCCCCTGGGCCGACAACAAGGAACGCTTCCCGCTGCTCAACACCCCGGACGCCTCCTACCACGGCGTGACCTACACCGAGGCCTTCGGCCCCGCCGCGTTCATCGGCCGCTGCCGCGTGGTGCCGCTGCGCAACATGGGCGCCGCGCTGTCGCCGTTCAACGCCTTCCTGATCCTCCAGGGCCTGGAGACCCTGCCGCTGCGCATGGAGCGCCACTGCGAGAACGCGCGCAAGGTCGCCGAGTTCCTGCAGCAGCACCCGCAGGTCAGCTGGGTGAAGTACGCCGGCCTGGTCGATCACCCCGAGCACCAACTGGCGCAGCGCTACATGGGCGGCCAGCCGGCCTCGATCATGTCGTTCGGCATCCAGGGCGGCATCGAGGCGGCGGCGCGCTTCATCGACGCCCTCAAGCTGGTGGTGCGCCTGGTCAACATCGGCGACGCCAAGTCGCTGGCCTGCCATCCGGCCTCGACCACCCACCGCCAGCTCAACGACGAGGAACTGGCCCGCGCCGGCGTGTCCCGCGACCTGGTGCGCCTGTCGATCGGCATCGAGCACATCGACGACATCCTCGCCGACCTCGGCCAGGCGCTGGAAGCGTCCCGCGGCTGACTCCCGCAGGGTGCGCCGTGCGCACCGCCGCCGCTGCGCATCGGTGCGCACGGCGCACCCTGCATTGCCTTGATATCCGCAGCGCCGGCCCCACACTAGGGACATCACCCCGTGGAGCCCGCCATGACCGATTCGCTGATCATCCCCTGCCCGCACTGCCACGGGCTCAACCGCATCCCCGCTGCCCGCCTGGGCGACGCACCGCGCTGCGGGCGCTGCAAGGGCGCCGTGCTGCCGGGCCAGCCGTTCGCCGTCGACGGCGCCGGCTTCGCCGCCCAGCTCAGGGGCGACCTGCCGCTGCTGCTCGACGTCTGGGCCGACTGGTGCGGGCCGTGCAAGGCCTTCGCGCCGGTCTTCGACCAGGCGGCACGCCAGCTGTCCGGGCGCGTGCGCCTGGCCAAGCTGGACAGCGAGGCCGAACCGCAGCTGGCCGGCCAGCTCGGCATCCGCTCGATTCCCAGCCTGATCCTGTTCAAGGACGGCAGCGAGGTGGCGCGGCAGAGCGGCGCCATGGCGCTGCCGCAGCTGCTCGCCTGGCTGCGCCAGCACGGCGTAGCGTAGGGAGCGCCTTGCGCTCCACGCCTCGACTGGCGCGGCGGTGCGCGCGGCGCCCCCTACGCTCGGCAGGACAGCCCGGGACCTGCGCGGCATACTGGCAACCTTCGTTCCCCGCAGTGAGGCCGCCATGCCCCAGCACATCCTCGTCGCCCACGATCTCAGCCCCGAGGCCGACCTGGCCCTGCAGCGCGCCGCCCGCCTGGCCCGCCAGAGCGGCTCGCGCCTGAGCCTGTTGCACGTGCAGTCCGCCCAGCTCGCGGCGGACGCCGACGACCTGCGTCGGCAGCTGGAGGAGCGCCTGGCGGCCTGCGTCCTGCCGCGCGCCGAACTGGTGCTGCGCCACGGCCCGGTCGCCGAGGAGATCCTCCGTCAGGCCCGCGGCCTGGAGGCCGACCTGCTGGTGCTCGGCGCCCACCACCGCGGTTCGCCGGAGGGCTTCGCCGGCACCACCCTGGAGCGCATCCTGCAACGCAGCCCGGCCCCGGTGCTGCTGGCGGTCGGCGACAGCCCCTGGCAACGCGCGCTGGTGGCACTGGACTTCTCGCCCTGCGCCAGCCGCGCCCTGCGCCAGGCGGCCCGGCTGCTGGAGGCGGGTGCCCGCCTGCATGCCCTGCACGTCGAGGAAGTGGCGCCGCTGCACGCCGGCGACGATCCGGAGGAACTGGCCTTCGAGAGCGAGCTGTTCGAGCACCTGGTCGCCGAGGAGCGCGCGCGACTGCCGGGCGGCCTGCAGCTCAGCCACGAACTGCGCGCCGGCGAGCGCAGCGCCTGCCTGCAGGCGGTGCTCGCCGAGCAGCGCCCGCAGTTGCTCGCCCTCGGCAGCCACAGCCGCGGCGAACTGGCCGACGCCCTGCTCGGCAGCCTGACCCTGGAGTGCCTGCGCCACCCGCCCTGCGACGTGCTGGTGGCGCGCTGAAGGAGCCTCAGCCCTCCAGGCAGGCGTGCAGTTCGACGAACTGGCGGGTCAGCTTGTGCCGCGGATCGAGGTGGATCAGCGGCGTGCAAGCCTGGTGCGACTCGCGCATCTTCACCGAGGCGCCCAGGTACACCGGCAGCAGCGGCATGTCCTCGGCGAGCAGTTCGGCGAGCAGCTGCTGCGGCAGCGCGGCGCGCGCCTGGAACTGGTTGACCACGATGCCCTCGACCTCGAGATCCTCGTTGTGGTCCTCGCGCAGCTCGTCGATCTCGGCCAGCAGGCCGTACAGCGCCTGGCGCGAGAAGCTGTCGCAGTCGAAGGGGATCAGCACGCGGTCGGCGGCGATCAGCGCGGAAACCGTGTAGAAGTTCAGTGCCGGCGGGGTATCCAGGTAGATCCGGTCGTAGTCCTCGTCCAGCTCGTCGAGCAGCCTGCGCAGCTTGTTGATCTTGTGCTTCTGCTCCAGCTTGGGCTGCAGCTCGGCCAGCTCGGCGCAGGCGGTGACCAGATGCAGGTTGGCGAAGGGCGTCTCGACCACCTTGACCCGCGCCTTCTTGCCGGCGCTGCCGGCCAGCACCTGCTTGAAGAAGTCAGCAATGCCGGCGGGGATGTCGTCGCCGCTCAGCCCGCTGAGGTAGTGGGTGGAATTGGCCTGGCTGTCGAGGTCGATCAGCAGGGTGCGATAGCCCTGCGCCGCGCTCACTGCCGCCAGGTTGCAGGCGATGCTCGACTTGCCCACTCCGCCCTTCTGGTTGAACACCACGCGCCGCATACCGTCGTCTCCTTGTCGTTCTGCCGTGTGTCCCGCATTTAACCCCATTCCGCCGCCGCGCGCTCAGCCTTCGGGACGAGCACGCTGGCGCCGGGCCTCGGCGGCCTCGTTCTCGAGCAGCTCGGCGAAACGCTGTACCAGCGGCGAGGCATCGCCTGCGCGGCGCACCAGCCACACCGCGGTGCCGGCGCCGGGGTCGCGCAGGGTGCGGCAGACCACGCCGTCGATGCGCATGCGGTTGAACGAGGCCGGCAGCACGGTGACGCCCAGGCCGGTGGCCACCAGGCCGATCAGGGTCATCGCCTCGCTGGCCTCCTGGACGATGCGCGGAGCGAAACCGGCGCCGCGCGCCAGCTCGAGCAACTGGTCGTAGAGGCCGGTGCCGAAGCTGCGCGGGAAGAACACGAAGGCTTCGCCAGCCAGTTCGGCCAGTGCGATGCCGTCATCGCGCGCGGCCAGCGGGTGGCCGGCCGGCAGCACCGCGACCAGCGGCTCGACGAACAGCTCCAGCGCCTCCAGCCCCACCGGCAACGGATCGAGCGGGCGCATCATGCCGACCTGCAGCAGCCCGGCGGCCACCGCCTCGGCCACCCCGCGGCTGCTCAGCTCGCGCAGGTCGAGGTGCACCTGCGGGCAGACCAGGCGGAAGGCCTGGATCGCCCGCGGGATGGTCGAGGTGAAGGGCGCCGAGGAGGTGAAGCCGACCTTCAGCTCGCCCAGCTCGCCCTGGCGGGCGCGGCGGGCGACATCGACCGCCCTGTCCAACTGGGCGAGCACCGCGCGCGCCTCGGGCAGGAACAGCTCGCCGACCGTGCTGAGCGCCACCCGGCGGTTGGTGCGCTCGAACAGGCAGACGCCGAGCTCCTCCTCCAGCGCCTGGATCTGCTGGCTCAGCGGCGGCTGGGAGATGCCCAGCCGCGCCGCGGCGCGGCCGAAGTGCAGCTCCTCGGCGACGGCGACGAAGTAGCGCAGGTGACGGAGTTCCATGGGCAGCCCATTCGATTCGAAATACATATCAGACGAGTCGAATAATATATTGGAACTAACAATCCTGCCTCGCCTATGCTTGCCGGCATCCACCCCGCCCGCTTCCCGGAGCGGCACGACCGTCCGTACCGAGGTCCCGATGCCCAGCCTTGCCGCCAGCCCCGCCGAGGGCGCCGCCACCGAACAACCCGGCCACATCGAGAAGGGCAGCGCCGCCTTCCGCCGCACCAACTGGGCGCTGTTCGCCGGCGGCTTCGCCACCTTCGCCTTGCTCTACTGCGTGCAACCGATGCTGCCGGTGCTGTCGGACGCGTTCGCCGTCAGTGCGGCGCAGAGCAGCCTGGCGCTGTCGGTGGCGACCATCGCCCTGGCCGTCGGCCTGCTGCTCACCGGGCCGCTGTCCGACGCCGTCGGGCGCAAGCCGGTGATGGTCGCCGCGCTGGTCGCCGCCGCCCTGTGCACCCTGCTCGCCCCGCTGGTGCCCGGCTGGCACGCCCTGCTGCTGATGCGCGCGCTGGTCGGCCTGTCGCTGAGCGGCCTGGTGGCGGTGGCGATGACCTACCTCAGCGAGGAGATCCACCCGCAGCACCTCGGCCTGGCCATGGGCCTGTACATCTCCGGCAACGCCCTCGGCGGGATGAGCGGACGCCTGGTCAGCGGCGTGCTGGTCGACCACCTGTCCTGGCAGGCCGCGCTGGGCATCCTCGGCGGCCTGGCGCTGCTCGCCGCGCTGCTGTTCTGGCGCCTGCTGCCGGACTCGCGGCACTTCCGGCCGACGCCGCTGAGCTTCGCCAACCTGGCCGGCGGCCTGCGCCTGCACCTGTCCGACCGCGGCCTGCCGTGGCTGTTCCTCGAGGCCTTCCTGCTGATGGGCGGCTTCGTCACCCTGTTCAACTACATCGGCTACCGCCTGCTGGAAGAGCCCTACCGGCTGAGCATGACCTGGGTCGGCCTGCTCTCGGTGGTCTACCTGTCCGGTACCTACAGCTCGACCCAGGCCGGCGTGCTGGCCGACCGCCTCGGCCGCCACCGGGTGTTCTGGCCGGCGATCCTGGTGATGCTCGCCGGCCTGCTGCTGACCCTGTTCGGCTCGCTGGCGCTGATCCTCGCCGGCATGCTGCTGTTCGCCTTCGGCTTCTTCGCCGCCCACTCGCTGGCCAGCAGTTGGGTCGGCCGCCGCGCCCTCGAGGCGCGCGGCCAGGCCTCGTCGCTGTACCTGTTCAGCTACTACCTCGGCTCGAGCATCGCCGGCACCGCCGGCGGCTTCTTCTGGCAGCACGGCGGCTGGACCGGCGTCGGCCTGTTCATCGCCGCCCTGCTTGCCGTCGCCCTCGGCGTGGCCCTGCACCTGTCGCGCCTGCCGCCCAAGCGGCCGGTGGCCTGAAGCGGTAATCCCGCAGGGTGCGACAACCCGCGCAGCGATTGTCCGCCACTTCGCCGCACGAATTTCCCAATCCCCTGAAACGCAAAAGCCCGATCGATTGATCGGGCTTCTGTGGTTATTGCGCGACTCAGTGGTGGTACTGCGCCGACAGCTCGTGCACCGCCTCGATGAACACCCCGGCATGCGCCGGGTCGACTTCCGGGGTGATGCCGTGGCCGAGGTTGAACACGTGGCCGCTGCCGTGGCCGAAGCGCTCGAGGATGCGCGCCACCTCGGCGCGGATCGCCGACGGATTGGCGTACAGCACGGTCGGGTCCATGTTGCCCTGCAGGGCCACCTTGTCGCCGACGCGGGCGCGGGCGTTGCGGATGTCGCAGGTCCAGTCCAGGCCCAGCGCGGTGGCGCCGGTGTCGGCCATCGCCTCCAGCCACTGGCCGCCGTTCTTGGTGAACAGGATCACCGGTACCTCACGACCTTCGTGCTCGCGGATCAGGCCGTGGACGATGCGCTCCATGTAGAACAGCGAGAACTCGCGGTAGGCCGCATCCGACAGGCTGCCGCCCCAGGTGTCGAAGATCTGCACCGCCTGGGCGCCGGCGCGGATCTGGCCGTTGAGGTAGGTGGTGACCGACTGGGCCAGCTTGTCGAGCAGCGTGTGCATGGCCTGCGGGTTGTCGTAGAGCATCGCCTTGGACTTGCGGAAGTCCTTGCTGGAGCCGCCCTCGACCATGTAGGTGGCCAGGGTCCAGGGACTGCCGGAGAAGCCGATCAGCGGCACGCGGCCGTTCAGCTCGCGGCGGATGGTGCGCACCGCGTCCATCACGTAGCCCAGGTCCTTCTCCGGATCGGGGATCGGCAGCGCGTCGATGTCGGCCATGCTGTCGATGCGCTTCTTGAAGCGCGGACCTTCGCCGCTTTCGAAGTACAGGCCCAGGCCCATGGCGTCGGGAATGGTGAGGATGTCGGAGAACAGGATGGCCGCATCCAGCGGGTAGCGGTCCAGCGGCTGCAGGGTGACCTCGCAGGCCAGCTGCGGATTCATGCACAGGCTCATGAAGTCGCCGGCCTTGGCGCGGCTGGCGCGGTACTCGGGGAGGTAGCGTCCGGCCTGGCGCATCATCCACACCGGGGTGACGTCGACGGGCTGCTTGAGCAGGGCGCGGAGGAAACGGTCGTTCTTCAGGGCGGTCATAACGGCTTCCGACGAAAATTCAGACGGGCATTGTCGCAAAGCACACGGCAAAAGGCACGGCGGGTGCCGTGCCTTTCGTAGCTTGCTTGACCGGGGTCAGCCGCGGCGAGCATCGCCACGGCCGTCGGCCGGATCAGACGCCCAGGTAGTCGAGGATGCCCTCGGCGGCCTGGCGGCCTTCGAAGATCGCGGTGACCACCAGGTCGGAGCCGCGCACCATGTCGCCGCCGGCGAAGATCTTCGGGTTGCCGGTCTGGAACTTGAACTGGCCGGCTTCCGGGGCGATCACCCGGCCGGAGCCGTCGACCCGGATGCCATGCTGCTCGAACCAGGGCGCCGGGCTCGGGCGGAAGCCGAAGGCGATCACCACGGCGTCGGCCGGCAGGATCTCCTCGGAGCCCGGGATCGGCTCGGGGCTGCGGCGGCCACGGGCATCCGGCTCGCCGAGGCGGGTCTCGATCACCTTGACGCCTTCCACGCGGCCCTCGCCGACGATGGCGATCGGCTGGCGGTTGAACAGGAACTTCACCCCCTCTTCCTTGGCGTTCTTCACCTCGCGGCGCGAGCCCGGCATGTTTTCCTCGTCGCGGCGGTAGGCGCAGGTGACGGCCTTGGCGCCCTGGCGGATCGAGGTGCGATTGCAGTCCATGGCGGTGTCGCCGCCGCCGAGCACCACCACCTTCTTGCCGGCCATGTCGATGAAGTCCGCCGGGGACTTCTCGAAGCCGAGGTTGCGGTTGACGTTGGCGATCAGGAAGTCCAGTGCGTCATAGACGCCCGGCAGGTCCTCGCCGGGGAAGCCGCCTTTCATGTAGCTGTAGGTACCCATGCCCATGAACACGGCGTCGTACTCGGCGAGCAACTGCTCCATGGTGATGTCCTTGCCCACCTCGGTGTTGAGGCGGAACTCGATGCCCATGCCGGCGAACACCTCGCGGCGACGGCTCATCACGGTCTTCTCGAGCTTGAACTCGGGGATGCCGAAGGTCAGCAGGCCGCCGATTTCCGGGTTCCTGTCGAACACCACCGGGGTCACGCCGTTGCGCACCAGCACGTCGGCGCAGCCGAGGCCCGCCGGCCCTGCGCCGATCACCGCGACGCGCTTGCCGGTCGGCTTGACCTTGGACATGTCCGGGCGCCAGCCCATGGCGAAGGCGGTGTCGGTGATGTACTTCTCCACCGAACCGATGGTCACTGCGCCGAAGCCGTCGGCCAAGGTGCAGGCGCCTTCGCACAGGCGGTCCTGCGGGCAGACGCGGCCGCAGACTTCCGGCAGGGTGTTGGTCTGGTGCGACAGCTCGGCGGCGGCGAGGATGTTGCCTTCGGAGACCAGCTTCAGCCAGTTGGGGATGAAGTTGTGCACCGGGCACTTCCACTCGCAGTACGGGTTGCCGCAGCCCAGGCAGCGGTGCGCCTGTTCGGTGGCCTGCTGCGGCTTGAACAGGTCGTAGATCTCGACGAATTCCTTCTTGCGCTGGCGCAGCAGCTTCTTCTTCGGATCCTTGCGGCCGACCTCGATGAACTGGAAGTCGTTGTTCAGACGCTCAGTCATATCAGAACCTCTTTGCAGCAGCCCCAGGCCAGGCGCCTGCAGCTGCGAAACTCATCTGGATGACCGGGCCCGCGCGGACGGGCCTCGGTCTGGCTCGGCCTTACTGCGGGTTGGCCCGGGTGCTGGACAGCAGGGTCTTGAGGCTCGCGGCCTTCGGCTTGACCAGCCAGAAGCGGCGGGCGTAGTCGTCGAGGTTGTCGAGCACCTCGCGGCCCCAGACGCTGCCGGTCTCCTCCACGTACTCGACCAGCACGCGGCGCAGGTAGCTGCGGTAGGCCTCCATCGGCTCGCCGCTGATGCGCTGCAGGTCGACCAGTTCGTGGTTGACGCGGTCGAAGAAGCTGTTGTCCAGGTCCAGCACGTAGGCGAAGCCGCCGGTCATGCCCGAGCCGAAGTTGTAGCCGGTCTTGCCCAGCACGCAGACGAAGCCGCCGGTCATGTATTCGCAGCAGTGATCGCCGGTGCCTTCCACCACCGCATGGGCGCCGGAGTTGCGCACCGCGAAGCGCTCGCCGGCGGTACCCGCGGCGAACAGCTTGCCGCCGGTGGCGCCGTACAGGCAGGTGTTGCCGACGATGGCCGACTCCTGGCTCTTCAGCGCGCTGCCGGCCGACGGGGTGATGACGATCTTGCCGCCGGTCATGCCCTTGCCGACGTAGTCGTTGGCGTCGCCTTCCAGATGCAGGTGCAGGCCGCCGGCGTTCCACACGCCGAAGCTCTGCCCGGCGGTACCCTTGAAGCGGAAGCTGATCGGCGCGTCGACCATGCCCTGGTTGCCGTGACGACGGGCGATCTCGCCGGAGATGCGCGCGCCGATGGAGCGGTCGCAGTTGCCGATGTCGAGGGCGAACTCGCCGCCGCGCTTGGCCTCGATCGCCGGCAGGGCCATCTCGACCATCTTCTCGGCCAGCAGGCCCTGGTCGAACGGCGGGTTCTTCTCCACCTGGCAGTACTGCGGCTTGTCGGCCGGGATCAGGTCGCTGCCCAGCAGCGGGGTCAGGTCCAGGTTGCCCTGCTTGGCGGTTTCGCCCGGCAGCACCTCGAGCAGGTCGGTGCGACCGATCAGCTCGCCCAGGCTGCGCACGCCCAGCCTGGCCAGCCACTCGCGGGTTTCCTCGGCGATGAAGGTGAAGAAGTTCATCACCATCTCGACGGTGCCGATGAAGTGGTCCTTGCGCAGTTGGTCGTTCTGGGTGGCCACGCCGGTGGCACAGTTGTTCAGGTGGCAGATGCGCAGGTACTTGCAGCCCAGGGCGATCATCGGCGCGGTGCCGAAGCCGAAGCTCTCGGCGCCGAGGATGGCGGCCTTGATCACGTCGAGGCCGGTCTTCAGGCCGCCGTCGGTCTGCACGCGGACCTTGCCGCGCAGGTCGTTGCCGCGCAGGGTCTGGTGCGCCTCGGCCAGGCCCAGCTCCCACGGGCTGCCGGCGTACTTGATCGAGGTCAAGGGCGATGCGCCGGTGCCGCCGTCGTAGCCGGAGATGGTGATCAGGTCAGCGTAGGCCTTGGCCACGCCGGCGGCGATGGTGCCGACGCCCGGCTCGGCGACCAGCTTGACCGACACCAGCGCCTGCGGGTTGACCTGCTTGAGGTCGAAGATCAGCTGGGCCAGGTCCTCGATCGAATAGATGTCGTGGTGCGGCGGCGGCGAGATCAGGGTCACGCCGGGCACCGCATAGCGCAGGCGGGCGATCAGGCCGTTGACCTTGCCGCCCGGCAGTTGGCCGCCCTCGCCGGGCTTGGCGCCCTGGGCGACCTTGATCTGCAGCACTTCGGCATTGACCAGGTACTCGGGGGTGACGCCGAAGCGGCCGGTGGCCACCTGCTTGATCTTCGAGCTCTTGACGGTGCCGTAGCGGGCCGGGTCTTCGCCGCCCTCGCCGGAGTTGGAGCGCGCGCCCAGGCGGTTCATCGCCTCGGCCAGCGCCTCGTGGGCTTCCGGCGACAGCGCGCCGAGGGAGATACCGGCGGCATCGAAGCGCTTGAAGATGGCGCTCAGCGGCTCGACCTGATCCAGCGGCAGCGGCTGCTCGACCGGCTTGACCTTGAGCAGGTCGCGGATCATCGATACCGGGCGCTGGTCGACCAGCGCGCTGTAGTCGCGGAAGCGGGCGTAGTCACCCTGCTGCACGGCTTCCTGGAGCAGGCGCACCACGTCCGGGTTGTAGGCGTGGTATTCGCCGCCGTGGACGAACTTGAGCAGGCCGCCCTGCTGGATCGGCTTGCGCTGGTTCCAGGCCTCGCGGGCCAGCAGCTGCTGCTCGGCCTCGAGGTCGACGAAGCGCGCGCCCTGGATGCGGCTGGCGACGCCGCGGAAGCACAGCTCGACCACCGCATCGGACAGGCCGATGGCCTCGAACAGCTGGGCGCCGCGGTAGGAAGCCACGGTGGAGATGCCCATCTTCGAGAGGATCTTCAGCAGGCCCTTGGAGATGCCCTTGCGGTAGTGCTTGAACGACTCGTGCAGGTCGCCGAGCACCTCGCCGCTGCGGATCAGGTCGGCCAGCACCTCGTAGGCGAGGAACGGGTAGACCGCAGTGGCGCCGAAGCCGATCAGCACGGCGAAGTGGTGCGGATCGCGCGCGGTGGCGGTCTCCACCAGGATGTTGCAGTCGCAGCGCAGGCCGGTCTCGGTCAGGCGGTGATGCACGGCGCCGACCGCCAGCGCGGCATGCGCCGGCAGCTTGCCGGGGGCGATGTGGCGGTCGGACAGCACCAGCAGCACCTTGCCGGCGCGCACGGCGGCCTCGGCCTGGTCGGCAATGCGCCGCACCGCAGCCTCGAGGCCAAGCGACTCCTCGTAGTTGAGGTCGATGATCTCGCGCTCGAAGCCCGGGCGGTCGAGAGTCATCAGGGTCTGCCACTTGGCCGGCGAGATCACCGGGGTGTTGAGGATCGCCCGGTTGGCGTGATCGGCGGTCTCCTCGAAGACGTTGCGCTCGGCGCCCAGGCAGGTCTCCAGGGACATGACGATGGCTTCGCGCAGCGGGTCGATCGGCGGGTTGGTGACCTGGGCGAACTGCTGACGGAAGTAGTCGTAGGGCGAGCGCACGCGCTGGCTGAGCACCGCCATCGGGGTGTCGTCGCCCATCGAGCCGACCGCCTCCTGGCCCTGCTCGGCCAGCGGACGCAGCACCTGGTCACGCTCCTCGAAGGTGACCTGGAACATCTTCATGTACTGCTTGAGCTGGTCGGCGTCGTAGGCGGAGCTGCCGTGATCGTCGTCCATGCCGGCCTGGATGCGCAGGGCATTCTGGCGCAGCCACTGGCGGTACGGGTGGCGCGATTTCAGGCGGTTGTCGATGTCCGCGGTGTGCAGCACCTGGCCGGTCTCGGTGTCCACGGCGAGGATCTGCCCCGGGCCGACGCGGCCTTTGGCCAGCACGTCCTCGGGCGCGTAGTTCCACACGCCGACCTCGGAGGCCAGGGTGATGTAGCCGTTCCTGGTGGTGACCCAGCGCGCCGGGCGCAGGCCGTTGCGGTCGAGCAGGCAGACCGCATGGCGGCCGTCGGTCAGCACCACGCCGGCCGGGCCGTCCCAGGACTCCATGTGCATGGAGTTGTATTCGTAGAAGCTGCGCAGCTCGACGTCCATGGTCTCGACGTTCTGCCAGGCCGGCGGGATGATCATGCGCAGGCCGCGGAACAGGTCCATGCCGCCGGTGACCAGCAGTTCGAGCATGTTGTCCATGCTCGAGGAGTCGGAGCCGGTGCGATTGACCAGCGGCGCGATGCTTTCCAGATCGGGCAGCAGCTCGTTGGCGAACTTGTTGCGCCGCGCCACCGCCCAGTTGCGGTTGCCGGTGATGGTGTTGATCTCGCCGTTGTGCGCCAGGAAGCGGAACGGCTGGGCCAGCGGCCAGCGCGGCAGGGTGTTGGTGGAGAAGCGCTGGTGGAACACGCAGATCGCGGTTTCCAGGCGCTCGTCGCCGAGGTCCGGATAGAAGCTGGCCAGATCCGCCGGCATCATCAGGCCCTTGTAGATGATGTCCTTGGCCGACAGGCTGCAGACGTAGAAGTCCGCATCGTCCTTGAGCGCCACTTCGGCGCGGCGACGGGCGAAGAACAGCTTGATCGCCATCTGCTGGTCGTCGAGGCCTTCGCCGCTGACGAACACCTGCTCGATGCGCGGCAGGCACTCCAGAGCCAGGCGGCCGAGCACCGAGGTGTCCACCGGCACGGCGCGCCAGCCGACCAGGGTCAGGCCCTGGGCGACGATCTGCGCGTTGACTTCCGCGCGCGCGCGCGCGGCGCGGGCCTCGTCCTGGCTGAGGAACACCATGCCGACCGCGTACTGCTCGGGCAGGTGCACGCCGAACTGCTCGGCGGCCAGCACGCGCAGGAAGCGGTCGGGCTTCTGCAGCAGCAGGCCGCAACCGTCGCCGGTCTTGCCGTCGGCGTTGATGCCGCCGCGGTGGGTCATGCAGGTCAGGGCTTCGATGGCGGTCTGCAGCAGATGGTGGCTGGGCTGCCCGTGCATGTGGGCAATCAGGCCGAAGCCGCAGTTGTCCTTGAATTGTTCAGGTTGGTACAGACCAGCTTTCATAGACACTCTCACCGGCTAGCTTTCTATTCGATTCGGGCGTTTCTTCGCAACTTTGTCCCGCTTTCCTACCACGTTTGCGGCGCTTGCTGCGATCACGGATGCGCCATTGTAGCGTGCACACCATGACCGAAAAAGCAAAAATGACGCGTAAGCGAAAATTCGATGTCGCATTTATAAAAGAAAACCGGCGATGCGCCTAGGCGCATCGCCGGTTTTTTCATCACCTCAGCGAGTCTAGCGACCGGCCTGGCGGATTTCCTGCTGGATGCTGGCGAAGGTCCGCGGCCAGGGCTTGCCGGCCTGCAGGCGTCCCGGCAGGGCGCCCACCGCCGACTTCGCCGCCTCCGGGCTGCTGAAGCGGCCGTAGGTCACCACGTACAGCGGCTTGCCCTGGTGCAGCTTGCGGAAGTAGCGGTATTCGCCGCCACCCTCGCGCACCATGCTCTGCGCCGCCGCCTCCGAACTGGTGCCGAGCAGCTGCAGGGTGTACTGGCCGACCGGCTGCGACAGATACCAGCCGCTGTTGCCGGCGCCGCCAGCCGCCGAGGCTGGTGCAGGAGCCTGGGTCGGAGCCGGCGCCGCCGCGACCGGTTTGGCAGGCGCCGGCAGGGGCGCAGCAACCGGCTTGGCGACCGGCACAGCGGCGACTGCGGCAGACTGGACTGCCGGTGCAGGTGCCGGTGCAGCCGCCGGGGCGGGAGCCGGTGCCGGGATCGGCGCCGGCTTGGCGACCGGCTCGACCGGCGGGAGCGCGACCGGGGCCACCGGCTCCTGCGGCGGCGTGGCGCTGCTCGGGGTGACCGGCTGGCCGGCCGCCGGCAGCGGCATGGCCGCGTTGGCGGCATCCAGCTCCTCGACCGCCGCCTGTCCGGCGGCGCGCGCCAGCGGCTCGCGCGGCACCGGCTGCCCCTGGCCGACCAGCGGCAACGGCACCGCCTTGCCGTCACCGGCGAACTCGATGGACGGCGCGCTCGCCACGCCAGACTCACCAGCCGGAACACCATCCGGCCGAGGCAGCTCCGGGGCGCCCCCCTTCATCACCAGAGCCAGGGCCACACCGGCCACCACCACGCCGAGGGCGACGATGTGCTTCTTCGGCAGGCTCAGGCCACCACCGGCCTGCGCCTGCGGCTGATGCTCGATCAGCATGGCCTCGACCAGCACCTCGCGGGCAACCCGATTGATCGCTCCCGGCCAACCTCCCGACTCGGCGTGGATCTCCTCTATCTGCGCATCATCGAACAGCTCCAGCTCCTGACCGGCACCTTCCAGGCGTTGCGCCAGGTAGGCACGGGTATCGGCCAGAGTGTAGGGCTGCAGCTGCTGTACATGGCAGTTGGCGGCCCTGCCGCGGGCATCCAGACGCGCCAGCAGCTCAGGCTCGCCGAACAGGAACACATGGGCGCGGCCATCGCTGTCCCCGGCCGCCAGGGCCGCCAGGGTATCCAGCGCCTCGTCCTGCAGCTTCTCGGCATCGTCGACCAGCAGGTAGACCTCCTGGCCGACCTGATTGAGGCGGGCGACCTGACCGAGCAGGCCGTCGACATCCTGATAGCTGCCTCCCAGGCCGTGGCTGAAGGCGCGCAGCAGCATGGGACTGCTGGCTGCCTGGCGGGCCGAGACCGGCACGCTGACCACGCTGGTCTTGTTGCTGCTGGCGACCAGCGCCTGGCGCAGCAGCGTCTTGCCGCTGCCCAGAGGGCCGGTCACCACCTGCATCAGTGCGCTGTAGCGCGCCAGCTGGTGCAACTGCGCCAGCACCGGCTTGCGCTGCGCGGGAAAGAACTTGAAGCCCGGCACCCGAGGGGTGAAGGGGTCGTGCGTAAACTGGTAATGCTCAACAAATGCCTCATCGGCCTGCAGGCTGGTCATGAATGCCTCATCCCATTTGCACAAAAAGCCCCGGCGCGAACGCCGGGGCCATCAGCTCACTTCATGCTTGACGGACCAGCGCAGCGTAGTCCGTACGCAACGTCGCCTCGAGAACCTCGCGGGGGTAGTCCGCGGTGACCACGGCCTCGCCGAGCTGGCGCAGCAGCACCAGACGCAACTGGCCATCGAGAACCTTCTTGTCGACCGCCATGTGGCGCAGGAATTCCTCCGGCCCCATTTCCGCCGGGGGCACCAGCGGCAGACCGGCGCGCGCCAGCAGGCGGATACCGCGATCGCGAGCCGCGGCATCGATCCAGCCAAGACGGCAGGACATTTCCAGCGCCATCACCGTGCCGGCCGCCACCGCCTCGCCATGCAGCCAGACCCCGTAACCCATCTCGGTCTCGATGGCATGGCCGAAGGTGTGGCCGAGGTTGAGAGTGGCGCGCACGCCGGACTCACGCTCGTCGGCATTCACCACCCGCGCCTTGGCCGCGCAGGAGCGCTCGACCGCCTCGCTGACCGCCTCGGCGTCCAGCGCGCGCAGCGCATCGATGTGCAGTTCCAGCCAGGCAAGGAACGGCTCATCGCAGATCAGCCCGTACTTGATCATCTCGGCGAGGCCGGCCGACAGTTCGCGCGCCGGCAGGGTTCCCAGGGTCGCCGTATCGATCACCACTGCCTTCGGCTGGTAGAAGGCGCCGATCATGTTCTTGCCCAGCGGGTGGTTGATACCGGTCTTGCCACCCACCGAGGAGTCCACCTGCGACAACAGGGTGGTCGGCACCTGGATGAAATCGACACCACGCTGGTAGCAGGCGGCGGCGAAACCGGCCATGTCGCCGATCACTCCGCCGCCGAGGGCGATCAGGGTGGTGCGCCGGTCGTGGCGCGCCTCGAGCAGGCCGTCGAAGATCAGCTGCAGGGTTTCCCAGCTCTTGAACGCCTCGCCGTCGGGCAGGACGATGGGCGTCACCTGGTAGCCCTGCAGGGTGTCCAGCAGGCGCTGCAGATACAGCGGCGCCACCGTCTGGTTGGTGACGATCGCCACCTGGCGGCCGGCAATGTAGGGAGTGAAGCAGTCGCGCCGGTCGAGCAGACCAGCGCCGATGAAGATGGGATAGCTGCGCTCGCCGAGATCGACGTGAAGAGTCCGCATGTGGCCCCCGCTCATGGAAAAAGACCACTAGGATAGCGCAGTTCGCCCCCCATTCGGAGCGGACTTGCGCCTTGGTCGTAGACGCCGGCCGCCAGCGCTCAACGAGGGGGCAACTGCTCCAGGCGGCCCAGCACTTCCTGCACCACCAGGCGCGGCGGTCGCTGGTCGGTCTCGATGATCACGTCGGCAATCTCGCGATAGAGGGGGTCGCGGAGCGCCATCAACTCACGCAGCACCTGGCCGGGATTGGCCGTGCGCAACAGCGGGCGATTGCGATCCCGCGCAGTGCGCTCCAGCTGCTGCTCCACCGAGGTGTGCAGGTAGACCACCCGTCCACCAGCGCGCAGCGCTTCGCGATTGGCCGGGCGCAACACCGCGCCGCCGCCGGTGGCCAGCACCAGGCCATCCTCATGACAGAGGTCGGCGATCACCGCCTGCTCGCGCTCGCGGAAACCCTGCTCGCCTTCGACATCGAAGATCCACGGGATGTCCGCACCGGTGCGCACCTCGATTTCCTTGTCGGAATCCTTGAACGACAGGTGCAGCTCCTTGGCCAGAAGACGCCCGATGGTGCTCTTGCCAGCCCCCATCGGGCCCACGAGTATCACATTGCGCACGTATCAACGACTCACCGAAATTGCCTGGGTGTCCATGATACGCGGGGTGAGGAAGATCAGCAGCTCGGATTTCGAATCGCTGACCGAATCGCGGCGGAACAAGCGGCCGAGGAACGGCAGATCGCCGAGAAACGGTACCTTCTCCACCGAGCGCGTCTGGGTATTGGAGAACACCCCGCCGATGACGATGGTCTCGCCATCCGCGGCCAGCACCTTGGCGTTGACCTCGTTCTTGTCGATCGGCGGAACGCCGTTGACCGACTTGGAGAAGTCGGGCGCATCCTTGGTCACCTTGACCTCCATGACCACCCGGTTGTCCGGGGTGATCTGCGGGGTCACCTCCAGGGCCAGCGCCGCTTCCTTGAACGCGATGGTGGTGGCGCCGCTGGAGCTGGCCTCCTGATAGGGCACTTCCGAGCCCTTGAGGATCTTCGCCGTCTCCTTGTCCGAGGTGACCACCTTGGGTTGCGAGATCACCTCGCCGTTGCCGCTGGCCTCCATGGCGGACAGCTGCAGATCGAGGATCACGTTGTCGGTGATGAAGCCGATGCCGAGGCCGGACGTGCTGTCCAACACACCCATATCGACAAAGGGAACCGGAGCCGTCCCCTCCTCTGCCTCAAAATTGCCAATCGTGCTGCTTCCAGGAAGCCTCAGGACACCGTCATCATCGATCGTTCTTGCCCCGTCCTTGCCGTAGACGGTCCACTTGTCATCCCCATAGAAGGCCCCCCCCCAGCGTACCCCCAGGCTCTTGTCGTAGCCGACGGTGGCCTCGACGATGCGCGCCTCGATCATCACCTGGCGCACCGGGATGTCCAGCTGGGTGACGATGCGGCGCAGCTCGTCCAGGCGCTCCTCGGTCAGGTGGGCGATCAGGCTGTTGGTGCGATCGTCGTAGATCAGCGAACCGCGCATGTCCTTCTGCTCGGCACTCTCGGAGTATTCCTTGAACAGACCGGCGATATCCGAAGCCTTCGCATAGTTGAGCTGCAGCACTTCACGGCGCAGCGGTGCCAGTTCGGCGATCTGCTTCTGCGCCTCCAGTTCCTGGCGCTCGCGGGCGGCGATCTCGTCGGCCGGCGCCACCAGCAGCACGTTGCCGATCTTGCGCTTGTCCAGGCCCTTGGTCTTCAGCACCAGATCCAGCGCCTGATCCCAGGGTACGTTCTGCAGACGCAGGGTGATGTTGCCCTGCACGGTGTCGCTGGCCACCAGGTTGAGGTCGGTGAAATCGGCGATCAGCTGCAGCACCGAGCGCACGTCGATATCCTGGAAGTTCAGCGACAGTTTCTCGCCGGTATAGGCGAAGCGCTCGCCCTTGCGCTTCTCCACATCCGCCTGGGTCAGCGGCTTGACGCTGATGGTCAGCCGGTTGTCGGTCTGGTAGGCGAGGTAGTCGTAATGGCCGCTCGGCTCGATGACGATGGTGGCCTTGTCGCCGCTGACGGAGGCGTTGACGAACTGCACCGGGGTGGCGAAATCCTTCACGTCCAGGCGCGCGCGCAACTGCTCGGGCAACAGAGTGCGCGGAAACTCGAGGCGGATCCTGCCGCCACTCTCCTGGATGTCGGGCGAGATACCGGCCTCGGACAGGTCGATGACGACGTTGCCTTCGCCCTGCTCGCCGCGCTGGAAATCGATGTTGCGGATCGCCTTGCCGGCCGGCACGAACGGCTGCGGAGCCTGGGCCAGCGGCCGGACTGCCGCCGCCGGGGCCGCACTGACGCTGCCGGCGGCGGCCGCCGACGAGCCGCCGACCACGACGAACAGGTTGTTGCCCTCGACGCGCGTGCTGTAGGGCGCCTGGCTGTTGAGGTTGATGATCAGCCGGGTACGATCCTTGGCCTCGACCACGGTCAGGCTACGGGCATTGCCGACGCCCAGTTCGCGATTGCGCGAACCGAGCCTGTTGCTGACTCCCGGCAGGTCCAGGGCTATGCGCGCCGGCTGGTCGATGGTATAGCCACGCGGGGCGGCCACCGGCTCGTCGAAGGCCAGTTTCAGCTCGACCCGGTCCCCGGGCAGGGCCGCCACATCGAGCCCCTGCAGGTTGGCGGCCAGGGCCACCGGCGAAAGCAGCGCCGCCAGCAGCGACAGGCTGAAGCGCGAAATGCAAGTGTTCATTGTCTGAATCCGTTGTGCAGACCGAATTGGATTGTGCATGCGTGGATGCCCACCCTCAGGAGCGTTCTTTGAGGGTAAGAGTGCGCGGCCGCTCGAGCCAGCCCCCCTCGCCGTCCGGAACAATTTCGACGACCTCGATGCGGTCGTCGGCGATCGTTACGATGCGGCCGTGGTTGCGCCCCAGGTAGTCGCCGACCTTGACCCGGTGCACTCCACCGGCACCGTTGACCAGGGCGAAGCGGCCGTTGCCATTGGCCAGCAGGCCGACCATCTGGAACATCTCGATGTTGAAGCCCTCAAGGAACTGCTTGGGCCGCGTCTCGTCGGGCTTGATTTCCGCCGAGCCCTTCTGCCGCTTCTGCAGGTCGACCCTGACTGGCGGCTGGAACGGACTGCGCATCGCCGCCGCGCTGTAGGTGAAGGCCTCGTAGGGCTGGAACTTGGGCAGCGGCTCGATTTCCCCCTTGGGGCGCGCGCGCACCTCGTTCATGTAGGCCTGCAGGTCGGCGAAGTCTCCCGCGGAGTCGCAGGCGGTGAGGCTGAGCAGCAGCAGGCTGCCGATAATCAGGCGGGAGCCGTTCATCATTTCAGCCCCTTGTCGTTGTAACGGTAGGTCTTGGCCAGGATGCTCATCGCCAGCTTCGCGTCGCCCACCTCGCCCCGCGGCTTGATCTCGAAATCGTGCAGGGTGACGATCCGCGGCAGACTGGCGGCGCCACTGACGAAGGTGGCCAGGTCGTGGTAGCCGCCGACCACGCGGATCTGGATCGGCAACTCGATGTAGAACTGCTGGGTGACTTCCGGCAGCAGCTTGATCTCCTCGAACTCCAGACCGCTGCCAAGGCCGGTGCGGGTGATGTCCTCGAGCAGGCCGGGCACCTCGGTATCGCTGGGCAGCTGCCGCAGCAGGGCGCCGAAGGACTGCTCCATCTCCACCATCTGCTGGCGGTAGGCATCCAGGTTGGCGGCCTGGAAGGCCTTGGTGGCGAACTGCTGCTTGAGAGTTTCCTCCTCGCTGCGCTGCTGGTCGAGCTGCGTCTGCAGATCCATGAGATGGAAGTTGTAGCCCAGCGCCAGTACCGCCACGAACAGCAGGATGCCGGCGATGACCTTGACCGGGCCCGGCCAGGAACCCAGGTTGTTGACATCGAGTTCGTTGAGGTTGACCTTGCGCAGACTTTCCAGGGATTCGGCCAGACTCATTGCTTGGCACCTCCTTGCTGGGCGACGGACTTGTCAACATTCTCGGGCTGGGTCTGCTGCACGCTCAGCTGGAACACGTTGGCCTGGTCCACGGCACCGGCGGTCACCGCCTTGACCTCGGTCAGGTTGGGCGCCTCCAGCCACTCGGAGGCATCCAGGTTGCGCATCAGGGTGGACACGCGATTGTTGGACTCGGCGGCGCCGCCGATGGCGATGTTCTTGCCGGTCATCTTCAGTTCGGTGAAGTGCACGCCATCGGGCAGGGTACGCACCAGTTGATCGAAGATCCGGCCGATGATGGGCCGATTGCCCTGCAGGTCCTGGATGATCTTCATCCGCTCCAGCAACTGCTGACGGCGCTGCCGCAACTCGCTGATCTCCTTGATCCGCCCATCCAGCACGGCGATTTCCTTGCGCACGAAGTCGTTGCGTGCGTTCTGCTGCTCGATGGCCATGTTCAGGTAGCGGTCGCCGGCGAACACCAGCGCAGCACCACCCACCAGCACAGCTCCGAGCGCCACCAGGAAACGCTGCTTGCGCTCCTCGCGGCGCTGCTCGCGCCAGGGAAGAAGGTTGATTCTGGCCATCAGTCGAAACTCCTCATCGCCAGGCCGCAGGCGATCATCAGCGCCGGCGCATCGCTGGCCAGCGCCGCGGCATTCACCTTGCTGCCCAGCGCCATGTCGGCGAAGGGGTTGGCCACCACGCAGGGGGTGCCGATCTTCTGCTGGATCAACCGGTCGAGATCCGGCAGGGACGCCGTACCGCCGGCCAGCAGGATGCAGTCGACGTCGCTGTACTGGCCGGCGGCGAAGAAGAACTGCAGCGAGCGCGACACCTGCTGCACCACGGCCTCCTTGAAGGGCAGCAGCACTTCGCTGTCGTAGTCGTCCGGCAGGCCACCCTGTTTCTTGGCCAGACCGGCCTCCTCGAAGGACAGCCCGTAGCGGCGCTGGATCTCCTCGGTCAGCTGCTTGCCGCCGAACAGCTGCTCACGAATGTAGATGGTCTTGCCGTTGTGCAGCACGCTGAGGGTGGTCATGGTCGCACCGACGTCCACCACCGCCACGGTCAGCTCGTCGCGCTCGCCCGCCAGGCGCGGCTCGAGCAGCGAGTAGGCGCGCTCCAGCGCATAGGCCTCGACATCGACTACCCGAGGGGTCAGGCCGGCGAGAGCCAGGGCGGCCTCGCGCACCTCGACGTTCTCCCGGCGGCAGGCCGCCAGCAGCACCTCGACCCGCTCGGGGTTGCGTGGCGCCGGGCCCTGGACCTCGAAGTCGATGGCCACCTCCTCGAGGGGATAGGGGATGTACTGGTCGGCCTCGATCTTCAGCTGGTTCTCCAGCTCGTCCTCGGACAGCCCGGCGTCCATCTCGATGCTCTTGGTGATCACCGCCGAGCCAGCCACGGCCACGGCCGCGTTCTTGACCCCGGTGCGGGCCTTGACCAGCACGCGGCTCAGCGCCTGACCGACACCCTCGATCTCGGCGATGTTCTTCTCGACGACGGCATTCGGCGGCAACGGCTCGACCGCGTAGGCCTCAACCTTGTAGCGCCCCCCCGAGCGGCTCAGCTCCAGCAGCTTTACCGAGGTGGAGCTGATGTCGATCCCCAATAGCGTATTCGCGGTCTTGTTGAAGAGCCCTAGCACGGCCAATTTCCTATCAGCATCCGATGGTTACGGACGGTTCGCGTATTTCAGCATTAAACACCCCCACTTGACAGAGGGGTAAATGGCTACCTCGGGGAAAAAACACTTATAATGTGAACAGCTTTTGCCTTTTCCCTGCCGCCCAGTCACCGCCTTTCCCCCCGGACAAGCCAGATTCCCAATGCGTCTGTTGAAGCTTCTGTCGTGGACCTGTGTCGCCCTGCTCAGCGCATTGCTGCTCGGCTTCAGCGGCACCTTCCTCTATCTCAGCCCGGGCCTGCCCTCCGTCGAAACGCTGCGCAACGTGCGCATGCAGGTACCGCTGCGGGTCTACAGCGCCGACGCCAAGCTGATCGCCGAATTCGGCGAGATGCGCCGCAGCCCCATCGCCTTCGCCGACATCCCCCAGGACTTCATCGATGCCCTGCTGGCGGCAGAGGATGACAATTTCGCCCGCCATCATGGCATCGACGTCAAGAGCCTGATGCGTGCCGCGGCGCAATTGCTGAAGAGCGGGCAGATCCAGACCGGCGGCAGCACCATCACCATGCAGGTGGCGAAGAACTTCTTCCTCTCCAACGAGAGAAGTTTCTCGAGGAAAATCAACGAGATACTCCTGGCCCTGCAGATCGAGCGGGCGCTCGGCAAGAACGAGATCCTCGAGCTCTACGTCAACAAGATCTATCTTGGCAACCGCGCCTACGGCATCGAGGCGGCGGCACAGATCTACTACGGCAAGCCGATCGGCGAGCTGTCGCTGGCCCAGCTGGCGATGATCGCCGGCCTGCCCAAGGCTCCCTCGCGCTACAACCCGGTGGTCAACCCCGAGCGCGCCAAGATCCGCCGCGACTGGATCCTCTCGCGCATGCACGAGCTGGGCAAGATCGACCTGCAGCGCTATCAGAGCGCACTGGCCGAACCCGTCGAAGTGCGCCAGCAGGCTGCCAGCCCGCCGGAGCTGGAGGCCCCTTACGTGGCGGAGATGGCCCGCGCGGAAATCATCGGTCGCTTCGGCAGCGACGCCTATACCGAAGGCTATCGTGTCCACACCACCGTCAGCAGCAGACTGCAGAGCGCGGCCAACCAGGCCCTGCGCGACGGCCTGATCGAGTACGACCAGCGTCACGGCTACCGCGGCCCGGAGCAACGCCTGCCACAGCTCGACGCGACAGGCTGGCTGGGCAGGCTGGCCGAACAGCGCACTCTCGGCGGCCTGGAGCCGGCGATCGTCAGCGCCATCGACAGCGACGGCATCCGCATCCTGACCCGCGGCGGCAGCGAGGAAGCCGTGGCCTGGGACACCATGCGCTGGGCACGCCCGCGCCTCGGCAACAATAGCCTGGGCCGCCAGCCGAGCAAACCGGCCGACGTGGTGCAGAAAGGCGACCTGATCCGCGTGCAGCGCCAGGCCGACGGCAGCCTGCGCTTCGCCCAGCTGCCGCAGGCCCAGGGCGCGCTGGTCTCCCTGGACCCGGCCGATGGTGCGATCCGCGCCCTGATCGGCGGCTTCGCCTTCGAGCAGAGCAACTACAACCGCGCCACCCAGGCCAAGCGTCAGCCCGGCTCGAGCTTCAAGCCGTTCGTCTACAGCGCCGCCCTGGACAAGGGTTTCACCGCCGCCAGCCTGATCAACGACGCCCCCATCGAGTTCGTCGACCCCTACAGCGGCGAAGTCTGGCGTCCGAAGAACGACAACAATACCTTCCTCGGCCCGATCCGCATGCGCGAGGCCCTGTTCAGGTCGCGCAACCTGGTATCGATCCGCCTGCTGCAGGAGATCGGCATCGACTACGCCCTCGACTACGGCAAGCGCTTCGGCCTGCCCCCGGAGGAGTTGCCGCGCAACTTCTCCCTGGCCCTCGGCACCGCCAACCTCACTCCCCTCGAGGTGACCACCGGCTACGCGGTATTCGCCAATGGCGGCTACCGGGTGCAGCCCTACCTGATCACCCGCATCGACGACCGCGACGGCAAGACCCTGTACCAGGCCAACCCGCCGCGGGTACCGGGCGCGCAGGAGCCGGCGCCGGTGATGGCCAGCGACGCTGCGCCCACCACCGGCAGCCCGCAGGCGGCGCCCGCCCAGCAGGCCCAGCGGGCGATCGATGCACGCACCGCCTACATCATGACCAGCATGCTGCAGGACGTGATCAATCGCGGTACCGGCCGTCGCGCCCTGAGCCTGGGGCGCAGCGACCTGGCTGGCAAGACCGGCACCACCAACGAGCAGAAGGACTCCTGGTTCGCCGGCTACAACGGCGACTTCGTCACCACCGCCTGGGCCGGCTTCGACCAGCCGCAGAGCCTCGGCCGACACGAATACGGCGGCACCGTGGCCCTGCCGATCTGGATCCGCTACATGGACGTTGCCCTCAAGGACCGCCCGATGCACCTGCCGCCGGAACCGGAGGGCCTGCTGCGCCTGCGCATCGACCCGACCACCGGTCGCGCCGCCGCCGCCGGGGCCAGCGGCGCCTTCTTCGAGCTGTTCAACAAGGACGCACCGCCGCAGCCGGCGCAGGAAGTCAGCAGCGACGGCTTCCGGGACCAGTTCGGCAGCGAGCCGGCTGCAGTACCCATCGACCTGTTCTGACCCGCCCGGACATGAAAAAACCCGCCGAATGGCGGGTTTTTTTCTGGCTTGCCGATCGATCAGGCGCCGAACACGTCATCCACCGACTTCAGCGGATAGTGCGCCGGATAGCCCAGGCGCGCCACGCCGGTCTCGATGGCCGCCTTGGCCACCGCATCCGGCACCAGTTGGATCAGGCGCTGATCCATCGGCTTGGGAATGATGTACTCGCGACCGAACTCCAGGCAGTCGACACCGTAGGCTGCACACACTTCCTGCGGCACCGGCAGCTTGGCCAGCTCGCGGATGGCGTTGACCGCGGCGATCTTCATCTCTTCGTTGATGCGGGTGGCGCGCACGTCGAGGGCACCACGGAAGATGAACGGGAAGCCGAGGACGTTGTTGACCTGGTTCGGGTAGTCGGAACGGCCGGTGGCCATGATCACGTCCGGGCGCACCTCGCGGGCCAGCTCCGGCTTGATCTCCGGATCCGGATTGGAGCAGGCGAACACGATCGGATTGGGCGCCATGCGCGCCAGGTCTTCCGGCGGCAGCAGGTTGGCCCCGGACAGGCCGACGAACACGTCGGCACCCTCCATCGCGTCGGACAGGGTGCGCTTGTCGGTCTCGTGGGCGAACACCGCCTTGTACTGGTTCAGATCGTCGCGACCGGCGTGGATCACGCCCTTGCGGTCGATCATGTAGATGTTCTCGATCTTCGCACCGATGGCGACCAGCAGCTTCATGCAGGCGGTGGCCGCGGCGCCGGCGCCGAGGCAGACGATCTTCGCGTCTTCCAGCTTCTTGCCGACGATCTCCAGGGCATTGAGCATGCCGGCGGCGGTGACGATGGCGGTGCCGTGCTGGTCGTCGTGGAACACCGGGATGTCGCACTGCTCGATCAGCGCGCGCTCGATCTCGAAGCACTCGGGCGCCTTGATGTCCTCGAGGTTGATGCCGCCGAAGGTGATGGAAATGCGCTTGACGGTATCGATGAAGGCCTGCGGGCTTTCGGCGTCCACCTCGATGTCGAACACGTCGACACCGGCGAAACGCTTGAACAGCACGCCCTTGCCTTCCATCACCGGCTTGGAGGCCAGCGGACCGAGATCGCCCAGACCGAGGATCGCGGTACCGTCGGAAATCACCGCCACCAGATTGCCCTTGCCGGTGTACTTGAACGCCAGCTCGGGGTCGCGGGCGATCTCGCGCACCGGCTCGGCGACGCCGGGGCTGTAGGCAAGGGACAGGTCGCGCGCGGTAGCCGTGGGCTTGGTCAGCTCGACGCTCAGCTTGCCGGGGCGGGGCTGGGCATGGTACTCGAGCGCGGCGGTTTTCAAATCAGACATGTTGGTGCTTCCGCTTTCTATAGTTATGTAGGTACAGACAGGGATCCCGAGCATACGGCAAGAGCGCGAAGCCCCACAAGAGCATCACCGCAGAGCCTCGAAGCCGCCTGTCAAGGGCCACTTTCGGCCAGCCCCGCAGCCACCTCGCCGGCCCGCCCCGGCGCTGCCCGGGCCCACCTTTTCAGCGCCGCTCGAGCATCGCCGGATGGGTGAGCGGCAACAGCCAGCGCGCCTGCCCCTGCCCGGATGAGCCGCGCCGGCGGCGCTCGATCACCCAGCCACGCGCCTCGACCATCTGTCCCCGCAGCTTCCACAGGGCACGCTCGTCGAACTGCGCCAGCACGCTCGGGGCAACCTGCAGCACCAGGTCGCCCTCCAGCTCCAGCCAGACTCCGCCGCGGTTGCGCTCGATCCGCTCCACCCGCCCGCGCACCAGGGCAAAGCCGGCGCGGCGCAGCTGCGCCGCCTCGATCAGCGGACTGCGCCGCCACACTCCCCGGCCGCCCGCACGGGCTCCCGCCTCGGCGGCGAACTGGCACTGCGCCAGCGCGGTGTTCGGCGCCAGCGCCACGGCGAAGCCGAGACCGGCGGCGAGCTGCTGTGCCTCCCAGTTGCGCCCGTCACGACCGAAGGCATGCGCCAGGAGACGGCCGTAGCGATCGCGCCCCTGCACGCCGGAGACCAAGGCAACCTGCCCACCGCTGGCGGCGACCAGACGCTCGAGATGACGGGTCGCCGCCTCGGCGAACGGCTCGGGTGGGCGGCCATCGCGGCCCCGCTCCGGTGCGTTGAGGCCGATCAGGCGCACGCTGCGGCCATCGCCCAGGCGCAGGGTATCGCCGTCCACCACCCGCACCACCGACGCCTCGCGCAGCGGCCCCGGCGCCCGGCAGCCATCGGCCCGGGCGCCGGGCGGCGCCAGGACAAAAGCGGCACAAACAAAAAAGGCGCCCCAGAGGGACGCCTTTTTGGTGGCTGCGGGAAACGCCTGGCGAGCCCCGCTGCGCATCGCTTACTTCTTGGTGGAACCGAAGCCGGCGAAACGCTGCTTGAAGCGGTCGATGCGGCCGCCGGTGTCCAGCACCTTCTGCTTGCCGGTGTAGAACGGGTGGCACTCGGAGCAGACGTCGAGGCTCAGGTCCTTGCACAGGGTGGAACGGGTCTTGACCACGTTGCCGCAGCTGCAGGTCGCGGTGACTTCTTCGTACGCGGGATGGATTTCCGGTTTCATCTATGGATCCTCAGGGGTGGTGTGCCGCCACCCGACACCATGCCGGGCACCGCACGAGGTAATTCACCGGGGCAGCCAGGCCACCCGGAAAAATAGGGCGGCATGATAACAGACGCCCTATCCGATGCAAGCATCCGGCCGTCACGGCGGCGCAGTGCCTGCGTGCTAAGATCGCCGGCCTTCGCCTGCGGAGCCCCTGCGTGACCCTGCCCATCCTGCGCCTCGCCCTGCCCTCGCCGCTGCGCCGCCTGTTCGACTACCGCGCGCCCACCGATTGCGACCCGACCCTGCTCGTGCCCGGCGTACGCCTGCGCGTGCCGTTCGGCCGCCGCGAGCTGGTCGGCGTACTGGTGGAGAAAGTCGCCCACAGCGAGGTACCCGAGGAACGCCTGCGCGCAGCCGTCGCCCTGCTCGACCGCCGCCCGGTGCTGCCGCCGGCGCTGCTCGAGCTGTGCCGCTGGACCGCCAGCTACTACCAGCACAGCCTCGGCGACACCTTCAGCTGGGCGCTGCCCAACCTGCTGCGCCAGGGCGAATCGGCCGAGCGCGGCGAGGAACGCATCTGGCAGGCCGCGGCCGGCGCCCGTCTCGACGACCCGCGCCTGACCCGCGCGCCGCGCCAGCGTCAGGCGCTGGCCACCCTGGCCCAGCACCCGCACGGCATCAACCAGAGCCTGCTGGAGCAGTTCGGGCTGTCGCGCGACAGCCTCAAGCTGCTGCACGACAAGGGCCTGGTCGAGGTGATCCGCCGCCGCCCGAGCATTCCCGAGCACCACGGCGCCTGGCTGCTGCAGCCGGAGCTGGCGCTCAACGCCGAGCAGCGCAGCGCCTTCGAGGCGGTGCGCGCAGGCGCAGGACGCTTCCACCCCTGCCTGCTGGCCGGGGTCACCGGCAGCGGCAAGACCGAGGTCTACCTGCAGCTGATCCGCGAGACGCTGGAGGCCGGCAAGCAGGCGCTGGTGCTGATCCCGGAGATCAACCTCGGCCCGCAGACCCTCGAGCGCTTCGCCCGCCGCTTCAACGCGCGGATCGCCCTGCTGCACTCGGGACTGACCGACCGTGAGCGCCTGGAAGCCTGGCAGGCTGCCCGCGAGGGCCACGCGCAGATCGTCATCGGCACCCGCTCGGCGCTGTTCACCCCGCTCAGGTCGCCGGGGCTGATCATCGTCGACGAGGAGCACGACGCCTCCTATAAACAGCAGGAAGGTCTGCGCTACCACGCCCGCGACCTGGCAGTGATGCGCGCGCGCCTGGAGCGGGTGCCGCTGCTGCTCGGCTCGGCCACGCCGTCGCTGGAAAGCCTGCACAACGCCGAGCAGGGCCGCTACGCCCTGCTGCGCCTGAACCAGCGCGCCGGCGGCGCCCGCCAGCCGCGCTTCGAGCGCCTCGACGTGCGCAGCCGGCCGCTGGACAGCGGCCTCTCGCCGCCGCTGCAGCGGCTGATCGGCGAGACCCTGGCCGCCGGCCAGCAGGTGCTGGTGTTCCTCAACCGCCGCGGCTTCGCCCCCACCCTGCTGTGCCACGACTGCGGCTGGATGGCCAAGTGCCCGCGCTGCGACGCGCGCCTGACCGTCCACCAGCGCTCCGGCGAGCTGCGCTGCCACCACTGCGACCACCGCCAGCGCCCGCCGGCTGCCTGCCCGCAGTGCCAGCACGTCGACCTGCGCCCGGTCGGCGTCGGCACCGAACGCAGCGAGGAACGTCTGCGCATCCTGTTCCCCGACTACCCGATCCTGCGCGTCGACCGCGACAGCACCGCGCGCAAGGGCGCCATGGAGCAGCTGTTCGCCACCATCGTCCGCGGCGAGCCGTGCATCCTGGTCGGCACCCAGATGCTCGCCAAGGGCCACCACTTCCCGCGGGTCACCCTGGTCGCCATCCTCGATGCCGACGGCGGGCTGTTCAGCGCCGACTTTCGCGCCAGCGAGCGCATGGCCCAGCTGATCGTCCAGGTCGCCGGCCGCGCCGGGCGCGCCGAGGCGCCGGGACGGGTGCTGATCCAGACCCACCTGGCCGACCACCCGCTGCTGGTGCAGCTCACCGAGCAGGGCTACTTCGCCTTCGCCGCCCAGGCGCTCAGCGAACGCCGCGCCGCCGGCCTGCCGCCGTTCAGCCACCTGGCCCTGCTGCGCGCCGACGCCCACCAGATGGCGCAGGCCGAGGCCTTCCTCGACCAGGCCGCCAATCTGGCCGAGCAGCGCCTGGCGGACAGCGGCGAGACCGCCGTGCAGGTGCTCGGCCCGGTGCCGGCGCCGATGGAGCGCCGCGCCGGCCGCCACCGCGCCCAGCTGCTGCTGCAGGCCCCCGGCCGCGCCGCCCTGCACCGCCTGCTCGGCCCCTGGCTGCTCGACCTTGAGAGCCTGCCGGGCAACCGCCAGGTACGCTGGTCGCTGGACGTCGATCCGATCGACCTGTTCTGATCCGGTGGCGGTTGGCAAGCCCCGACGGGCTACGGATAATGTACGGTTTTCGAGCAGCGCCCCGGCGCCCACGCACCCGGCCTGAAGAGCACACCGATGAAAGACAGCATTCGCCACCTGATCCAGCAAGCCCTGACCCGCCTGACCGCCGAAGGCGTGCTGCCGGAGGGACTGACCCCGGCGATCCAGGTGGAGAACACCCGGGACAAGACCCACGGCGACTTCGCCAGCAACATCGCCATGATGCTGGCCAAGCCGGCCGGGATGAAACCGCGCGACCTGGCCGAGAAGCTGATCGCCGCGCTGCCGGTCGATGCCGCCATCAGCAAGGTGGAGATCGCCGGCCCCGGCTTCCTCAACTTCTTCCAGAACAGCGCCGCCCTGGCCGAGCGCCTGGAGGCCGCGCTGGCCGACGCGCAGCTCGGCGTGCGCAAGAGCGGCGCCGCCCAGCGCGTGGTGGTCGACCTGTCCTCGCCGAACCTGGCCAAGGAGATGCACGTCGGCCACCTGCGCTCGACCATCATCGGCGACGCCGTGGCCCGCGTGCTGGAGTTCCTCGGCGATACCGTGATCCGCCAGAACCACGTCGGCGACTGGGGCACCCAGTTCGGCATGCTGCTGGCCTACCTCGAGGAGAACCCGGCCGCCGCCGAGAGCGAGCTGGCCGACCTCGAACAGTTCTACCGCGCGGCGAAGAAGCGCTTCGACGACAGCGCCGAGTTCGCCGACCGCGCCCGCGCCCTGGTGGTCAGGCTGCAGGCCGGCGATGCCGAGTGCCTGCGCCTGTGGCAGCGTTTCAACGACGTCTCCCTGTCCCACTGCCAGGCGGTCTACGACCGCCTCGGCGTCAAGCTGAGCCCCGCCGACGTGCGCGGCGAGAGCGCCTACAACGCCGACCTGCCGACCATCGTCGCCGAGCTGCAGGCCAAGGGCCTGCTGACCGAGAGCGACGGCGCGCAGTGCGTGTTCATGGACGAGTTCAGGAACGCCGAGGGCAACCCGCTGCCGGTGATCGTGCAGAAGGCCGGCGGCGGCTACCTGTACGCCACCACCGACCTGGCCGCCATGCGCTACCGCAGCCAGACCATCAAGGCCGACCGCGCCCTGTACTTCGTCGACCAGCGCCAGGCCCTGCACTTCCAGATGGTCTTCGAGGTCGCGCGCCGCGCCGGCTTCGTCCACGAAGGCATGGACCTCGAGCACATGGGCTTCGGCACCATGAACGGCGCCGACGGCCGCCCGTTCAAGACCCGCGACGGCGGCACCGTCAAGCTGATCGACCTGCTCGACGAGGCCGAGCAGCGCGCCTACGCCCTGGTCAAGGCCAAGAACCCCGAGCTGGACGAGGCCGAGCTGCGAGGAATCGCCCAGGCCGTCGGCATCGGCGCGGTCAAGTACGCCGACCTGTCCAAGCACCGCACCAGCGACTACAGCTTCAACTTCGAGCTGATGCTCAGTTTCGAGGGCAACACCGCGCCCTACCTGCTGTACGCCTACACCCGCGTCGCCAGCATCTTCCGCAAGCTGGGCAAGGGCATCGACGAGATCGGCGGGCAGATCGACCTGCAGGCCGAGCAGGAGCAGGCGCTGGCTGCCAAGCTGGCGCAGTTCGGCGAGGTGCTCAACAGCGTCGGAGCCAAGGGTGTGCCGCACGTCCTGTGCAGCTACCTGTACGAACTGGCCGGGCTGTTCTCCAGCTTCTACGAGAACAGCCCGATCCTCGCCGCCGAGGACCCGGCGGTGCAGCAGAGCCGCCTGCGCCTGGCCGCGCTGACCGGCCGCACCCTCAAGCAGGGCCTCGAGCTGCTCGGCCTGACCACCCTGGAGCGCATGTAAGCCCATGTCCGACAGCAAGAAGGAGGCGCCACGCGGCGCCAGCCGCACGCCACCGCCGTCGACTCGCCAGCCGGTACCCGGCTGGATCTGGCTGGCGTGCGGCGCGGCGATCGGCGGCTTCCTGGTGTTCCTCGCCCAGCTCGAGCCGAAGCGCGACGAGGCCAGGCGTGCGCCGGCGGAGGCCGCCGCCAAGCCGGTTGCGCCTACGGCGCCGCAGCGCCCCAGGTTCGAGTTCTACGAGGAGCTGACCAAGGCCTCGCCGGCCCCCCTGCCCGGCGAGCAACCGACTCCCGAGCAGGTCCAGGCCGCCGAGGCCGCCCGCGCCCAGGCGCTGCTGGAGGGTCGCACCCCGCCGCCGCGCCTGGTGGTCGCGCCGCAGCCGGCGCCCGCCCCCGCACCGACGCCGGCCCCCGTCACCGCGGCGCTGAGCGCCGCGCCGAGCCCGGCACGGCCCGCTGCGGCACCGGCGCAGGTGCAGAGTCCGCCCCCGGCCGCCAGGCCCGCCGCGACGCCGCCGCCCGCCGCCAGGCCGGCCACGGAGCCCGTCAGCCGCTACTACCTGCAGGCCGGCTCCTTCGCCAGCCGCGACCAGGCGGAAAGCGCCCGCGCCAAGCTGATCCTGCTCGGCCAGGATGCGCGCATCGAGTCCGGTCAGGTCGGCGGCAAGACCTGGCACCGCGTGGTGGTCGGCCCGTTCGGCAACCGCCAGCAGGCCGACGGCGCCAAGCAGCAGCTCGGCGCCAATGGCGTCGGCAGCGTGGTGCAGCAGCGCCGCTGATCCGCCTTTCGCCGCCCGCACTCGACCAAGGTCGGGCGGGCGGTTGAAAAGCGCATCGCCCTCCCCCATATCCCCCTGCATCCCGGACGTCCGCGTCCAGCTGCAGGAGATCGCTCCCTTGACCACCATCGTTTCAGTCCGCCGCAACGGCAAAGTCGTCATGGGCGGCGACGGCCAGGTATCCCTCGGCAACACCGTGATGAAAGGCAACGCCAAGAAGGTGCGCCGCCTGTACCACGGCCAGGTGCTGGCCGGCTTCGCCGGCGCCACCGCCGACGCCTTCACCCTGTTCGAGCGCTTCGAGGGCCAGTTGGAGAAGCACCAGGGCCACCTGATCCGCGCCGCCGTCGAGCTGGCCAAGGACTGGCGTACCGACCGTTCGCTGAGCCGCCTGGAAGCCATGCTGGCGGTGGCCAACAAGGATGCCTCGCTGATCATCACCGGCAACGGCGACGTGGTCGAACCCGAGCACGGCCTGATCGCCATGGGCTCCGGCGGCGGCTTCGCCCAGGCAGCGGCCATGGCCCTGCTGCAGAAGACCGAGCTGTCCGCCCGCGAGATCACCGAGACCGCGCTGAACATCGCCGGCTCCATCTGCGTGTTCACCAACCAGAATCTGACCATCGAGGAAGAAGACTGCGCCCAGTGAGCGCGTCTTCCGGAGCCCCACCCATGTCCATGACGCCCCGCGAGATCGTCCACGAACTCAACCGCCACATCGTCGGCCAGGACGACGCCAAGCGCGCCGTCGCCATCGCCCTGCGCAACCGCTGGCGGCGCATGCAGCTGCCCGCCGAGCTGCGCGCCGAGGTGACGCCGAAGAACATCCTGATGATCGGCCCGACCGGCGTCGGCAAGACCGAGATCGCCCGCCGCCTGGCCAAGCTGGCCAACGCCCCGTTCATCAAGGTCGAGGCGACCAAGTTCACCGAGGTCGGCTACGTCGGCCGCGACGTTGAGTCGATCGTCCGCGATCTGGCCGACGCCGCGCTGAAGATGCTCCGCGAGCAGGAAGTGCAGAAGATGCGCTTCCGCGCCGAGGACGCCGCCGAGGAGCGCATCCTCGACGCCCTGCTGCCGCCGGCACGCAGCGGCTTCGGCGACGAGCCGGCCCCGCGCGAGGACTCCAGCACCCGCCAGCTGTTCCGCAAGCGCCTGCGCGAAGGCCAGCTGGACGACAAGGAGATCGACATCGAGGTGGCCGACGCCCCGGCCGGCGTGGAGATCATGACCCCGCCGGGCATGGAGGAGATGACCAGCCAGCTGCAGAACCTGTTCTCCGGTCTCTCCAAGGGCAAGAAGAAGACCCGCAAGCTCAAGGTCGCCGAGGCGCTGAAGATGGTCCGCGACGAGGAGGCCGCGCGCCTGGTCAACGAGGAGGAACTCAAGGCCCGCGCCCTCGAGGCGGTCGAGCAGCACGGCATCGTGTTCATCGACGAGATCGACAAGATCGCCAAGCGCGGCAACGTCAGCGGCGCCGACGTGTCCCGCGAGGGCGTGCAGCGCGACCTGCTGCCGCTGATCGAGGGCTGCACGGTCAACACCAAGCTGGGCATGGTCAAGACCGACCACATCCTGTTCATCGCCTCCGGCGCCTTCCACCTGGCCAAGCCCAGCGACCTGGTGCCCGAGCTGCAGGGCCGCCTGCCGATCCGCGTCGAGCTCAAGGCGCTGAGTCCGCAGGACTTCGAGCGCATCCTCACCGAGCCGCACGCCTCGCTGACCGAGCAGTACTGCGCGCTGATGAAGACCGAGGGCCTGGACATCGCCTTCGCCGCCGACGGCATCCAGCGCCTGGCCGAGATCGCCTGGCAGGTCAACGAGAAGACCGAGAACATCGGCGCGCGCCGCCTGCACACCCTGCTCGAGCGCCTGCTCGAGGAAGTGTCGTTCAGCGCCGGCGACCTGGCCGCCGACCACAGCGGCCGGCCGATCGTGATCGACGCCGCCTACGTCAACGGCCACCTCGGCGAACTGGCGCAGGACGAGGATCTGTCGCGCTATATCCTGTAAGCCGACACCGGGTGGGCAACGCTACGCGCGTGCCCACCGCTCGGCGTAGGGTGCGCCATGCGCACCATGCCGTGCCGCGGTGCGCATGGCGCACCCTACGACCACCCCGCAGAGACCTGCTGCAATGCCCATCCCCACTGCCATCAAGCTGCACAAGGCGTCGAAGACCCTCGAGCTGCACTTCGGCGACCAGCAGTACCGCCTGAGCGCCGAATTCCTGCGCGTGCACTCGCCGTCGGCCGAGGTGCAGGGTCACGGCAACCCCATCCTGCAATACGGCAAGCTCAACGTCGGCTTCAAGGGTGCCGAGCCGGCCGGCCAGTACGCCCTCAAGCTGGTGTTCGACGACGGCCACGACAGCGGCCTGTACACCTGGGACTACCTGTACCAGTTGGCCACCCGCCAGGAGCAGCTGTGGGCCGACTACCTCGCCGCACTGACCGCCGCCGGCAGGTCGCGCGACCCCGACGAATCCGTGGTCAAGCTGATGCTCTGAATAGCCGCCCGGTGCGCACCGCGCACCCTACGCGGGCGCCTGCCGTAGGGTGCGCCGTGCGCACCGCACTCCAGCAGCGCCGAGACAAACTGCCACAGCCCCTGGCAGGCAGCGTCAAGACAAAGCCCGGCGCGGCGATTAGAATGGCCGCCACATTTTTTCAGGTGACTGCGACATGAGCGATCCGCGCAAGCCCGACTCCGCCGAGCCCTCCACCCACTTCGGTTACCAGAGCGTGCCGGAAAGCCAGAAGGCGCAGAAGGTGGCCGAGGTGTTCCACTCGGTGGCCGCCAAGTACGACCTGATGAACGACGTGCTGTCCGGCGGCATGCACCGCCTGTGGAAGCGCTTCACCATCGAGCTGTCCGGCGTGCGTCCGGGCAACCGCGTGCTCGACATCGCCGGCGGCACCGGCGACCTGACCCGCCAGTTCTCGCGCCTGGTCGGCCCGACCGGCGAGGTGGTGCTGGCCGACATCAACGACTCGATGCTCAAGGTCGGCCGCGACAAGCTGCTCGACTGCGGTGTGGCCGGCAACGTCAGGTTCGTCCAGGCCGACGCCGAGAAGCTGCCGTTCCCCGACAACCACTTCGACGTGGTCACCATCGCCTTCGGCCTGCGCAACGTCACCCACAAGGAGGACGCCCTGCGCTCCATGCTGCGCGTGCTCAAGCCCGGCGGCCGCCTGCTGGTGCTGGAGTTCTCCAAGCCGGCCAGCGCCCTGCTCGGCAAGGCCTACGACGCCTACTCGTTCGCCTTCATGCCACTGGCCGGCAAGCTGATCACCAACGACGCCGACAGCTACCGCTACCTGGCCGAGTCGATCCGTATGCACCCCGACCAGGAAACCCTCAAGGGCATGATGGTCGACGCCGGCTTCGACCTGGTCACCTACCACAACATGACCGGCGGCATCGTCGCCCTGCACCGCGGCATCAAGCCCTGATGCTGCCGCTCGCGCTGCTCGCCGGCGTCGAGGCCGGCCTCAACCGCGTGCTGGCGCTGGACGCCACCGCCGGCCCGCGCCTGGCCGCACTGGAAGGCCGGGTGATCGCCGTCGACTGCACGGCACCGGCGCTGCGCCTGTACCTGCTGCCCGGCAGCGACGGCCTGCGCCTGGCCGGCCACTGGGAGGCCGTCCCCGACTGCACCCTGCGCGCTCCGGCCAGCCGCCTGCTGCAGCTGGCCGTGCGCCGCGACAAGACCGCCGTGCTGCACGCGCCCGACGTCGAGCTGGACGGCCACAGCGCCTGCCTGCTCGATCTGGCGGCGATCCTCCAGGATCTCGAACTGGACTGGGAAGGCGCGCTGGCCGAGTGGCTCGGCCCGCTCGGCGCCGTGGCCCTGGCCCGCCCGCTGCATGGCGCCGCCGCCTGGAGCGGCGACGCCCTGGCCAGCCTGCGCCTGGATCTCGCCGACTGGCTGGCCGAGGAGGCCCGTCCGCTGGTCGGCCGCCGCGAGGCCGAGGCGCGCTTCGCCGAACTGGACGACCTCACCCTCGCCCTCGACCGTCTCGAGGCGCGCAGCGAGCGCCTTGCCCGCCGCCTGGAAACCGACTGACCGCATGAAGCTGCTCGCCCTGCGCCGCCTGATCCGCATCCAGCGCACCGCCGTGCGCTACCAGCTCGACGAGCTGCTGCTCGACCTGCCGCTGCCCTGGTGGCTGCGCAGCCTGCTGCGCGCCATGCCCTGGCGCTGGCTGCCGCGCGCCCCCATCCAGATGTCGCGCGGCGAGCGCCTGCGCCGCAGCCTGGAAGACCTCGGCCCGGTGTTCATCAAGTTCGGCCAGCTGCTGTCCACCCGCCGCGACCTGCTGCCGCCGGACATCGCCGACGAGCTGGCGCGCCTGCAGGACCAGGTGCCGCCCTTCCCGCCCGAGCAGGCGGTGGCGCTGATCGAGCAGCAGCTCGGCGCGCGCATCGACCAGGTGTTCAGCCGCTTCGAGCGCCAGCCGCTGGCCTCGGCCTCGGTGGCCCAGGTGCACGCCGCCCAGCTGCGCACGGGCGAGGACGTGGTGGTCAAGGTGGTGCGCCCGGGCCTCGAGCCGGTGATCCGCCAGGACATGGCCTGGCTGTTCGTGCTGGCCAAGATCGCCGAACGCGCTTCCGCCGACGCCCGCCGCCTGCGCCCGGTGGAGGTGGTCAGCGACTACGAGCGGACCATCTTCGACGAACTCGACCTGATGCGCGAGGCGGCCAACGGCACCCAGCTGCGGCGCAACTTCGACGGCTCGCCCATGCTCTACGTGCCGCAGGTGTACTGGGACTGGTGCCGGCCCAAGGTGCTGGTCATGGAGCGCATCTACGGCATCCCGGTCACCGACCTGGCCGCCCTGCGCGACCAGCACACCGACATGAAGAAGCTGGCCGAGCGCGGCGTGGAGATCTTCTTCACCCAGGTGTTCCGCGACAGCTTCTTCCACGCCGACATGCACCCCGGCAACATCTTCGTCAGCACCCGCACGCCGCACGATCCGCAGTACATCGCCATCGACTGCGGGATCATCGGCAGCCTGACCGCCGAGGACCAGGACTACCTGGCGCGCAACCTCCTGGCCTTCTTCAAGCGCGACTACCGCAAGGTGGCGCAGCTGCACATCGACTCCGGCTGGGTGCCGGCCGACACCCCGGTCAACGACTTCGAGGCGGCGATCCGCACCGTGTGCGAGCCGGTGTTCGAGAAGCCGCTCAAGGACATCTCCTTCGGCCAGGTGCTGCTGCGCCTGTTCCAGACCGCGCGGCGCTTCAACATGGAGGTGCAGCCGCAGCTGGTGCTGCTGCAGAAGACCCTGCTCAACATCGAGGGCCTCGGCCGCCAGCTGTATCCGGATCTCGACCTGTGGAGCACCGCCAAGCCGTTCCTCGAGCGCTGGATGCGCCAGCGCATGAGTCCGCTGCAGCTGCTGCGCAACCTGCAGAGCCAGGCCGAGCAGGTGCCGCAGCTGGCCAAGAAGACCCGGCAGGCGCTCGATCGCCTCGGCCAGGGCGGCGCGGCCGCCGCCCCGGCGCGCAGCCCCTGGCTGGAGCGCCTGCTCGGCGCGGTGCTGCTGCTCGGCGCCGCCAGCCAGGGCCTGGCGCCGAGCATGCAGACCTGGCCGGCCTGGGCGATGCTCGCCGGCGGCCTATACCTGATCCTGCGCCGATAGCCAGCGCGCGGCAGCACTGGCAAACTGACCGAATTGTTAACCGGCGCCCCGTGCGCCCCGGACAAGCGAACACGCAATGAGCAACTGGCTGGACGAAATTCACTGGAACGCCGACGGGCTGGTCCCGGCGATTGCCCAGGACCACAAGACCGGACGCATCCTGATGATGGCCTGGATGAACCGCGAATCCCTGCAGCTGACCGTCGACGAGGGCCGCGCCATCTACTGGTCGCGCTCGCGCAGCAAGCTGTGGCGCAAGGGCGAGGAGTCCGGCCACGTGCAGAAGCTGCACGAACTGCGCCTGGACTGCGACGCCGACGTCATCGTCCTGCAGGTCGAGCAGCTCGGCGGCATCGCCTGCCACACCGGCCGCGAGAGCTGCTTCTACCGCGTCTACGAGAACGGCGCGTGGAAGACCGTCGATGCGGTCCTCAAGGACCCGCACGCCATCTACGAACACAAGGGCCACAGCCATGAGTGAAGCCAGCAGCAACGACACCCTCGCCCGCCTGGCCGAGGTGCTGGAGGCGCGCAAGGGCGCCGCGCCGGACAGCTCCTACGTGGCCAGCCTGTACCACAAGGGCCTGAACAAGATTCTGGAGAAAGTCGGCGAGGAATCGGTGGAAACCATCCTCGCCGCCAAGGACGCCGCCACCAGCGGCGACTGCAGCGACCTGATCTACGAGACCGCCGACCTGTGGTTCCACTCCCTGGTCATGCTCGCCGCCCTCGGTCAGCACCCGCAGGCGGTACTCGACGAGCTGGACCGCCGCTTCGGCCTCTCCGGGCACGCCGAGAAGGCCGCCCGCTCGCAATCCTGACTTCCAACCCAATTCGGAGATTCCATCATGGGACTCGGCGGCATCAGCATCTGGCAACTCCTGATCATCCTGCTCATCGTGGTCATGCTGTTCGGCACCAAGCGCCTCAAGACGCTCGGCTCGGACGTCGGCGAAGCGATCAAGGGCTTCCGCAAGTCGGTGAACGCCGGCGAGGAAGAACCCGCCAAGCCGCAGGTGGACGAGCCCAAGGGCCACACCATCCAGGGCGAAGTGCGCAAGGTCGACGAACCGGCGAAGAAGGACTGACGCACCCGCGGGTGCCGGAGCTTGGCTGAATCATGTTCGACGTAGGCTTTTCCGAACTGCTGCTGGTGGCCCTGGTGGCCCTGGTGGTGCTTGGCCCCGAGCGCCTGCCGGGCGCCGCACGCACCGCCGGGCTGTGGATCGGCCGCCTGAAGCGCAGCTTCGCCGCGATCAAGACCGAGGTGGAGCGCGAGATCGGCGCCGACGAGATCCGCCTGCAGCTGCACAACGAGCAGATCCTCGAGCGCGAGCGCCAGCAGCAGGCGGCCCAGACGCCCGCCAGCCCGCCTCCGGCGCCGACCGCCGAGCAGGCCAACGCGCCCATCGCCGCGCACAGCCGCCTGGCCGCACTGCCCGAGCACCAGGCCGGCGCGCAGATCCCGGCCGGCGCCGGCAGCGATGCCGCCTCTCCCGCCGCCCGCCGCGACAGCGCGCCGGCGGCCCCCAGTGAACCGCCGCGCCCGACATGACCGACCAGATACCCCACCCGGACCAGGAAATGCCCCTGGTCGCCCACCTCACCGAGCTGCGCAACCGCATCCTGCGCTGCGTGATCGCGGTGCTGGTGATCTTCGCCGGACTGTTCTACTTCGCCCAGGACATCTACGCGCTGGTCGCCGCGCCGCTGCGCGCCTACCTGCCGGAAGGCGCGACCATGATCGCCACCGGGGTGGCCTCGCCGTTCCTCACCCCGTTCAAGCTGACCCTGGTGGTGTCGCTGTTCCTCGCCATCCCGGTGATCCTCCACCAGATATGGGGCTTCATCGCGCCCGGCCTGTACCAGCACGAGAAGCGCATCGCCGTGCCGCTGCTGGTCTCCAGCATCCTGCTGTTCTACGCCGGCATGGCCTTCGCCTACTTCGTGGTGTTCCCGATCATGTTCGGCTTCTTCGCCAGCGTGACGCCCGAGGGCGTGGCGATGATGACCGACATCGGCCAGTACCTCGACTTCGTCCTCACCCTGTTCTTCGCCTTCGGCGTGGCCTTCGAGATCCCGGTGGCGACCTTCCTGATCATCTGGATCGGCCTGGTCGACGTCGCCACCCTGCGCAAGAGCCGGCCCTACGTGATCGTCGGCTGCTTCGTGGTCGGCATGTTCCTCACCCCGCCGGACGTGTTCTCGCAGACCCTGCTGGCGGTGCCGATGTGGCTGCTGTTCGAGTCCGGCGTGTTCTTCGGCGCCATGGTGCGTCGCCCCGAGGCTGAAGACAGCGGCGAGGCCGGCGACGGCACCGCCCTCGCCACCCGCGATAACGACGACCAGCCACCGGCGCCGCAGCCGTGAACCTGCTGCTGCTGGAAGACGGCGACTTCGTCGCCGAGGGCCGCGCCCTGCTGCGCGGCCGGCGCCTCAAGCACCTGCACGAGGTGCACCGCGCCGAGAGCGGCGACGCCCTGCGCGTCGGCCGCCTCGGTGGGCTGATGGGTGAAGGGCGCATCCTGCGCCTCGATGCCGAGGCGGCGGAAATCGCCGTGGAAAGCCTCGAGCAGAGCCCGCCGGCCAAGCTGCCGGTGACCCTGCTGCTCGCCCTGCCGCGGCCGAAGATGCTCAAACGCACCCTGCAGACCGTGGCCAGCATGGGCGTGGCGCATCTGGTGCTGCTCAACAGCTACCGGGTGGAGAAGAGCTTCTGGCAGACCCCGTTCCTCGAATCCGAGGCGATCCGCGAACAGCTGATCCTCGGCCTCGAGCAGGCGCGCGACACCGTGCTGCCGGAAGTCGTCATCGAGAAGCGCTTCAAGCCGTTCGTCGAGGACCGCCTGCCGCAGCTGGCCGCCGGCAGCCTCGGGCTGGTCGGCCACCCCGGCGACTTCCCGGCCTGCCCGCGCGCGGTGGACAGCGCGGTGACCCTGGCCATCGGCCCGGAAGGCGGCTGGATCCCCTACGAGGTGGACAAGCTGCGCGAGGCCGGTCTCGCCCCGGTGCAGCTCGGCGAGCGCATCCTGCGCGTCGAGACCGCCGTGCCGGTGCTGCTGGCGCGGCTGTTCTAGCAGGCTGCAGCCAGCCCCGCCTTCAGCTGCCGGTCGCGGCGCTCGACGCCCTTGAGCGCCAGCAGCAGCAGGGTGCCGACCACCATCATCGCCGCGGCGAAGTACAGCCCGCCGGCATAGCTGCCCAGGCTCGCCGCCAGCCAGCCGGTCACCGCCGGGCCGACGATCTGCGCCGCACCGTAGGACAGGGTCATCTTGCCCATCATCTTCGCCGGCCGGGTCGGGTAGTAGCGCCCGGCCATGGCCAGCACCAGGCTGACCAGGCCGACGAAGGTGCCGCCGAACAGCAGCGCCCCGGCGAGCGCGCCGCCCAGCCCGCCGGAAAGCGGCAGGAGGATGCCGACCACCTGCAGGGCGGCGGCGAGGATCAGCGCGTTGAGCTCGCCGGTACGCCGGGCGACGAAATCCCAGACGATGCACGCCGGCGCCGCGGCCAGGCCGATGGCGAGGAAGCTCCAGCTGCCCTTGCCGGCCAGCCCGGGCAGGCGGTCGACGATGGCGACGATGAAGGTGGCGCTGACCACGAAACCGACCCCGGCGCAGAAGTAGGCGGCCATGAACAGGCGCAGGAACAGCCGGCTCGGCGGATTGTCCGCCATCGGCTGGCCGCTGGTGGTCAGCGGGCTGGGATCGGGGCGCGGCAGCCAGGCCAGCGCCGGCACCAGCAGCAGGCAGGCCAGCGCGGTCAGGGCGAACCACTGCTCGCGCCAGTCCAGCCACTGGCCCATCGCCGCCACCGCCAGCGAGCAGCCGACGATACCCAGGCCGACCCCGGAGAAGTGGATGCCCAGCTCGCTGCGCTGGCCGTGGCGGATCAGCCAGTTGAGGATCAGCCCGGTGCCCAGCAGCATGCTCGCCGCGCTGCTGAGGCCGGCGACGAAGCGCGCCAGCGCCCACAGGGCGAAGTCGGTGGTCAGGCCCATCACCAGGGTGCTGAGCACGGCGAGGACCATGCCGATGCGGTACAGGCGATCCTTGAGCACCAGGTCGCTGATCAGCGAGGCGATCAGCGCGCCGGACAGGTAGCCGGCGTAGTTGAGCGCGGCCAGCCAGCCGCCCTCGGCCAGACCGAGGCCGGCCTGGGCCTGCATCACCGGCAGCAGCGGGGTATAGGCGAAACGGGCGACGCCCAGGGCAAGGAGGAGACTGAAGATGCCCGCGCCGAGCACCTTCATGCGTTGTCCCTGTGTTGTCATGGCTGGCTTCCCGCGCAGAGGTGGAAGCCACACCATAGTGGGCGCCGCCCGTCGCCTCAAGCGATTCCTGCGACAGGACGCCGCAGGCGGCGTATCAGACCTCGAGCAGGAAGGTCACCGGCCCGTCGTTGACCAGGTGCACCTGCATGTCGGCGCCGAAGCGGCCGCTGGCCACCGGCGCGTGCTGTGCGCCGGCGCGCGCCAGCAGGTAGTCGAACAGCGCCGCGCCCTGCGCCGGCGGTGCGGCGCTGGAAAAGCTCGGGCGCATGCCGCTTCTGGTATCGGCGGCCAGGGTGAACTGCGAGACCAGCAGCAGGCCGCCCTCCACGTCCTTCAGCGACAGGTTCATCTTGCCCTCGGCATCGCCGAACACCCGGTAGTTGAGCAGCCTGTGCAGCAGCTTGTCGGCGCTGGCCTCGCTGTCCTGCGGCTCGACGCCGACCAGCACCAGCAGGCCCCGGTCGATGGCGCCGACCACCTCGCCGGCGACTTCCACCCGCGCGCCGCGCACCCGTTGCAGCAGCGCCTTCACGCGTGGCCCTCCGGCAGGTCGAGCAGGCGCCGGGCGATCTGCCCGGTGGCGCGCACCAGCGCGTCGGTGATGCCGGCCTCGGCGGCGGCGTGGCCGGCGTCGCGGATGATGTTCAGCTCGCTGTTCGGCCAGGCCTGGTGCAGCGCCCAGGCGTTGTCCAGCGGGCAGACCACGTCGTAGCGGCCGTGGACGATCACCCCGGGAATGTGGGCGATCCTGTGCATGTCGCGCAGCAGCTGGTCCTCCTCGAGGAAGGCGTTGTTGATGAAGTAGTGGCACTCGATGCGCGCGATCGACAGCGCGCGCTGCGGCTCGGCGAAGCGCTCGACCACGTGGTTGTTGGGGCGCAGGGTGGCGGTGCGCCCTTCCCAGATCGACCAGGCCTTGGCCGCGTGCATCTGGGCGATCTGGTCGCTGCCGGTCAGCCGGCGGTAGAAGGCGGCGACCAGGTCGTCGCGCTCCTCGGCCGGGATCGGCGCCAGGTAGTCCTCCCAGTAGTCGGGGAACAGGCGGCTGGCGCCGGCCTGGTAGAACCACTGGATCTCCTGCGGGCGGCACAGGAAGATGCCGCGCAGGATCAGCGCGTGCACGCGCTCCGGATGGGTCTGCGCGTAGGCCAGCGCCAGGGTCGAGCCCCAGGAGCCGCCGAACAGCACCCACTTGTCGATGCCCAGGTGCTCGCGGATGCGCTCCATGTCCGCCACCAGGTCCCAGGTGGTGTTGCGGTCGAGGCTGGCGTGCGGGGTCGAGCGGCCGCAGCCGCGCTGGTCGAAGGTGACGATGCGGTAGATGGTCGGATCGAACCAGCAGCGGCTGGCCGCGTCGCAGCCGGCGCCCGGCCCGCCATGGACGAACAGCACCGGCAGGCCGTCCGGGGTGCCGCTCTCGTCGACGTACAGCTCGTGCGGATGGTCCACGGCCAGCTGGTGGCGGGCGTAGGGTTTGATCTCCGGATACAGGGTCAGCATGCTGGGCCTCCGAGGCTGGAACAGGACCGTCCGTCCTGGCGTGGTGCCCGCATCATAGCGGGGATTGCCGGACTGCGGCATGCCCGCGATCGGCATGCCTCAGTCGCGCGGCGCCAGCGCCGGCTGGCGGGCGAAGCGCGGCAGCCGGCCGGAGTGGTGCAGCGCCAGGTAGGCGACGCCGCCGATCACCACGCCCCAGAACGCCGAGCCGAGGCCGAAGAAGCTCATCCCCGAGGCGGTGGCGATGAAGGTGATCACCGCCGCCTCGCGATGTCCGGCATCCTCCAGCGCGCCCTGCAGGTTGGCGGTGATCGCGCCGAGCAGGGCGAGACCGGCCAGCACCGCGACGAAGGCCTGCGGCATGGCGGCGAACAGCAGGATGATCGCGCCGGCGAAGCTGCCGCCGATCAGGTAGAACAGGCCGTTGGCCATGCCGGCGACGTAGCGCCTGCCCGGGTCCTCGTGGGCCTCCTTGCCGGTGCACAGGGTGGCGGTGATCGCCCCGGTGACTATGGTGATGCCGCCGAAGCAGGCCACCGCCAGCGAAGCCAGGCCGCAGCCGGCGATCAGCGGGCGGGCCGACACCTCGTAGCCGGCGTTGCGCAGCAGGGCCAGTCCGGGCAGGAACTGCCCGGTGATGCTGACCAGCAGCAGCGGCACGGCCAGGCTCAGGGTGGCGTTCCAGCTCCACTCGGGGACGATGAACTGCGGAGTGACCAGGCTCAGCTCCAGGCTGGGCAGGCGGGTGCCCTCGACGCCGAGCGACAGCGCCACGCCGACCAGCATCAGCAGCACCAGGCAGTAGCGCGGAAACAGCCGCTTGAGCGCCAGATAGGCGCCGAGCATGCCCAGCGCCAGCAGCGGCGTGCCCTCCACCGCGCGGAAGGCACCGACGCCGAACTGGAACAGGATGCCGGCCATCATCGCGCTGGCGATGCCCCGCGGGATCAACCGGACGATGCGGTCGAAGGCGCCGGACAGGCCGATCAGCAGCACCGCCACGCCGGTGGTGATGTAAGCGCCGACCGCCTCGCCGAGGCTCAGCGCGGGAAACAGCGGGACCAGCAGGGCGGTGCCCGGCGCCGACCAGGCGATCACCGCCGGCACCTTGAGCCACCAGCTCAGCACGATGCTGCCGAGCGCCGCACCGATGGAGATCGCCCAGATCCACGAGGCCATCATCTCGTGGGACACCTGGGCGCTCTGCGCGGCCTGGAAGAAGATCACCGCCGGGCCGGCGTAGGAAATCAGCACGGCGAGGAACCCCGCCGCCACCGCGGAAAGCGAAACGTCTTTGTGCAGCATGACCATCGACCTCTTGTTCTGGTGCGCGCCGGCCAGCGGCCGGAAGCGTGCCGCCATCTTGGCTGTCTTGTCTGGATTGATAAATCCGCTGGCAATGGCAACACTGTTCTGAATTTCAGAACAATGGTCATTCGCCATGGACCGCTTCCAGGCCATGCAGCTGTTCACCCGCATCGTCGAGCTGGGCAGCTTCAGTCGCGCCGCCGAACAGCAGGGCATCTCCCGCGCCGCCGCCACCGCACTGGTCAAGCAGCTGGAGGGCCGCCTCGGCGCCCGCCTGCTGCAGCGCACCACCCGCCAGGTCAGCCCGACCCTGGACGGCCGCGCCTACTACCAGCACTGCCTGCGCATCCTCGCCGACCTCGAGGAGGCCGAGAGCGAGCTGTCGCAGACCGCCCGCCATCCGCGCGGCCGGCTCAAGGCCGACCTGCCGGCCTCGCTGGCGCGCCTGGTGGTGATCCCCGCCCTGCCCGCCTTCCTCGCACGCTATCCGCAGATCAGCCTGGAGATCGGCATCGGCGACCGCATGATCGACCTGGTGCGCGAGGGCGTCGACTGCGTGCTGCGCATCGGCGCGCTGGGCGACTCCAGCCTGGTGGCGCGCAACCTGCCGGCGCTGGAGCAGGTGACCTGCGCCAGCGCCGAGTACGTGGCGCGCCACGGCCGGCCGCTGAATCTGGCCGAACTGGCCGGGCACCGCGGCGTCGCCTACCTGTCGGCCACCAGCGGCCAGCTGCAGCCGCTGGAATTCAGCGCCGGCGGGCGGATCGAGCGCATCGACCTGCCGGCGACGCTGGCGGTCAACAACGGCGAGGCCTACGTCGCCGCCTGCGCCGCGGGCCTGGGCCTCATCCAGGTGCCGCGCTACCACGTCGCCCGCCAGCTGGCCGAGGGCAGCCTGGTCGAGCTGCTGGCGTCCTACCGTCCGCCGGCGCTGCCGATGAGCGTGCTCTACCCCCACCACCGCCACCTGACCCCGCGCCTGCGGGTGTTCATCGACTGGCTGGTGGAGCTGTTCGGCGCCTGATCAACCCATTGCGGGGGCGAAGCTGTCCGCCTGGGCCATGCGCCACATGCGTGCGTAGAACTCGCCCTCGATCTGCCCGCCGAGCAGCTCGCCGGGCTTGAGGTAGACGTGCTTCTGCGAGAACAGGCTGAGTTCGCTGGGCGACACGCGCAGCGCCAGGTGCCTGGGCTCGAGCTGCGACGGATGCTCCAGGCCGGCGGCGGCGAGCATCTCGGCCAGCGCCTTGAGGGTGTTGCGGTGGAAGCTGTGCACCCGCTGCGCCTTGTCCTCCACCACCAGCGCGCGCTGGCGCAGCGGGTCCTGGGTGGCCACCCCGGTCGGGCACTTGTTGGTGTGGCAGGACTGCGACTGGATGCAACCGATGGCGAACATGAAGCCGCGCGCCGAGTTGGCCCAGTCGGCGCCGATGGCCAGCACGCTGGCGATGTCGAAGGCGCTGACGATCTTGCCGCTGGCGCCGAGGCGGATCCTGTCGCGCAGGTTGAGGCCGACCAGGGTGTTGTGCACGAACAGCAGGCCCTCGCGCAGCGGCACGCCGATGTGGTCGGTGAACTCCAGCGGCGCCGCGCCGGTGCCGCCCTCCTTGCCGTCGACCACGATGAAATCGGGGAGGATGCCGGTCCTGAGCATCGCCTTGGCGATGGCCATGAATTCCCACGGGTGGCCCAGGCAGAACTTGAAGCCGACCGGCTTGCCGCCGGACAGCTCGCGCAGGCGGGCGAGGAATTCGAGCAGCTCCACCGGCGTGGAGAACTCGGCGTGGCGCGCCGGCGAGATGCAGTCCTGGCCGAGCGGCACGCCGCGGGTGGCGGCGATCTCGGCGGTCACCTTGTGTTTCGGCAGGATGCCGCCGTGGCCCGGCTTGGCGCCCTGGCTGAGCTTGACCTCGATCATCTTCACCTGCGGGTCGCTGGCCTGCATGGCGAACTTCTGCGCATCGAAGCGGCCGTCGGCCGTGCGGCAGCCGAAGTAGCCGCTGCCCAGCTCCCAGATCAGGTCGCCGCGGTGCTCGCGGTGGTAGGGGCTGATGCTGCCCTCGCCGGTGTCGTGGGCGAAGCCGCCGAGCGCCGCGCCCTGGTTCAGCGCGCGGATGGCGTTGGCGCTCAGCGAGCCGAAGCTCATCGCCGAGATGTTGAAGATCGACGCCGAGTACGGCTGCAGGCACTGCGGGCCGCCGATGGTGATGCGGAAGCTCGCCGGGTCGACGTGCTCGGCCGGCAGCATGGAGTGGCCGATGAACTCGAAGCCGGTCTGGCTGACGTCGCTGAGGGTGCCGAACGGCTTGTCGGCGCCCTCGTTCTTGGCCCGTGCGTAGACCAGCGAGCGCTGCGCGCGCGAGAACGGCAGGCGCTCGTTGTCGCCCTCCAGCAGGTACTGGCGGATCTCCGGGCGGACGAACTCCACCAGGTAGCGGATGTTGCCGAGGATCGGGTAGTTGCGCCGCACCGCGTGGCGGCTCTGGCGCAGGTCGTTGACGCCCACCGCGCTCAGCGCGCCGCACAGCAGGGTCAGCGGCCAGAGGTCGGCGAGGAACGGCAGGCTGACCAGGGTGAGCAGCACGCAGGCGGCGAAGAAGGCGTAACGGCTGAGCAGCGACAGGTTCATCCACATGGCTCCGGGCATCTCCTGATGGGTCGGCCGGCCACTGTACCCGAGCCGGCGGATCAGGACAGTGACGGCGCGCCGGAGCCGGGGCCTCAGGCGCAGCCCGGGCGGCCGTGGGCGTAGGAGCGGGTCGGGTCGACCAGCGCGTCGAACTCGCCGAGCGCGGTCGAGCCGAGCAGCAGCGGGAAGTCGAAGGCGCTGCGGTCGGTGAGGTTGACCTCGATCTGCTGCAGGCTGTCGCCCAGGCACACCGGCATCTCGATCACCGGGCGGGCGGTGTAGGCCTCGGTATCGCCGGGCGCCATGTCGCCGGCGCGGCGCTTGATGTAGCTCATGCGCACCAGCGGGCGCACCAGGGTGAGCGGCTCGGCGTGACCGTCGGCGGCCAGCTGGAAGCGCACCCAGCGCTCGCCATCGCGCTTGAAGGTTTCGATGTTGCGCGCGCTCAGCGAGGCGGTGACGGCGCCGGTGTCCAGCTTGGCCGGCAGCACCAGGTCCAGTTCGGGGAGCAGGGCTTTCTCGTGCAGGCCGTAGACCTGCTTGTCATCGGCCATGGCCTGGGCCGCCAGCAGCGACAGGCCGGAGAACAGGGCGATCAGGGAAGCTTTCATGCGGGGAACAGCGTCTCTACGTTTGCAGCGGCCGGCGCTGCCCGGGGCGGGCCGGCGGGGTGAATGGAACGGTCCGGAGCCATGCCGGGGGACGGAAAGGATAGCCGTCCCCCGGCCGGCGCGGCCAGCCCGGCGCGACGCATGACCGCTTGCCCGCCGAACGTCCCTCACTCCAGCGGCAGCTCGGTGGTGCGCTTCACCTCGCTCATGGTGATGTGCGAATGCGCCTCCTGGACCAGCGGATTCTGCAGCAGGTGGTCGCGCAGGAAGCGCTCGTAGCCGGCGATGTCGCGGGCCACCACCTTGAGCAGGTAGTCGTACTGGCCGGCCATCGAATAGCACTCCAGCACCTCGGGATAGCCCACCACGTCCGCCTCGAAGGCCTCGAGGTTGCGCCGGCCGTGCGTCGACAGCTTGATGTCGACGAACACCGTCATGCCCAGGCCGAGCTTGCGCGGGTCGAGCAGGGCGACCTTGCGCTCGATCACCCCCTCTTCCTGCAGGCGGTTGATCCGCCGCCAGCACGGCGACTGCGACAGCTCGACCTTCTCGGCGATTTCCGCCGCCGACAGGTCGGCGTCGTGCTGCAGCAGGCGCAGGATGCGCCGGTCGAGGGGGCTCAGCTGGTTCTGCATGATCATTTCCCGTTTGGAGTTGTTATGGAAAGAGTCATGCACAACATAGCCATTGCGGACGAAAAATAGAAAGAAAAAGCCTGCTGCCCTGCCCCATATTCTTGTCCACACCGTCTGCCGCGGCGATCCCGCGGACAGGCCGACCGCGGCGCCCACCGGTGCCGCTTCGCTCGCCATAAGAATAAAAGGAGCGCCCCATGTCTCTGGCCGAGATCCGTCTGGACGACAAGTACCGCCTTGCTACCGGTCACCTCTACCTGACCGGCACCCAGGCGCTGACCCGCCTGCCCATGCTGCAGAAGCAGCGCGACGCCGCCTTCGGCCTGAATACCGCCTGCTTCATCTCCGGCTACCGCGGCTCGCCCCTGGGCAACCTCGACAAGAGCCTGTGGGAAGCCAAGCAGTACCTCAGGGACAACCACATCCACTTCCAGCCCGGGGTCAACGAGGAGCTGGCCGCCACCGCGGTGTGGGGCAGCCAGCAGACCAGTCTGTTCCCCGGCGCGCGCTACGACGGCGTGTTCGCCATGTGGTATGGCAAGGGCCCGGGCGTCGACCGCTGCGGCGACGTGTTCAAGCACGGCAACTCGGCCGGGGTGTCCCCGCACGGCGGCGTGCTGCTGCTGGCCGGTGACGACCACGGCTGCAAGTCCTCCAGCATCGCCCACCAGAGCGAGCACGCCTTCATCGCCGCCTCGATCCCGGTGCTCAATCCGGCCAACGTCCAGGAGATCCTCGACTACGGCATCCTCGGCTGGGAGCTGTCGCGCTACAGCGGCTGCTGGGTGGCGCTGAAGACCATCGCCGAGAACGTCGACTCCTCGGCGGTGGTCGAGGTCGACCCGCTGCGCGTGCAGGTGCAGATCCCCGCGGACTTCGAGCTGCCCGAGGACGGCGTGCACATCCGCTGGCCGGACCCGCCTCTGGTCCAGGAGGCACGCCTCAACACCTACAAGATCTACGCCGCGCGCGCCTTCGCCCGCGCCAACAACCTCAACCAGATCAAGCTGGATTCGCCCAACCCGCGTCTCGGCATCATCACCACCGGCAAGTCCTACCTCGACGTGCGCCAGGCGCTCGACGACCTGGGCCTCGACGACGAACTGTGCGCCCGCGTCGGCCTGCGCGTGCTCAAGGTCGGCATGAGCTGGCCGCTGGAGCCGGTGTCGGTGCACGAGTTCGCCGAGGGGCTCGACGAGATCCTGGTGGTCGAGGAGAAGCGCAGCATCATCGAGGACCAGCTCACCGGCCAGCTGTACAACTGGCCGGTGGACCAGCGCCCGCGGGTGGTCGGCGAGTTCGACGAAGACGGCCATTCCCTGCTGCCCAACCTGGCCGAGCTGACCCCGGCGATGATCGCCCGGGTGATCGCCAAGCGCCTGGCGCCGATCTACACCAGTGCGCAGATCGACGAGCGCCTAGCCTTCCTCGCTGCCAAGGAAGCGGCGCTGGCCGCGCCCAGGCACCACACCCAGCGCACCCCGCACTTCTGTTCGGGCTGTCCGCACAACAGCTCGACCAAGCTGCCGGATGGCAGCCGCGCCCTCGGCGGCATCGGCTGTCACTACATGACCCAGTGGATGGACCGCAACACCGACACCTTCACCCAGATGGGCGGCGAAGGCGCCACCTGGATCGGCCAGGCGCCGTTCACCGATACCCCGCACGTGTTCCAGAACCTCGGCGACGGCACCTACTTCCACTCCGGCCAGCTGGCCCTGCGCGCCGCGGTGGCCGCCGGGGTGAACATCACCTACAAGATCCTCTACAACGACGCGGTGGCGATGACCGGCGGCCAGCCGATCGACGGCGAACTGCGCATCGACCAGCTCAGCCAGCAGGTCTATGCGGAAGGGGTGAAGCGTATCGCCCTGGTCAGCGACGAGCCGGACAAGTACCCGAGCCGCGCCGGTTTCGCGCCCATCGTCACCTTCCACCACCGCCGCGAGCTGGACGCCGTGCAGCGCGAACTGCGCGAGTTCAAGGGCGTGTCGGTGATCCTCTACGACCAGACCTGCGCCACCGAGAAGCGCCGCCGGCGCAAGCGCGGCAAGCTGGTCGATCCGCAGAAGCGCGCCTTTATCAACCCGGCGGTGTGCGAGGGCTGCGGCGACTGCAGCGTCAAATCCAACTGCCTGTCGGTGCTGCCGCTGGAGACCGAACTGGGCCGCAAGCGGCAGATCGACCAGAACGCCTGCAACAAGGACTTCTCCTGCGTCGAGGGCTTCTGCCCGAGCTTCGTCACCGTGCACGGCGGCGAGCTGCGCCAGCCGGAGGCGCAGGGCCGCAACGCCGCGTTCGCCGAGCTGCCCGAGCCCGTGCAGCCGAGCCTTGAGCGGCCGTGGAACATCCTGCTGCCCGGCGTCGGCGGCAGCGGCGTGACCACCGTCGGCGCCCTGCTCGGCATGGCCGCGCACCTGGAGGGCAAGGGCTGCACCGTGCTCGACCAGGCCGGCCTGGCGCAGAAGTTCGGCCCGGTGATCAGCCACATCCGCCTCGCCGCCAAGCAGGACGACATCTACGCGGTGCGCATCGCCGCCGGCGAGACCGACCTGCTGCTCGGCTGCGACCTGGTGGTGGCGGCCAGCGAGGAAGCGCTGGCCAAGCTGAATGACAAGATCGCCCACGCGGTGATCAACAGCCACGAGGCCGCCACCGCCGAGTTCACCCGCAACCCGGACGCCGAGGTGCCCGGCGCGGCCATGCGCGAGGCGCTGCTCGAGGCGGTCGGCGCGGCCAAGACCTACTTCGTCGACGCCACCCGCCTGGCCACCGCGCTGCTCGGCGACAGCATCGCCAGCAACCTGTTCATGCTCGGCTATGCGTTCCAGAAGGGCCTGGTACCGGTCTCCGCCGAGGCCATCGCCAAGGCCATCGAGCTCAACGGCGTGGCGATCCAGCTCAACCAGCAGGCCTTCCTCTGGGGCCGCCGCGCCGCCCATGACCTGGTCGCGGTGGAAAAGCTGGCCGCGCCCAAGGTCGCCGAGGCACCGCGCTGCGAGACGCTGGAGGAGATCCTCAATGACCGCGTGCCGCGGCTGACCGCCTACCAGGACGCCGCCTACGCCGCGCGCTACCGGAAGCTGGTCGAGCGCGTACGCGCCGCCGACCGCGATCCGCAGCAGCGCCTCTCCCAGGCAGTGGCGCGCAGCTACCACAAGCTCTTGGCCTACAAGGACGAGTACGAGGTGGCGCGGCTGTACAGCGACGGCGAGTTCGTCCGCCAGCTCGCGTCGCAGTTCCAGGGCGACTACCGCCTGCAGTTCCACCTGGCGCCGTCCTGGCTGTGCAAGACCGACCCCACCACCGGCGAGCCGCGCAAGCGCGAATTCGGCCCGTGGCTGCTCAAGGCCTTCGCCATGCTGGCGCGCGGCAAGTTCCTGCGCGGCAGCGTCCTCGACCCCTTCGGCCACAGCGCCGAGCGCAAGCTGGAGCGCGCGCTGATCGGCGAGTACGAGCAGGACGTCGCCCTGCTGCTCGGCGCCCTCAACCCCGGCAACTACGCCAGCGCCCTGGCCCTGGCCGAGCTGCCCGCCGAGATCCGCGGCTACGGCCACGTCAAGGAGCGCGCGCTGGCCAAGGTGCGCGCACAGGCCGCGGTGCTGCGCGAGCGGCTGAGCACCCGGACGATCCCGGTGGTGCAACTCTGCGAGCCGGCCGTCTGACTTTTTCCTCTGCCCAGCCCCTCGCCACCGAACGGCAGAGGGGCGAACCCCAACAACAAGAAACCCGAGGTGCCCCGATGTCCGTGTTTTCCCACTGCGAGTTCGACCAGCACGAGAAGGTCGTCTTCGGCCACGACCAAGCCAGCGGCCTCAAGGCCATCATCGCCATCCACGACACCACCCTGGGTCCGGCCCTCGGCGGCTGCCGCATGTGGTCCTACGCCAGCGACGAGGAAGCGCTGCGCGACGTGCTGCGCCTGTCGCGCGGCATGACCTACAAGTCGGCACTGGCCAACCTGCCGCTCGGCGGCGGCAAGGCGGTGATCATCGGCCATCCGCAGCAGGGCAAGAGCGACGCGCTGTTCCGGGCGATGGGCAACTTCGTCGACAGCCTCGGCGGGCACTACATCACCGCCGCCGACTCCGGCACCGGGGTGGCCGAGATGCGCCTGATGGCCGAGCGCAGCCGCCACGTGGCCGGCGCCAGCGTGCGCGAGGGCTTCAACGGCGATCCGTCGCCGTCCACCGCCTACGGGGTGTTCGTCGGCCTCAAGGCCGCCGTGCGCCACCGCCTCGGTCGCGACGATCTCAAGGGCCTGAAGGTGGCGATCCAGGGCGTCGGCCAGGTCGGCTTCGGCCTCGCCCGCCACCTCAGGGAAGCCGGCGCCGAGCTGTTCGTCACCGACATCGTCGCCGCCAACGTGCAGCGCGCGGTCGACGAGCTGGGCGCCCAGGCCGTGCGCCAGCAGGACATCTACGGTCTGGACGTCGACGTGTTCGCCCCCTGCGCCCTCGGCGCCATCGTCAACCCGCACAGCCTCGAGGCGCTGCGCGCGCCGGTGATCGCCGGCGCCGCCAACAACCAGCTGGCCAGCCCGGAGCTGGCCGAGGAGCTGCGTAGCCGCAGCTGCCTGTACGCGCCGGACTACGCGATCAACGCCGGCGGCATCATCGACGTCGCCTTCCAGCGCGGCGACGCCACCCCCGCCGAGCTGCGGGCCCACCTCGACGGCATCGGCGCGACCCTGGCGGAGATCTTCGCCCGCGCCGACGCCGAGGGCGCCACCACCACGGCCGTCGCCGACCGCCTGGCGCGCGAGCGCCTGCAGGCCGGCCGCTGATGTACGGGGGCGGTTGCCCGCCCCCTTTCCCTGACCCACTACAAAAACAATGAGGGCAAGCCCCATGAGTCAAGAGAGCATCGCCGCCGGCGCCATCGCCGGCTCCATCCGCAGCGAGGCCGGTCGCGGCCTGTGGTCGTCGCGCTGGGTATTCTTCCTCGCCGCCACCGGCTCGGCAGTCGGCCTGGGCAACATATGGAAGTTTCCCTACATCACCGGGCAGAACGGCGGCGGCGCCTTCGTGCTGGTCTATCTGGCGTGCATCCTGGCCATCGGCATCCCGCTGCTGATGGCCGAGTTCATGATCGGCCGCCGTGGCCGCGCCAACCCCGAGGGCGCCATCGCCGCGGTGGCCCGCGAGGCCGGCGCCAGCAAGCACTGGCGGCGCATCGGCAGCATGGCGGTGCTCACCGGCTTCCTGATCCTCAGCTTCTATGCGGTGATCGCCGGCTGGACCCTGGCCTACACCCCGGCGGCGTTCAGCGGCGGCTTCGCCGGGCTGGACGGCGACAAGAGCGGCGCGCTGTTCAACGCCCTGCTCGCCGATCCGTGGCAGCTCGCCGGCTACGGCAGCCTGGTGCTGGCGGTGACCCTGGGCATAGTCGCGCTCGGCGTGCGCGACGGCCTGGAGCGCGCGCTGCGCTTCATGATGCCGGGGCTGTTCCTGATCCTGCTGGTGCTGGTCGGCTACGCCGCCACCACCGGGTATTTCCAGCAGGCGGTGGAGTTCCTGTTCGCCCCCGACTTCAGCAAGCTGACCGGCAAGGGCGTGCTGGTGGCCCTCGGCCACGCCTTCTTCACCCTGAGCCTGGCCAGCGGCGCGATGATGGCCTACGGCTCCTACCTGCCGGCCGGCACCTCGATCGTGCGCACCTCGCTGATGGTCGCGCTGGCCGACACCGCGGTGGCCCTGCTCGCCGGCCTGGCGATCTTCCCGCTGGTGTTCGCCAACGGCCTGGAGCCGGGCGCCGGCCCCGGGCTGATCTTCGTCACCCTGCCGATCGCCTTCGGCCAGATGCCGCTGGGCGCGCTGGTCGGCGGGCTGTTCTTCATCATGCTGGCGCTGGCCGCACTGACCTCGACCATCTCGCTGATCGAGCCGGCCATCGCCTGGCTCGGCGAGCGCTTCGGCATGGGCCGGGTCAAGGCGGTGCTGCTCAGCGGCGCGGCGGTGTGGGTGCTGAGCCTCGGCTCGGTGCTGTCGTTCAACGCCTGGAGCGAGGTCACCCTGCTGGGCAAGAACTTCTTCGACGCCCTCGACTTCCTCACCAGCAACCTGATGATGCCGCTCGGCGGCCTGCTCACCGTGCTGTTCACCGGCTGGGCGCTGCAGCGCACCGTCGCCGCGCAGGAACTCGGCCTCGAGCAGTCCGGCGCCTTCGGGCTGTGGTGGCTGGCGGTGCGCTGGATCACCCCGCTGGCGATTGCGCTGATGTTCCTGCACAGCCTCGGCCTGTTCTAACTCCGCGCAGTTGACCCACGGGGCGGGACATGCCGGCGCATGTCCCGCCTCGCGCTTTTCAGGCGCCGATAATTCCACCGTCGTCGCGGGTCACCAGCACCGTGGTCGAGCGCGGCCGGCTCTTGCCGTCGCTGGCCGGGTAGCTCAGCCCCGGGTGCTGCACGTTGATCCACATCGCCCGGTAGTCCGGGCTCCAGGTGATGCCGGTGATCTCGCAGCCGCGCGGGCCGACCAGGAAGCGGCGCACCTCGCGGCTCGCCGGGTCGGCGCAGAGCAGCTGGTTGCAGCCCATCGCCTGCATGGCCGGCTCGGCGTCGCCGTAGTCGGTCTGGATCCACAGCCGCCCGGCGCCGTCGAAGGCCAGGCCGTCCGGCGAGGAGAAGATGTCGCCGTTGATCGTGCCGGTCAGATGCGCCGGCAGCGCCTGGCCCTCCGCGTCCTGCGCCCCCGGTCGCTCGCCGGCGAGCAGGAACAGCTCCCAGCGGAACTCGGTGGCGGTCGGATCGCCACCTGCCTCGTTCCAGCGCAGGATCTGCCCGTGCAGGTTTTCCCGACGCGGGTTGGCCGCATCCAGCGGCTGCGCCTCGCCACGCGCGTCGTTGTTGGTCAGGGTGACGTAGACCTCGCGGCTCACCGGATGCACCGCCACCCACTCCGGGCGGTCCATCGGCGTCGCGCCGACCCGGTCGGCGGCGGCGCGGGCGTTGACCAGCACCTCGGCCTGGCTGGCGAAGCCGTGTTCCGCGGTCAGTCCGTTGTCGCCGTGCACCAGCGCCAGCCAGCGCCCCGTGCCGTCGGCGTCGAAGCGGGCGACGTACAGGGTGCCCTCGTCGAGCAGGTCGCGGTTGGCCCCGGGGTTGGCCGCATCGAAGCGCCCGGCCGGGACGAACTTGTAGACGTACTCGCCCTTGGCGTCGTCGCCGGAGTAGAAGGCCATGCGCCCGCCCTCGCCCAGCGACAGCACCGCGCACTCGCGGCTGAAACGCCCGAAGGCGGTGCGCTTGACCGGCGTGCTGTCCGGGTCGAAGGGATCGATCTCCACCACCCAGCCGAAGCGATTGGGCTCGTTGACCTGGCCGCCGTGGGGCTGACCGGCATCGGGGGTGGCGTCGAAGCGCGGGTCGGCGCTTTCCCAGGCGTAGACCTTGCTCTGCGCGCCGTTCGAGATACCGTAGCGACGGTGCGCCACGCGCCGCGCGAAGTCGGCCGGATCGCGGTTGACGAAGTAGTTGTGCCAGTTCTCCTCGCAGGCCAGGTAGGTGCCCCAGGGGGTGACGCCCATCGAGCAGTTGTTGAGGGTGCCGAGCACCTCCCGCCCCTCGGGATCGGCGGCGGTCCGCATCAGCTCGTGGCCGGCCAGCGGACCGCCGATGGTCATCGGCGTCAGCGCCGAGATGCGCCGGTTCCAGCGCGAGGGCAGCACCCGCTGCCAGTGGCCGGCGGCGTCCCGGCGCACCTCGATGATGCTGACCCCGTGGGCCGCCTGCTCCTTCTTCACCTCGGCCAGCGGACGCTTGCCGTCCTCGAAGGTCATGCCGGCAGGATGCAGGGTCGGGTTGACGTACTCGTGGTTGATCACCAGCAGGCCGTGGCGCTCCGGTGCCTCCGCGAAGGGGAAGAAGTGCATGCCGTCGTGGTTGTCGCCGGCCTGCCTGAGCTGCGCCTGCCAGTCGTCGCCGGCGTCGGGGCGCCAGGCCGGCGCATCGGCCAGCACCGCATCGCCCCAGGAGAAGAACGCCCGCGCCGTGTAGCCCGGCGGTACCACGACCCGGTCGAAGTCGGCGGCGGTCTGCACCGGCACGCCTTGGAAGCCGAGCAGGCCGGAGCCGGCGAAGGCCGCGCGGCTGCCGAGCAGGCCGCCGAACAGGCTCAGCGCGGCCAGGCCGAGGCCGCCCTTGAGCAGGTTGCGCCGGCCGCGGTCGACCAGTTGGTCGAGGGTGGGGTTGGCGCTGGGGTTGATCGACTGGTCGTCGTGGGCGGCCAGCGCCGCGTGGAACTGCCGGAAATCCTCGCGCATCGCGACTCCTTGCTGATCGGTGCCCGCCCGCCGGGCGGGGCGTTGTCCGTGTTGTAGGCGTCCGCCGTGACAGGACGGTGACGGCCGGGCACATCCGGCAACATCCGCACAGGTGCGCGCAACGTGACTATCGGTTACATACTGCTTGTGTCTGGCCGCACCCGCGCCGGGCCAGGGAACCGAGACCAGGAGGACGCATGAGAACAGTCGCGCAAATGCTCCGCGCCAAGCCCAACCAGGACATCTACACCATCGCGCCCACGGCGACGGTGCTGCAGGCCCTGCAACTGATGGCGGAAAAGAACATCGGGGCGCTGATCGTCACCGAAGGCGAGCAGGTGGTCGGCATCGTCAGCGAGCGCGACTACGCGCGCAAGATGGTGCTGCAGGGACGCTCGTCGGTGGCCACCCCGGTCAGCGCGATCATGGCCTCGCCGGTGATCAGCGTCACTTCGGCGCAGACCACCCGCGACTGCCTGCGTCTGATGGGCCGCGGCCACCTGCGTCACCTGCCGGTGATCGACGACGGCAAGCTGCTGGGCATGCTGTCGGTGGGCAACCTGGTCAAGGAGGCCCTCGCCGAGCAGGACGAGCTGATCCAGCAGCTGGAGCAGTACATCCGCGGCTGAGGACTACTTGAGTCCCTTGCCGGAGAACACCAGCACCTTGTCGTTGCCGAACTGGATGCTGACGAAGGCGCCCTGCTCCTTGCCCCAGGAGCAGCTGGTGAAGCCCAGGGCGCCGGCGCATTCGGTCGGCGCGCCCAGCAGCTGCTCGACCTCGGCCTTGCTCATGCCAGGGCGGATCTTGGAGAAGTTTTCCTGGTTGACCTTGTTGCAGGCGGCCAGCAGCAGGCAGCAGGCGAGCAGGGCGAAGGAACGCAGCGACATCGGGGAACTCCTGAACGGGGAAAGGGCGGCAAGCATGGCACAGGCGCCGCCCGCCAACCCTGCGTTGGACGGCAAAAGCGCCGCCGCGTTCCGGCCGGACGGCACGACGCCGGCACGGGGCCGGCGTCGGGGATGGCAGGGACGCAGCCCTGCCGGGAGCGGAACGCGGATCAGCCCTGGTGGTAGCCGGTGATGCGCTCGACCTCTTCCTTGGAACCGAGGAACACCGGCACGCGCTGGTGCAGCGAGGTCGGCTGGATATCGAGGATACGCTGCACACCGTTGGTCGCCGCGCCGCCGGCCTGCTCGATGATCATCGACATCGGGTTGGCCTCGTACATCAGGCGCAGCTTGCCGGCCTTGTCCGGCTCGCGGGCATCGCGCGGGTACATGAACACGCCGCCGCGGGTGAGGATGCGGTGCACGTCGGCCACCATCGAGGCGATCCAGCGCATGTTGTAGTTCTTGCCCAGCGGGCCTTCCTTGCCGGCCAGCAGCTCGCCGACGTAGCGCTGCACCGGGGCTTCCCAGTGGCGCTGGTTGGACATGTTGATGGCGAACTCGGCGGTGCTTTCCGGTACGCGGATGTCTTCGTGGGTCAGCACGAAGCTGCCCAGCTCGCGGTCGAGGGTGAAGCCCTTGACGCCGTTGCCGAGGGTCAGCACCAGCATGGTCTGCGGGCCGTAGATGGCGTAGCCGGCGGCCACCTGGCGGGTGCCCGGCTGCAGGAAGGCTTCCTCGCCGAGGTCGCAGCTGTTGTCGCACTCGTCCGGGCAGCGCAGCACGGAGAAGATGGTGCCGACCGAGACGTTGACGTCGATGTTGCTGGAGCCGTCCAGCGGGTCGAACACCAGCAGGTAGGCACCCTTCGGGTACTGGCCGGGGATCTGGTAGGCGTTGTCCATTTCCTCGGAGGCCATGCCGGCCAGGTGGCCGCCCCACTCGTTGGCCTCCAGCAGGATCTCGTTGGACAGCACGTCGAGCTTCTTCTGCACCTCGCCCTGCACGTTCTCGCTGCCGGCGCTGCCCAGCACGCCGCCCAGCGCGCCCTTGGACACCGCGTGGCTGATCTCCTTGCAGGCGCGCGCCACCACTTCGATGAGGAAGCGCAGGTCGGCCGGGGTGTGGTTGCTGCGGGTCTCTTCGATCAGGTAGCGACTGAGGGTAACGCGGGACATGGACGGCTCCGAGGGTGGGGCAGGATAAAATGCCGGCATTTTAACCCGACTCGGCCGCCGCCGCCTCATGCCACGCGTCAATCCGGCCCCATCCAGGCGACCGCCGGACGACAAAAACAGCTGCAGGCGCGCCGCCGTCTGCTTATCATCGCGCGCCTTCCGCCCTGCCACCCTGCGACCCCCCAATGAGCAAACACCTGCTGGTCGGCGCCGATCCCGAGCGCCTGGAAACCTGGATCAAGTTCAGCGGCAACGACATGTGCCACGACTGCCGCGCCACCTGCTGCAGCCTGCCGGTGGAGGTGCGCCTCAAGGACCTGATCCGCCTCGGCGTGGTCGACGAGTTCGAGGCCGGCGAGCCGCCCCGGCAGATCGCCAAGCGGCTGATGAAGGACGGCATCGTCGGCCGCTTCAACCAGAAGTCCGGCATCTTCATCCTGGAGCAGCACTCCAGCGGCGATTGCCTGTACCTGGACCAGAAGACCCGCCTGTGCACGGTCTACGCCAACCGCCCGGACACCTGCCGCAACCACCCGCGGATCGGCCCCAAGCCCGGCCACTGCGCCTTCCGCCCCAAGGCGCTGCACCGCTGAAACGACGAAGGGCGCCGAACGGCGCCCTTCGCTCTTCCCGCCCCCGCCTCAGACGAGCGGGAAGAGCACGTTGCACTGCCCGGTGCCCGAGCTCTCGAAGTACGGGGTGAGCACCTCGGCTTTCCCCTGGTAGTTCTTCCAGCCGAGCAGGCCGTAGAGCATCGCGGTGTCGTGCATGCCGCCCTCGCCGTCGCAGTCGCGGGCGTACTGCGGCAGCATGTCGAGGAAGTCGGCGTGGTCGCCGCGCTGCCACATGTCCATCACCTTGAGGTCGACCTGCTTGTTGAACGGCCGGCTGATCTTCTGCAGGTGGTCGCTGACCTCGCGGTTCGGCGCGATGCGGTGCGACAGCGAGCCGCTGGCGAGGAAAGCCACCCGGCGGTCGGAAGCCTCCACCGCCTGGCGGATCGACTCGCCCATGGTCTTCGAGTCTTCCAGGTGCGCGTCGTACAGCCAGGCGGCGATCGAGACGATCTTCACGCTCTTGTCGATGCCCATGTAGCGCAGCGGCACCAGGGTGCCGTACTGCAGGCCGAGCGACGGCACGTCGGTGTGGCTGCGGGTGAACACGTCGTTGGCGCAGGCCGCGGCGGCGATGGCGTCGCCCAGCTCGGCGTCGCCGACGTAGTCGTAGGGCAGGTCGCGGATGAAGTGCGGGAACTCGGTGCTGGTGTACAGGCCCGAGCAGTCGGTGTTGGCGTTGATGTGGTAGCCGGCGTTGACCAGCCAGTGGGTGTCGGCGACCACGATGGTGTCGACCGCCAGCTCGCGGACCAGCTCGCCCAGACGACGATGCCCGGCGATGGCGGCGGCGCGGCAGCCGTGGTGCGGGCCGGGCTGCTCGGAGATGAACATCGACGGGACGTGGGTGACCTTGGCGGCCAGAACGATCTCACCCATGGCGGCTTCCTCTTGTTGTGGTCTCGGGGACTGGCGCCGGAGTGGCGCCTGGTGCGTCCAGTATCCGCACAGGCCGCAGGGAGAGCATTGCCGCTGGCGGCAAAAGACTAGCCTTTACGCGCAACCTTCTGCATGCAGAGGCTATCCGTAGGGTAGGTAACTCGCGCAGCGATTACCTGCCGATCGGTGCATCGCTAGAAGATCGCTGCGCGAGTGGCCAGCGACTTGTAGGGGCGAATTAATTCGCCAAAAAGTCCCGTAAAGGCGAATGAATTCGCCCCTACAGGGGACCGGCACCCTCGCCAGCCGCCGGGCGCAGCCGCGCCCGGTAGCGGCTCGGCGTCTCGCCGGTCCAGCGCTTGAAGGCGCGGTTGAAGTGGCTCGGCTCGGAGAAGCCCAGCGCGTAGGCCAGCGCGCTGAACGGCTGCTGCGACTGCTGCACGTAGCGCCGCGCCAGGCTGGCGCGCACCTCGTCGAGGATCTCGCTGAACGAGGTGCCCTGGCGCGCCAGGCGGTACTGCAGGGTGCGCGGGCTGCTGCCCAGCTCGGCGGCCACCGCCTCCAGGCTCGCCGTGCCGCCGGGCAGCAGCTCGAGCAGGCGCGCACGCACCTGCAGCGCCGGGTTGAGCAACTGGTGGCGGGCCAGGTACTCGGCCACCAGACGGTCGTTCTGCCGCGCCAGCTCCGGGTTGCCGGTGGGCAGCGGGCGCTGCAGCTCGGCGCCGTCCAGCAGCAGGCTGTTGCCTTCCGCAGCGAACTGCACCGGCGCGGCGAAGTGTTCGCGCCAGGGCGCGGGATCGGCCGGCGCCGCGCGCATCAGGCTGACCGCGCGCGGCGCGAAGCTCGGCCCGCGCATGTCCTGCAGCAGCTTGCTCACCGCGCCGAGGAAGTAGTCCACCCCTTCCGGGGCGATCTGTGGCTGGCCGTCGATCTCCTGCACCAGCATGCGGAAGCGGAAGGCGTCGCCCTCGGCTTCCAGGGTCAGGTCGGCGCCGTCGTTGAGCAGCGCGGCGAAGCGCACCATGCGCTCCAGCGCCTCCAGCAGGGTGCTGCTGGCCCACAGCGAGAAGCCGAGGGCGTGGAAGGTGGTCGGGCAGACGAAGCGTGCGGCGTGCAGGCCGATGTCGGCATGCCCGGTGCGCGCCACCGCCAGCGGCCAGAAGCGCCGGGTCAGCGCCGAGGAGAAGCGCGCCTCCTGGGCGTACTTGGCCGCCGGATCGGCGCCGGCCTCGGCCAGCAGGGCGTCGGCGTCCACCCCCAGCGCCTCCAGGGTGCGGGTCACCGCGGCCAGCCAGCCGGCCACCACCGAGGATGTCTGCGTCATCTGCTGCCCCCACTGCGAGCGATTGCGGACGCGCAGCCTAGCGGGCGGCGCGCCGCTCCATCTTGCGCCGGATCAGTGCGGCCGGCAAAAGGCCACCCCGGCCAGCCGCCGCATTGTTACGGACGGCACAACTGAGCTTCTCCGCCACCACGATTTATCCACTGCCAGCCGCCTCCCTAGAATCCGGTTGCCGCATTTCCCGCCGCGTTTCCCCGTTTTCGCCAGGATCTCCCGCCTTGTCTTCTCGCACCTGCCTCGCCGGCGCCCTGCTCGCCTCCGCGCTCGTCCTAGGCGGCTGCATGAGCACCGGCGGCATCGCCCCGCAGCAGGCGCGCCTGGACGCCAACACCCTGAGCCCCGGCGCCGCCCTCGCCCAGGCGCGGCGCGAGGCCGGCTGGCCGCGGGAAAGCTGGTGGCAGCAGTACCACGACCCGCAGCTCGATGCCTGGATCGCCCGCGCCCTGGAGCACAGCCCGAGCCTGGACGAGGCCGAGGCGCGCGTGCGCCAGGCCATGGCCCTGGCCGAGGTGACCCGCGCCGCCGAGGCGCCGCAGCTCGGCGCCAGCGCCAGCCTCAGGCGCCAGCACTGGCCGGACGACGCCCTGCACGGCCCCGGCGCGCTGGCCGGCAGCAGCCACTGGAACGGCGACGCCGGCCTCGGCCTGCGCTACGCCCTCGACCTCTGGGGCCGCGAGCGCAGTGCCAGCGAGGGCGCCCGGCACGCCGCCTACGCCAGCGCCGCCGCGGGCCGGGTGGTGCAACTGGAGCTGGAGCGCAACATCGTGCTGGTCTACGTGCAGCTGGCGCTGCGCCATGCCGAGCGCGACATCCTCAAAGCCACCCTGGCCCAGCAGGAGCACATCCTCGCCCTCGCCCGCCGCCGCCTGGCCGGCGGCCTGGGCACCGCCTTCGAGGTCAGCCAGGCCAGCGCGCCGCTGCCGGAGACCCGCCGGCAGATCGCGGAGCTGGACGCGCGCATCGCCCTGGCCGGCAACCAACTGGCCGCCCTCGCCGGCCAGGGTCCCGGTGCGGCGGCCCAGCTGCAGCGGCCGAACCTGCAGCTCACCGCCCAGCCGAGCCTGCCGGCGGTGCTGCCCGCCGACCTGCTCGGCCGGCGTCCCGACGTGGTCGCCCGGCGCTGGCAGGTGGCCGCGCGCGCCAGCGGCGTGGACGTGGCGCGCGCCGACTTCTATCCCAACATCGACCTGGTCGCCGGCCTCGGCTTCGGCGCGGTGGGCGGCGGCGCACTGGCGCTGCTGCAGGCCGGCAAGCTCGGCGGCAGCATCGGCCCGGCGCTGTCCCTGCCGCTGTTCGACGGCGGCCGCCGGCGCGGCCGGCTGGGCGCCGCCAGCGCCGCCTACGACGCCGCGGTGGCGCGCTACAACCAGACCCTGATCAGCGCGCTGCGCGAGATCTCCGACCAACTGATCCGCCTGCGCTCGCTGGACGAGCAGCAGCGCCTGGCCGCCGAGGCGACCGCCACCGCCGAAGCCAGCTGGCGCATCGCCGAACAGGCCTGGCGCGGCGGGCTGACCGACTACCTCGCCGTACTCGAGGCGCAGACCCGCCTGTTCGCCCAGCAGCGCGTGCAGCAGCAGGTGTGGGCGGCGCGCCTGGCCGCCCACGCCGAGCTGATGGCCGCCCTCGGCGGCGGCCTGCTCGACCCGCAGCACGGCCCCGCCGAGCGCCTGCTCGAACCGCGCCGCGTGCCGGTGCTGTCTGCCGGAGCCGGCTCACGATGAGCCTGCGCGACGACCTGACCGTGTGGGCGCGCAGCGAGGGCCTCTGCTGGATCTTCATCTTCAAGATGCTGGCGGCGGCGCTGACCACCCTGTGGCTGGCGATGCGCCTGGACATGCCGCAGCCGAGCACCGCGGTGATGGCGGTGTTCATCGTCATGCAGCCGCAGAGCGGCCAGGTGATCGCCAAGAGCCTGCACCGCCTGCTCGGCACGGTGATCGGCCTGCTGGCCATGCTGCCGCTGATCGCCCTGTTCAACCAGGAGCCGGTGCTGTTCCTCGGCGGCATGGCGCTCTGGGTCGCCCTGTGCACCGCCGGCGCGGCGCGCTACCGCGACCTGCGCAGCTACAGCTGCCTGCTGGCCGGCTACACCGCCACCCTGGTCAGCCTCACCGCCATCCAGCATCCGCAGACCGCCTTCATCCAGGCGCTGTGGCGGGTGCTGGAGATCGGCCTGGGCGTGCTGTGCTGCTCGGTGTTCAGCGCCGCGATCCTGCCGCAGAGCACCGGCAGCGCCATGCGCCAGGCCGTCGCCCGGCGCTTCGGCGACTTCGCCGCGCTGGCCGTGACCCACCTGCACGGCGGCGACCGAGCCACCCTCGAGGCCGCCCAGGCGCGCCTCGCCGCGCAGACCGTGCGCCTGGAAACCCTGCGCAGCATGAGCGGCTACGACGACCCGCAGCTCGCCCTGCGCATGGGCCGCCTGAGCCGCCTGAACCACGACTTCATGGCCATCGGCAGCCGCTTCCACGCCCTGCAGCAGCTGCTCGCGCGCCTGCGCAGCCAGGGCGCCAGCCTGGCCCTGGACGCCTTCGTCCCCTGCCTGGACAGCCTGAGCGGCCTGCTCGCCCCCTGGCAGCAGCGGACGCTGGACGAACGCGGCGCCGCCGAACTGGCCACGCAGCTGGAGGACTACCGCGCGCGGCTGCTGCCGCTGATCCGCCAGTGCCGCGCCGGCCTCGGCGGGCTGCCCGCGGACAGCCCGCTGCGCCTGGACTTCGACACCGCCGCCGAGCTGCTCTACCGCCTCGCCGACGACCTGCACGACTACGCGCAGACCCACGCCGCGCTGGCGCCGGCCCGCCATGAGCGCGAGCGCGGGAGCGAGCGCTTCGCGCCACGCGCCAACCGCCTGGCCGTCGGCGTCGCCGCCCTGCGCATGCTGCTGCTGATCGGCCTGGGCAGCGCCCTCTGGCTGCAGAGCGCCTGGCCCAGCGGCCACATGTTCCTGATCACCGCGGTGATCATCGGCTCCCTGTGCTCGGCCTCGGCCAATCCGGCGCGCATGGCCCTGCAGATGGCCGGCGGCACCTTCCTCGCCGCCCTGTTCGGCTTCGTCGAGAGCTTCCTGCTATTCCCGCGCATCGGCGGCTTCCCCATGCTCGCCCTGGCGCTGGCCCCGGTGTTCCTGTTCGGCCTGTACCTGGTCACCCGCCCGCGCTGGGCCGGCTACGGCCTGGGCCTGCTGATCCTGTTCGGCTTCGGCACCCTCCCGGCCAACTTCACCGTTCACGACCCGGCCAGCCTGCTCAACAACTACATCGCCCTGGTGCTGTCGCAGCTGCTGGTGGCGGTGGTGATGGCCTGCGTGCTGCCGCCCAACCGGCCGTGGATGTGGCGCCACCTCGAGCGCGACCTGCGCCGCCGCGTGGTGCATGCGGTGCGTGCGCCGCTCGCCGGGCTGCCCGCGCGCTTCGACAGCTCCACCCGCGACCTGCTGACCCAGGCCCACGACCTCGCCGCCGGCCACCCCGCGGTGCAGCGCGACCTGCTGCGCTGGATGACCCTGGTGCTGGAGATCGGCCACGCGGTGATCGAGCTGCGCCAGGAGAAGGCCGCGCTGCCCGACGAGTCCAGCTACGCCGCGGGCACCAGCTGGCGGCTGGCCTTCGACGCCCTCGCCGCGGCGCTGGTGCGGCTGTTCGCGCGGCCCACGCCGGCGCACCTGAGCCAGGCGCTGGCTCGGGTCGAGCGGGCCATCGACGCCGTGCGGCGCACCCCGGAGGCGCGCGCGCCGCACTTCGCCAGCTCGCCGCTGCGCCGCCTGGAAAGCTACCTGCACTTCATCCGCACCGCCCTGCTCGACCCGCACTCGCCGCTGGCCGAGCGTCTGCCCGGAGCCGCCCATGCTGCCTGATCCCCTGCCGCGCGAGATCGCCTTCCACGGCGTGCTGCTGCCCAGCGTCGCCGCACTGTTCCTGCTCGCCATGCTGCTGACCTGGGGCCTCGACCGCCTGCTCGCCGGCAGCGGCGTCTACCGCCACGCCTGGCACCCGAGCCTGCTGCGCATGGGCCTGTTCGCCTGCGTGTTCGCCGGCCTGGCCCTGACCGTTTACCCCTGAGCCGGAGACCGTCCATGTTGTCCCGCCAATCGATCATCAGCTTTCTCGCCACCCTCGGCGTGGTGCTCGCCGCCCTCTGGCTCGGCCGCAGCCTGTGGGTCAACTACATGGAATCGCCCTGGACCCGCGACGGCCGGGTGCGCGCCGACGTGGTCACGGTGGCGCCGGACGTCGCCGGCCTGGTGCTGGAGGTCCCGGTGCACGACAACCAGACGGTGAAGAAGGGCGACCTGCTGCTGCAGATCGACCCGGCGCGCTACCGGCTGGCCGTCGACGAGGCCCGCGCCCTGGTCGCCGCACGCCGGGCCAGCCTGGCGATGCGCGAGCAGAACGCCAGGCGGCGCCTGGCGCTGGACGAGCAGGTGGTGTCGCGCGAGGACCGCGACGACGCCGCCAACGCCGCCGCCGCGGCGCGCGCCGAGTACCGCCGTGCGCTGGTGCAGCTGGAGCAGGCCGAGCTGGACCTGGCGCGCACCCGCGTGCTGGCCCCGGTGGACGGCTACGTGACCAACCTCGCCGTGCGCCCCGGCGACTACGCCCAGGCCGGTGCGGCGCAGCTGGCGGTGGTCGACCGCCACTCCTACTGGGTCTACGGCTACTTCGAGGAGACCAAGCTGCCGCTGCTCGAGATCGGCGCCAGGGTGGACATGCAGCTGATGAGCGGACAGCGTCTCGAGGGGCATATCGAGAGCATCGCCCGCGCCATCTACGACCGCGACAACCCGCAGAGCCGCGAGCTGATCGCCGACGTCAACCCGACCTTCAACTGGGTGCGCCTGGCCCAGCGCGTGCCGGTGCGCATCGCCCTCGACCGGGTGCCCGACGGCGTGCTGCTGGCCGCCGGCATCACCTGCACGGTGATCGTGCGCCAGGGCGCGGCGGCCGCTCAGGCCCAGTAGGCGGGATTGCCCAGATCGGCCGCATCGCGCGCCAGCAGCCGCGGCAGCTCGGCCTTGAGCAGCTCGATCCAGGTCTTGATCTTGGCGTCGAGGAAGCGCCGCGAGGAGTACAGCGCATACAGGCTGCGCTCCTGCAGCTGCCACTCGGGCAGCACCCGCACCAGGCTGCCCTCGCGCAACGCGCGGGCGGCGACGAAGTTGGGCAGCAGCCCCACGCCCATGCCGGCCACCACCGCCTGCACCATGGCCTCGGAAACGTTGGCCTGGAAGCCATCGCCGGGGCTGATCACCTGCCGCTCGCCGGCGCGCTCGAACACCCAGTCGCCGGGATACACCGGGTCGAGCAGGCGCAGGCAGCGGTGCTCGCGCAGCGCCTCGGGACACGACGGCGTGCCCAGGCGGCGCAGATAGTCGGGCGCGGCGCACACCACGTTGAAGACCTCGCCCAGACGCTGGGCGACCAGTTCGGAATCCGGCAGCTCGCGGCAATGGGTCACCACCACGTCGTGGCCTTCCTCGAGCAGATCGGGGGTGCGCTGCGACAGGCTGAGATCGACGTCGACCTGCGGATACAGCTCGGCGTAGCGCACCACCAGCGGCATCAGGTACTGGGTGCCCAGGCCGGTGAAGGAGTGCACGCGCAGGCGGCCGCGTGGGGTCAGATGCGCGCCGCTGGCCTCGGCGGCGGCCTCGTCGACCTGGACGAGGATCTCCCGGCAGCGCTGCAGGTAGCGCTCGCCGGCCTCGGTCAGGCGCAGGCGGCGGGTGGTGCGATAGAGCAGGCGCGTGCTGAGACTGGCCTCCAGGTCGGAGACCAGCCGCGACACCTGGGCGGTGGACAGCTCGAGCGCCTGGGCGGCCGCGGTGAAGCTGCCGCTGTCGATGACCCGGGCGAACACCCGCATGGCCTGCAATACATCCATGGGAAAGACGACCTCCGCGAACAGGGATGGGGCCGATCCCCACGCGCCGGCCGCCGCTGCCAGCATAACGCAGCCGCGGCGCGCCACCGCATGGGAACGACAGGCCTCCCTGCCTCGGACGGCGGCGCCCTGCCGAACGGCAAAACAAAAAAAGGCAGGCTCAGGGAGCCTGCCTAACAGGGAGCGTTGAGAAGTCAGAAACTTCGCGGGGCACTCCGTGGAGAAACGGGAAAGGAAGCGGATTACGGCAAACGGCTTACTCGCAGTACATGTCCTGCTTGGTGTAGCTGATGGTCTTCACCTGGCCCTGGGAATCGCGGTAGGTCATCTCGGTCGGCACCAGCTCGCAACGCCCGTGGGGGGCTTCATTGATGGCGATCACCTCGGCGACATCCAGATTCATGCCGTAGGTGTAGGCGGTCGCCTGCGCGTCGTTGCCTGCCGAAGCCTCGGCGGCGAAGGCCCCGGTAGAGGCCAGCATGACGGTCAGGAACAGAGCTTTGGATTTCATGAGCAACTCGACCTCTTGGGTGGAAAGCCGCCCGGAGGCTGGTTCGCTGCCGGGCATGGACATATTTTCCGCCCCGCCCGCCGCGGGAAAAATGCCGATGTGGAGAAGCCTGTTTTGCGTGGGGTGCAACAATCCGCGCCGCCCCGCTGACGGCGCAACCTGTGCCGGAGGCGGCTGGGCGCATGCGCTGCGACACAGGCTGTCGCGCCAGCATGGAAGATACGGAAGACCGCCCGATGCCTCCCGCAAGGAGCAACGCCATGCTGAAGAACCTTCTCGCCGCCGTCGGCCTGATCTTCGTCGCCCGGAAGGGCTACGCGCACTACCGGGAATACCGCGCACTCAAGCAGGAAAACGAGGAACTGCAGGAACAGCTGGCCAAGCGCCAGGCCCAGCCCCGCCCTGACCTGCAATGACCCGGGAGCCTCCGCATGCCGATTCCGCCACCGCCCTCCACCTTCCGCTGCACCGACTGCGGCTGGTGCCGCACCGTCATCCCGCGCAGCGATGCACTGGTCCTCGGCGTCGACTGGTTCGAGCACTGCCCGCAGTGCGGCAGCCAGACGCTGCAATGGCGCCCGGCCAGCGCCGCCGAGACCTTCAGGGCCAGGCTGCAGCAGCTCCTTGGCGGCAGGCACTGAGCGCCCGACAAGGCACTGCCCCGCTAGTGGCCAAATGCCCATCCGCCGTCTTACACTCGCCGACAAGCGGACACCGGTCACAGGCCATCCGCCAACGTCGACACGGAAGCCGCACGATGTCCGAAACCAAGGATCCCCTGTTCCGCTACCTCGCCCTGCTGCAGCTGATCCCGCGCTGGCCGGGGCGCATCGCCACCCCTACCCTGCTGGAAAGGCTCAGGGACAAGGGTTTCGAGATCGACAAGCGCTCCCTGCAGCGCGACCTGCGCGACAAGCTGGCCGGGCGCTTCCCGATCCTCTGCGACGACAGCCAGCGCCCCTACCGCTGGAGCCTCGACCGCGACGCCGCCCATGGCCTGCCCGCCCTCGACACCGCCTCCGCGCTGGCCCTGCACCTGGCCGAAAGCCACCTCAACACCCTGCTGCCGCAGAGCGTGCTGGACCAGCTCAACCCGCACTTTCGCAGCGCCCGCGACTACCTCGACGGCATGGAGCGCAACGGCCTGGCCCACTGGGCGCGCCGCGTACGCACCCTGCCCAACGGCAAGGCCCTGCTCCCGGCCCCGCTGCAGCCGGCGATCTGGACGCAGGTCTGCACCGCCCTGCTCGAACGCCGCCAGCTGCGGGTCGACTACCTGAGCCGCAGCAAGGGCGACGCCAGGAGCCTGCGCATCCACCCGGCCGGCCTGGTGTCGCGCCACTCCAGCAGCTACCTGATCGGCACCGCCAACGACTACGCCGACCTGCGCCAGTTCGCCCTGCACCGCATCCGGTCCGCCGAGCTGCTGGACGAACCGGCCCGCGAGCACCAAGGCTTCGACATCGACCGCTACATCGAAGGCGGCGCCTTCGCCTGGCGCCAGTCGCCCGACGAAGTCGAACTGATCGCCGACGTCTCCCCGCAGATCGCCTGGCTGCTCGACGAAACCCCGCTCAGCCGCCAGCAGCACCTCGAAGCGCTGCCCGACAGCGACTGGCAACGCCTGCACGCCCGCGTGCCGCTGGACCAGGAAACCCTGTGGTGGATCTTCGGCCTCAACGACCAGATCCGCGTGCATGCGCCCAAGGTGTGGGTGGAGGAGATCGGGCGGAAGGTGGAGAGGTTGCGGGGGATGTATGCGCAGCCGGCTGGATGCGACACAGGCTGTCGTAGCGCCATGGAAGATGGTGGGCAGACCGAGCAAGCCTCTCGCCAGTACGCCACACAGGAGTGAACGTCATGCTGAAGAACATCCTTGCCGCTGTCGGCCTTTACTTCATTGCGAAGAAGGGCTACGAGCATTATCAGGAGTACAGCGAGTTGAAGCGGGCGAAGGAAAATCTTGAGAAGAAAATTAATCGGGAGCAAGAAATAAATTCTTAAACATAAAAATTTAAAAGCACTAGAAATCCCGAAAATCGCAAAATAGCTCAAGCCACCCGAAAGAAAAGCACGCACCCTATGAAAATCATTGACTGCATTAACTGCAACCAAAAGCTAAACATCCCAGAAAACAAACACCAACTAAAGGTAAAGTGCCCAACCTGCAGTGCCAAATGGCTATGGAAAAATGAATCTATAGCGACCATAACCTGCATATCCTGCCATCAGGTACTACGCATCCCCACAGACAAAGGAAACCTCAAAGTAAAGTGCCCACAGTGTAATTCCTCATGGAACTTTGAGACCAATAAAAGCCAACTGGGAGACCTTGGCAGCCATAGCGGAACAGCTGCCGGCGCAATCGGAAGCGCAGAAAATTTTGCAGAAAATGTCATATTAAACGCAGAAAGGGGGCATGGCTTTGCCGCTGAAAAGGCCAACCACCTTTATGACAAAATGAGGCTGCAGGATGCAAAAATCGTTGGCCATGACAACCAGAAAAATGGCGCCGACCGGCTGGTAGATGGAGTTTACATACAAACAAAATACTGCAGAACAGGCTCAAAGTGCGTATCTGAAGCATTCGATGAATCAGGATACAGATACTGGAACACAAATGGCACACCAATGCAACTAGAAGTGCCATCAGATAAATATGAAGACGCAATAAAAGCCATGGAAGAGAGAATTAAGAAAGGCCAAATAAAAGGCATAAACGACCCCTCCAAGGCAAGAGAAATTGTTCGAAAAGGCAGTTTCACGTATGAACAAGCACGAAACATTGCAAGATTCGGAACAATTGAAAGCCTGACCTACGACGCAGTAAACGGGATAAAACTTTCCGGAACCGCAATGGGTATATCCTCTGCCATCTCTTTCGCTGTCAGGATTTGGAGTGGAGAAGAATGGGAGGTAGCACTAAAGTCGGCATGCTACGACGGCCTGAAGACTGGCGGGATAGCATGGATAAGTAGCATCATCACCGCCCAAGCTGGCAGGACCGGCATTGAGCAGAGTCTGCGAGGGACTACAGACTGGATTGTAAAGCAAGTCGGCCACAAAGCATCCGCATGGATTGCAAATGGAGTTCGCAGCGGAAACAATATTTATGGGGCAGCAGCATCAAACTACGTCAGCAAACTACTACGCGGCAACATCGTAACCGGCGCAATAACGACACTCGTCATATCTTCGGTAGATTTTGCAAGACTCTTCAATGGAAAGATATCCGGAGCCCAAGCATTCAAGAACGTAACAAAAACAGCAGCAGGAGTTGCGGGCGGAACTGGAGGATGGATGGGAGGTGCCGCTGCAGGCGCAGCATTAGGCTCTGCTATCCCAGGAATAGGAACTGCAATTGGCGGAGTTGTTGGAGGAATAATTGGCGGCCTCGCTGGTGGAGCAACCGCAACCAAAGCAACATCACTACTACTTGATGAGTTCATAGAAGACGATGCTAACAAGATGCTGGAGATAGTCAAATCCGTCTTTGGCGAACTCGCCTTCGACTACCTCCTCAGCCAAAATGAAGCAGAAAAAGTAATAGAAAAATTCAAAAAAATAGACATCCCTGACTTTCTAAGGGAAATGCATGCTTCAAAAAACAGAAAAGAGTTCACAGCACAAAAATTCACCCCATGGATCGAAGAAGAAGTAAAGAAACGGGAGAAAGTAAAGCTACCTTCCGAGAAAGCCATTGCGAAATACACAGGACTGCTAATCGAGGAGCTAACTGAAGCGCAGCCCGCCTAACCAATCCACCAATAAATTGACTACGACAACCGCAAAAACCAACAACCAGAAAGCACATTATGCAAAAAGAAAATAAAACACTGCTAGTAATTTATTCTCAAGAATACGAATTCCACGCAAAAAAAATAACAAACAAAGTACGCAACCTCCACAAAGAAACAAAACCAACACCAATACACATAGAGGACATAGATTATCTTGAGAAATTACCAAATTACCACGCTATGATAATAATTGGCGGAGCCGCCGAAAACAAAGCGGCAGAACTTCACGAGACCAGTTTCAACAAGTACTTTATAGACCAATTCTTTGGACACAGCATCAGCAGCGACGGCAAAAAAGCAATAATATTTACAACAGAAGATGCCTCAGAAAAACCCAGAATAATGACAAAAAGCAAACATGCAGACTTTTATACGACCTCTTCAGGAGAAGCCTCACAGTCAACTGACGAAATCATGACAAAAGAGGACAGAATAAGATGCAAAATAGAAAAACCAGAAAGCACCAAAAATAATTTTAGCTCAGAGTTCTTGGAGCAAATAAAAATCGACAAATCGGTATTTAAGGCAAAATATCTTCTTGGCCCAGCATCATCATGGGCACTAGATAAAGCCTACAAAGCCATCACAAAGGACCTTTTAATTGAAATAGAAAAAACGCACGAAGAAAACAAAAAACTAAAACTCCTCCTTCAAAGCCTACAAAATGAAACAATTAAAATTTCCAACGCATTTCACATGAGCGAATCTGTATCACATTTCATGGAAAATGTTTTTCCGATATGGCATTCACGCAGCTTATAACCCGGCATCCGAGCAGCCTATCCTTGGAAATTTCAGCGGAAACGAGGCAAAAAGCCCCGCCTGGCTCTCGCCAGACGGGGCTTTTCATTTCAGCTCAAGGCCGACTCAGCCGATCAGACCTTGCTGCGCTCATACCGCTTGCGGTCGTTCTCGTTGAGCATCTTCTTGCGCAGACGGATCGACTTCGGGGTCACTTCCACCAGCTCGTCGTCGGCGATGAATTCCAGCGCCTGCTCGAGGGTGAACTTGATCGGCGGAACCAGGGCGATGACCTCGTCCTTGCCAGAAGCGCGCATGTTGTCGAGCTTCTTGCCCTTGGTGGGGTTGATCACCAGGTCGTTGTCGCGGCTGTTGATGCCGCACAGCTGGCCTTCGTAGATTTCCTGGCCCGGCTCGAGGAACAGCTTGCCGCGGGCCTGCAGGGTTTCCAGCGAGTAGGTCAGCGCGGTGCCGGTGGCCATCGACACCAGCACGCCGTTCTGGCGGTTGGTCACTTCGCCGGCCTTGATCGGGCCGTAGTGGCTGAAGGTCGAGGTGAGGATGCCGGTGCCCGAGGTCAGGGTCAGGAAGTTGTTGCGGAAGCCGATCAGGCCGCGCGCCGGGATGGTGTACTCCAGGCGCACACGGCCCTTGCCGTCGGGGATCATGTTGGTCAGATCGCCCTTGCGCAGGCCCATCTGCTCCATCACCGGACCCTGGTGCTGCTCCTCGATGTCGATGGTGACGTTCTCGTACGGTTCCTGCTTCTCGCCGGCCTCGTTCTCGATGATCACCACTTCCGGGCGGCCCACGGCCAGCTCGAAGCCTTCACGACGCATGGTTTCGATCAGCACCGACAGGTGCAGCTCGCCACGACCGGAAACCTTGAACTTCTCCGGGGACTCGCCCTGCTCGACGCGCAGCGCCACGTTGTGCAGCAGTTCCTTCTCCAGACGGTCCTTGATGTTACGGCTGGTGACGAACTTGCCTTCCTTGCCGGCGAACGGCGAGTCGTTGACCTGGAAGGTCATGCTCACGGTCGGCTGGTCGACGGTCAGCGGCGGCAGCGCCTCGACGTTGTTCTGGTCGCACAGGGTGTCGGAGATGAACAGCTCGTCCATGCCGGAGACGCAGACGATGTCGCCGGCGGTGGCTTCCTCGACCTCGACGCGCTGCAGGCCGGAGTGGCCCATGACCTTCAGGATGCGGCCGTTGCGCTTCTTGCCGTCGGCGCCGATGGCGGTCACCGGGGTGTTGGTGCGCACCTTGCCGCGGGCGATGCGGCCGATGCCGATGACGCCGAGGAAGCTGTTGTAGTCCAGCTGGGAGATCTGCATCTGGAACGGGCCTTCGACGTCCACCACCGGGGCCGGCACGTGGTCGATGATCGCCTGGAACAGCGCGTCCATGTTGTCGTCCATGGCCTCGTGGTCCATGCCGGCGATGCCGTTCAGGGCGCTGGCGTAGACGATCGGGAAGTCCAGCTGCTCGTCGGTGGCGCCGAGGTTGTCGAACAGGTCGAAGATCTGGTCGATGACCCAGTCCGGACGCGCGCCCGGGCGGTCGATCTTGTTGACCACGACGATCGGACGCAGGCCGGCCTTGAAGGCCTTCTGGGTCACGAAGCGGGTCTGCGGCATCGGGCCGTCCTGGGCGTCGACCACCAGCAGCACGGAGTCGACCATGCTCATCACGCGCTCGACCTCACCGCCGAAGTCGGCGTGGCCGGGGGTGTCGACGATGTTGATGTTGTAGCCGTTCCACTTGATGGCGGTGTTCTTGGCCAGGATGGTGATGCCGCGTTCCTTTTCCTGGTCGTTGGAGTCCATCACGCGCTCGTTCTCGGCTTCCTTGCGGTCGAGGGTGCCGGAGAGCTTGAGCAGCTTGTCGACGAGGGTGGTCTTGCCATGGTCGACGTGGGCGATGATGGCGATGTTGCGCAGTTGTTCGATCACTGGGGTGTCTTCTCGATAGGTAACGCTTGGATTCGGATGCCGGACGGGATTGTTCCCGCCTGCCGGCGACAGCTTGATTAACGCGGGCAGCGCCAATCGGGGGGGCGGTGGCGGATGCTGCCCCCCAGCAGGCCCGGCTGCCTAGGCCGGACGATAAACGCGCACATTGGCATGCCCCTCGCTGAGCAGGTGGTGGGCATGCAGGCGGCTCATCACGCCACGGTCGCAGTACAGGAGGTACTGGCGGTTGGCATCCAGTTCCTTGAAACGGTTGTTGATCGCGTAGAACGGCAGGGTCTGCACCTCGATGCCGGGCAGCAGCAGCGGCTCGTCCTCGGCGGCGTCGGGGTGGCGGATGTCGAGGACGATCTGCCCGGGCAGCGCCTCGCGCACCTCCTCGACCTGCAGGTCCTGACCCAGCTCGTCGATCAGGTTGTCGATGGTCACCTTGCGCGCGCGCTCCAGGGCGCGCTCGAGGATGGCCATGTCGAACTGCGCCTCCTCATGCTCGACGCGGTAGCGCTTGGCGCGGGTGGTCGGGTTGACCGAGATGACCCCGCAGTACTCGGGCATGTTCTTGGCGAACTCGGCGGTGCCGATGCGCGTGGCGGTGTCGATGATGTCCTGCTTGTGCGCGGCGATCAGCGGGCGCAGTACCAGGGTGTCGGTCACCGCGTCGATCACCGACAGGTTGGGCAGGGTCTGGCTGGACACCTGGGAGATCGCCTCGCCGGTGACCAGCGCGTCGATGTGCAGCTCGTCGGCGATGCGCGACGCGGCGCGCAGCATCATGCGCTTGAGCACCACGCCCATCTGGCTGTTGTCGACCTTGCCGAGGATCTCGCCGACCACTTCCTCGAACGGCACGCTGATGAACAGCACGCGGTGCGAGCGGCCGAACTTCTCCCACAGGTAGTGGGCGACTTCCATCACCCCCAGCTCATGGGCGCGGCCGCCGAGGTTGAAGAAGCAGAAGTGGGTGAGCAGGCCGCGACGCATCATCTGGTAGGCCGCCACGGTGGAGTCAAAGCCGCCGGACATCAGCACCAGGGTCTGCTCGATGGAGCCCAGCGGATAGCCGCCGAGGCCTTCGTGGCGGGCGTGCTCGACCAGCAGGCGGTCGTAGCGCGCCTCGAAGCGCACCTCGACCTCGGGATGCTTGAGGTCGATGCCGGAGGCAGAGCACTCGCGGCGCAGGCGGCTGCCGACGTGGGCGGCCAGGTCGACCGAGGAGAAGTCGTGGGTGTTGCCGGAGCGCTTGCAGCGCACCGCGAAGATCTTGCCGGAAAGCTTCGCACCAAAATGCAGCTTGCACTTCTCGGTGACGTCGTCGAAGTCGCCCAGCGGGTACTCGTGCACCTCGAGGAAGTGGGCGATGCCCGGCGTGCAGCGCAGGCGCTCGAGCATCTCGCGCAGCACCTGCGGGTCGCTGACCTGGGTCTGCACCTCGACGTTGTCCCATTCGCCCTCGGTCTGCAGCGCCGGATCGAGATCCCTGAGCACGGTGCGGATGTTCTTGCCGAGCTGGCGGATGAACTGCTTGCGCACCGGCCGGCTCTTGATGGTGATTTCCGCGAAGGGTTTGACGATCAGTTTCATGGGCGAACGGCGCGAAGGCAGGAGCAGCGAAAAGAGGGGCGCGGATTATAGCGGAAATTGCTCAAGCTTTGAGCAGAAATCCGCGCGACGGCAAATTGCACCAAAATGAATCAGTGCAACACTTGAAAGCACCCCCGTGGTGCACGATCCTAGCGCGCATCGCGGGCGACGCCCGGAAAAGCCGCATTTTCCGCGGCTCATGCCCATTTCCGAGCACTGGCACGCTCCTTGCTTTTGAAATCCGGACATTTTCCGGCGGGCCGAGGCCCGATGAAAAACGAATCTCGGGCGCCCCACCGCCCGTGTGTACCCCCTGGAGGACAGCATGTCGAAGGCGCTGCAACTGATTCAAGAACACAACGCGAAGTGGATCGATCTCCGTTTCACCGACCCGAAAGGCCGCCAGCACCACATCACCATGCCGGCGCGTGACGCCGACGAAGACTTCTTCGACGTGGGCAAGATGTTCGACGGCTCCTCCATCGAAGGCTGGAAGGGCATCGAAGCCTCCGACATGATCCTGCTGCCGGACGACAGCACCGCGGTGATGGACCCGTTCACTGAAGAGCCGACCCTGATCCTGGTCTGCGACGTGATCGAGCCGTCCACCATGCAGGGCTACGAGCGCGACCCGCGCGCCATCGCCAAGCGCGCCGAGGAATACCTGAAGACCACCGGTATCGGTGACACCGTGTTCGCCGGTCCGGAGCCGGAATTCTTCATCTTCGACTCCGTGAAGTACAAGTCGGACATGTCCGGCTCCATGTTCAAGATCTTCTCCGAGCAGGCTGCCTGGAGCAGCGACGCCGACATGAACGGCGGCCAGGGCAACAACGGCCACCGCATCGCGGTCAAGGGCGGCTACCTGCCGACCCCGCCGGCCGATCCGGATCACGAGATCCGTACCGCCATGTGCAACGCCCTGGAAGAGATGGGCCAGATCGTCGAGGTGCACCACCACGAAGTGGCCGGCGCCCAGAACGAGATCGGTGTGAAGTTCAACACCCTGGTCGCCAAGGCCGACGAAGTGCAGACCCTGAAGTACTGCGTGCAGAACGTCGCCGCCGCCTACGGCAAGACCGTGACCTTCATGCCCAAGCCCCTGTACGGCGACAACGGCTCGGGCATGCACGTGCACATGTCCATCGCCAAAGACGGCAAGAACACCTTCGCCGGCGAAGGCTATGCCGGCCTGTCCGATACCGCCCTGTACTTCATCGGCGGCATCATCAAGCACGGCAAGGCGCTGAACGCCCTGACCAACCCGTCGACCAACTCCTACAAGCGTCTGGTCCCGGGCTTCGAGGCTCCGGTGATGCTGGCCTACTCGGCCCGCAACCGCTCCGCCTCCATCCGCATCCCGTACGTCGCCAGCCCGAAGGGCCGCCGCATCGAGGCGCGCTTCCCGGATCCGTCGGCCAACCCGTACCTGGCCTTCGCCGCCCTGCTGATGGCCGGCCTGGACGGCATCCAGAACAAGATCCACCCGGGCGATGCCGCCGACAAGAACCTCTACGACCTGCCGCCGGAAGAAGCCGCCAACATCCCGCAGGTGTGCGGCAGCCTGAAGGAGGCCCTGGAGGCCCTGGAAGCCGACCACGAGTTCCTGCTCAAGGGCGGCGTGTTCACCAAGGACTTCCTGGACTCCTTCATCGAGCTGAAGTCCGCCGAGGAAATCAAGGTGCGCACCTTCGTGCACCCGCTGGAGTACGACCTGTACTACAGCTGCTGATCGCTGATCGGTGATGTCGCAAAGGCCTCCTTCGGGAGGCCTTTGTGCTTTTCCTGTCGGCAAGCGCAGCGGATTGCGCCGCCCCGCACAGCCCGGGACGACGACGCTTGCCAGTGCCTCGCAGCGGTGCAAGGCTTGCTGCACCGCCATCCTCTTCGCAAGGATCCGCCCATGCGCCCGCTCTGCGCCTGCCTGCTGCTCGCCCTGGCCCTGCCGGCCAGCGCCGAGATCTACCGCTACATCGACGACCGCGGCAATCCGGTCTACACCAACCAGCCGCCCGAGGGCGTGGCCAGCGAGAGCGTGCAGCTCGGCCCGACCAACACCGTGGCCGCCCCCGCACCGGCCACACCGGCCGCCGCGCCCGCCGCCGCTCAGGCCGCGAGCTACCGCCGCGTGGAAATCACCGGAGTGCCCGACCAGGACGCCACCCTGCGCGCCAATGCTGGCACCTTCAGCGTCGGCGTCAGCCTGGAGCCGGGCCTGCAGGACGGCGACCTGCTGCAGCTACTGCTGGATGGCCAGCCGGTGAGCCCCCCCGGCCGGCAGACCCAGTTCCACTTCGAGAGCCTCGACCGCGGCAGCCACAGCCTGCAGGCGGAGATCCTGCGCGACGGCGAGCCGCTGCAGCGCAGCGCCAGCGTGACCTTCACCGTGCAGCGCGTGCATATCGGCAGCCCGGCCCTGCCCCGCCCGCAACCGAAGCCACAGAACTGACCCAATGCGCGCCCTGCTCTGCCTCCTGCTGCTGACCAGCCTGCCGGCCTTCGCCGGCGTGTACACCTACCTCGACGCCGACGGCAATCGGGTGTTCACCGACAAGCCGCGCAGCGCCAACGCCCAGCGCGTCGAGCTGGCGCCGGCCAACAGCGCCAGCCTGCCGGCGCCGCCGCCCGCCGCGCCGCCGGCGCTGCCCGCCGCCCTGCTGCCGGCCTACCAGCTGCTGCGCATCACCCTGCCCGAGCCGGACGCCACCATCCGCGACAACGACGGCAACCTGCTGGTCACTCTGGAGAGCGACCCCGGCCTGCTCGCGGGACACCGCTACCGCCTGCTGCTCGACGGCCGGGTGCACGGCGCGCCGGCGCGCAGCCCGGTGTTCACCCTCGACAACCTCGACCGCGGCACCCACCAGCTGGCCGCCGAGATCGTCGACGCCGAGGGGCGCATCGTCGAGCGCACGCCCAGCCAGCCGTTCCACCTCAGGCGCACCACCCTGGCCGACAAGCGCCGGGTCAACCCCTGCCAGAAGGGCGACTATGGCGTGCGCCCGGAATGCCCGCTGGCCGACAAGCCGGCCGAGCCGCGCCGCTTCCTCGGCGTGCCCCTCCCCTGAGCACGCGCGCACCACTTTGGTGCGCGCAATGCTCCCGCGACCTATACTGAGCCACGAATCACGCCCGGCTCGCCGCCTGCGGCGCCCCGCAGGCGGCCGCTGCGCACCCTGCCGGTGCCCGCCCCTGGCGGGGCGCAGGCCCTGTGCCACGGGCTCTGCGCCATCCGCGCGCCATCGGCGCAGCCCGCGCGGCCATGCACAAAAAGGCGGCAGACGGCTGCCCGGAGCTGCACCCTCATGTCGCTGGCGCACTTCTTGCAAATACGCTGCACCCACAGGAGCGCATGCTAGCCATGGCCTACGACTCACTGCAGCGCCTGCTGCTCGACAACCTGACCACCGCGGTGATCCTGCTCAACGCCGAGCTGCGCCTGGAGTACATGAACCCGGCCGCCGAGATGCTGCTGGGTGTCAGCGGCCAGCGCAGCCAGGGGCTGTTCATCAGCGAGCTGTGCAACGAGAGTCCCGACGGCCTGCCGGCCCTGCGCCAGGCGGTGGCCAGCGGCCACCCGTTCACCAAGCGCGAGGCGCAGCTGATCACCGCCGCCGGCCAGCAGCTGGCGGTGGACTACGCGGCCACGCCGATCCCCGGCCTGAGCAGCTTCCTGCTGCTGCTCGAGCTGCACCCGCGCGACCGCCTGCTGCGCATCACCAAGGAGGAGGCACAGCTGGCCAAGCAGGAGACCACCCGCCTGCTGGTGCGCGGCCTGGCCCACGAGATCAAGAACCCGCTGGGCGGCATCCGCGGCGCCGCGCAGCTGCTGGCCCGCGAGCTGCCGGACGCCGGCCTCAGGGACTACACCGACGTGATCATCGCCGAGGCCGACCGCCTGCGGAACCTGGTGGACCGCATGCTCGGCTCCAACAAGCTGCCGCAGCTGGCACCGACCAACATCCACGAGGTGCTGGAGCGGGTATGCAGCCTGGTCAAGGCCGAGACCCAGGGCAAGCTGAGCCTGGAGCGCGACTACGACCCGAGCATCCCCGAGCTGCTCGCCGACCGCGAGCAGCTGATCCAGGCGGTGCTCAACGTGGTGCGCAACGCCATGCAGGCGATCGCCGGGCAGAAGCAGCCGCACCCGCCGGGACGCATCCTGCTGCGCACCCGCACCCTGCGCCAGTTCACCATCGGCCACCAGCGCCATCGCCTGGTGTGCCGCATCGAGGTGATCGACAACGGCCCGGGCATCGACCCGGCGCTGCAGGACACCCTCTTCTATCCCATGGTCAGCGGGCGTGCCGACGGCACCGGCCTCGGCCTGGCCATCGCGCAGAACATCCTCAACCAGCACCAGGGCCTGATCGAGTGCGAAAGCCAGCCCGGGCGCACGGTCTTCGCGCTGTTTCTGCCGCTTGAACAAGGAGCACCAACCCCATGAACCGACCGGATACCGTCTGGATCGTCGACGACGACCGCTCGATCCGCTGGGTGCTGGAAAAGGCCCTGCAGCAGGCCGGCCTGCCCAGCCAGAGCTTCGACAGCGCCGACAGCCTGCTCAACCGCCTGGGCCTCGAGCAGCCCAGCGTGATCGTCTCCGACATCCGCATGCCGGGCGCCAGCGGCCTCGACCTGCTGGCGCGCATCCGCGAGCTGTACCCGCGCCTGCCGGTGATCATCATGACCGCCCACTCCGACCTGGAGAGCGCGGTGGCCTCCTACCAGGGCGGCGCCTTCGAGTACCTGCCCAAGCCGTTCGACGTCGACGAGGCGGTGTCGCTGGTCAAGCGCGCCACCCTGCACGCCCGCGAGCAGCAGGCGCTGGCCACCCCCGACGAGCAGGCCGCCACGCCGGAGATCATCGGCGAAGCGGCGGCGATGCAGGAGGTGTTCCGCGCCATCGGCCGGCTGAGCCACTCCAACATCACCGTGCTGATCAACGGCGAGTCGGGCACCGGCAAGGAGCTGGTGGCGCACGCCCTGCACCGCCACAGCCCGCGCGCCAACGCGCCGTTCATTGCCCTGAACATGGCGGCGATCCCCAAGGACCTGATGGAATCCGAGCTGTTCGGCCACGAGAAGGGCGCCTTCACCGGCGCCGCCGCGCAGCGCCGCGGCCGCTTCGAGCAGGCCGACGGCGGCACCCTGTTCCTCGACGAGATCGGCGACATGCCGGCCGACACCCAGACCCGCCTGCTGCGCGTGCTGGCCGACGGCGAGTTCTACCGGGTCGGCGGCCACACCCCGGTCAAGGTCAACGTGCGCATCATCGCCGCCACCCACCAGAACCTCGAGAACCTGGTGCGCGCCGGCAAGTTCCGCGAGGACCTGTTCCACCGCCTCAACGTGATCCGCATCCACATCCCGCGCCTGGCCGACCGCCGCGAGGACATCCCGGCGCTGGCCCGCCACTTCCTCGCCCGCGCCGCCCAGGAGCTGGCGGTCGAACCCAAGCTGCTCAAGCCGCAGACCGAGGAATACCTGCAGAACCTGCCCTGGCCGGGCAACGTGCGCCAGCTGGAGAACACCTGCCGCTGGATCACGGTGATGGCCTCCGGGCGCGAGGTGCACATCGACGACCTGCCGCCGGAGCTGCTGCAGCAGCCGCAGGAGGCTCCGGCCGGCGGCAACTGGGAGCAGGCGCTGCGCCTGTGGGCCGAACAGGCGCTGACCCGCGGCCAGACCGACCTACTCGGCAGCGCCCTGCCGGCCTTCGAGCGGGTGATGATCGAGAGCGCCCTCAAGCACACCGCCGGCCGCCGCCGCGACGCCGCCCAGCTGCTCGGCTGGGGGCGCAACACCCTGACCCGCAAGATCAAGGAACTGAACATGGCGGTGGAAGGCAGCGACGAGGACGAGAGCCTCTAGCCAGGCAAAAAAAGGGTTCTTCGCGGGATCGTGGGGAAGAGCGGATTGACAGACAGGGAAGCAGGTAAATTGGCAGTCGCCAAACACACCAACGCCTGCCCCCTGCTGTCACCGTGCATCCTATTGATCTTGCTGCTTTCTGGCCAGGCTACGACGTTGTAGCCTGCAGCCATTCCGTCGAAAAAAACCTCACGCTGACCCTCGAACCCCGAGCGGCCGACCTTCCACGCTGTGGTCGCTGTCAGCAGCCCAGCCCCCTGATCCATGACCGACGCATTCGCCTCGTTCGCGACCGGGATCTGTTCGATCAGCGCGTCCAGTTGCGACTCCCCATACGCCGAGTGGACTGCCTGACGTGTGGGCGAGTTACCGAGCACATTTCCTGGTTGGCCCCGGCCTCGCGGCTGACCCGCCGGCTGTGTTCCTGGGTCGAAACCCTGCTGCGGTTCATGCCCATCAGCCATGTCAGCCAGCTCACCGGGCTGCACTGGCACACCATCAAGACGCTGGACAAGCGGCGTCTCCAGGCCGCATTCGGCACCTTCGAGCCGGGCGATGTGCGCCGTCTGGTGATGGACGAGTTCGCCCTGCACAAAGGCCATCGTTACGCGACGGTGATCATGGATGCCGAGCGTACCCGCGTTCTGTGGGTTGGCCTGGGTAACAGCCGCAAGGCCATACGCCCGTTCTTCGAGCAACTCGGTGAGCGCTGCCAGCAGATCGAGGCTGTGGCGATGGACATGAATACGGCCTTCGACCTGGAAGTGAAACAGCACTGCCCTCAGGCCGAGGTTGTGTACGACTTGTTCCATGTGGTCGCCCGCTACGGACGTGACGTGATCGACCGCATCCGGGTAGACCAGGCCAATGCCCTGCGCCATGACAAGCCCGCTCGCCAAGTGGTCAAGCAGAGCCGTTGGCTGCTGCTGCGCAACCGGGAGAACCTGAAGGAGGATCATGCCGTTCGACTGCAGGAGTTGTTGGCAGCCAACCAGCCACTGGCCACGGTCTATGTGCTCAAGGATGCGTTGAAGGAGGTCTGGTACGCACCCAGCGTGCGGGAGGGCTGGCGGCGCTGGCGAACCTGGCTGAGGCATGTCCGGGAGAGCGGCTTGGCGCCGCTACAACGCTTTGCCCGCAACCTCCAGCGCTATGCCCGGGGCATCCTCGCCAGTGCACGATTCCACATGCACACCAGCCTGCTGGAGGGGGTGAACAACCGGATCAAGGTGATCAAGCGCATGGCCTATGGCTTCAGGGACGCCGATTACTTCTTCCTGAAAATCAAGGCCGCCTTCCCCGGGAAAATGCGATGAACCAAAAAAGCCCCGGCGGGCGCAAGGCCCAGCCGGGGCGAAGATTGGCAGGAAGAGCGGGCGGGGCAACCGCACCTGTCTCCTGCGCCGACACGGGAAGCACCCCCCGATCCGATCAGCGCGCGGCCTGCTCCTGCAGGTCGTCGCGCACCTGTTCACGCAGCACCCGGCGCTGCGCCAGCAGCCAGACGCAGAACACCAGCAGTACCACCCCTTCCAGCGCCAGGGTCAGCGGCGCGCCGATGCGCGCGGCCAGCAGGCCGGCGAGCAGGCCGCCGATGGCGTCGAAGCCGAAGCGGATGGAGGTGAAGAAGGACACCACGCGGCCGCGCAACTGCTCCGGCGCCAGGCTCTGCAGCAGCATGTTGATGCCGACGTTGCCCACCGAGATGGCGAAGCCGAGCACCGCCATGGCCAGCAGCGCCAGCGGTACCAGGTGGCTGGCGGCGAAGGCCAGCAGGGCCAGGCCGCTGAGCACCGCGCCGACCAGCACGATGCGCACCAGGCCCGGCAGCGCCTGGCGGGTGGCGAGGAACAGGGTGGAGAGGAAGGCGCCGCAGCCGGCAGCACCCCACAGCCAGCCGAGGGTCTGCGCGTCGCCGGCGAAGATGTCGCGGGCGAACACCGGCAGCAGCACCGCGTAGCTGGAGGCGGTGAGGTTGACCATCGCCAGGCTGAGGATCAGCAGGCGGATCGGCTGGTTGCCCCACACGTAGGCCAGGCCCTCGCGGAACACCGCGCCGGTCGAGCCCTTGGCGCGCGGCGGCGCATCGATGCGGATCAGCAGCAGGCCGGCCAGCAGGGCGAGGAACGACAGGGCGTTGAGGGCGAAGCACATCGCCTCGCTGGTCAGCGCCAGCAGCAGGCCGGCCAGCGGCGGGCCGATGAAGCGGCCGATGTTGAACAGCATGGCGTTGAGCGCCAGGGCGTTGGGCAGGTCGTCGCGGCTGCCGACGAAGCTGCCGATCAGCGCCTGACGCAGCGGCGTGTCGAAGGCGTTGAGCACGCCGAGCAGCAGCGACATGGCGACGATCAGCGCCGGGCCGATCCACTCCAGCGCGGTGAGCGCGGCGAGCGCCAGCGCCTGCAGGCCGAGCAGGGCCTGCACCAGGATCAGCAGGCGGCGCTTGTCGTGGCGGTCGGTCCAGGCGCCGGCCAGAGGACCGACGATCAGTTGCGGCAGCAGCGCGGCGAAGGTAGTGACGCCGAGCAGCGCCACCGAGCCGGTGAGGCGGTAGATCAGCCAGGACAGGGCGACCTGCTGGATCCAGCTGCCGAGGATCGACACGGCCTGACCGGCGAAATACAGGCGGAAGTTGGGGTGTTGCAGCGCGCGAACGGCGGCAGGCCAGGAACGCTCGGCGGACGAAGTCATGGCGCCTCCTGCGGCTACGGGGCCACGTCTGGCAGCATCGGGGGGAATTAAAACGCCGCCGCCCCTGAAAGAGGGGAACACCGCAAGGTGCCGGGGCGGCAGCAGATGTTTAACATCTTAACGTTTACCGCTGGAGGATGCCAGCCCCGCCGGGCGGCAATCGCTCTCAGGCCACCTGGTCGCGGCTGACCACGCGGAAGGCGCGGCTGAAGTACACCAGGCTGTCGCCCTCCTCGCGCACGCGGATGTCGTCCAGTTCGACCAGCAGCACCGAGTGGGTGCCGATCTCCTGGGCCTCGGCGATGCGCCCCTGCAGGTTGGCCAGCGCGCCTTCCAGCACCGGCAGGCCGCCCTCGCCCGCCTGCCAGGCGTCGCGGGCGAAGCGCTCGTCCATCGCCACGCCGGTCATCCCGGCGAAGTGGCGGGCGGCCTCTTCCTGCGCGGCGGACAGCACGTTGACGCACAGCCGGCCGTTGGCCTTGAACACCGCGTTCATCTCGCTGTTGCGGTTGATGCAGACCATCAGGGTCGGCGGCGTGTCGGTCACCGAGCACACCGCGGTGGCGGTGATGCCGCAGCGGCCGGCCGCGCCGTCGGTGGTGATGATGTTCACCGCGGCACTCATGTGCGCCATGGCGTTGCGGAAGGCGAGCTGCCTGGGGTCGAGCTGGGACATGGACGAACAATTCCGGTGCAGGGCAAGGCCGCGCAGACTGCCGCTAGCGCGCGCATCAGGCAACCCCCAAACGCATGAGCCCGGGCCACAAACGAAAAGGCCCCGCCATCCGGCAGGGCCTTTTCAGGAGCGGGCAGCCGCTTACGCGGCGCGCTCGACGCGGCGGAAGGCGCGGCTGAAATACACCAGGCTGTCGCCCTCCTCGCGCACATGGATGTCGTCCAGCTCGACCAGCAGCACCGAGTGGGTGCCGATCTCCTGGGTCTCGACGATGCGCCCCTGCAGGTTGGCCAGCGCGCCTTCCAGCACCGGCAGGCCCTGGCTGCCGGTGGTCCACGGGTCGAGGGCGAAGCGCTCCTCCATGGCCACTCCGGTCATCCCGGCGAAGTGCTTGGCGGCCTCTTCCTGCTCGCCGGACAGCACGTTGACGCACAGGCGGCCGTTGGCCTTGAACACCGCGTTCATCGCGCTGTTGCGGTTGACGCAGACCATCACGGTCGGCGGCGTGTCGGTCACCGAGCACACCGCGGTGGCGGTGATGCCGCAGCGGCCGGCCTCGCCGTCGGTGGTGATGATGTTCACCGCGGCGCTCATGTGCGCCATGGCGTTGCGGAAGGCGAGCTGATTCGGGTCGAGCTGCGGCTTGGACATGTTCGGTACTCCTGGCGCAAGGTGGATGGCCGGGGCTGATTCCGGCCCGCGGCATCGCGTGGGGATGCCGTCGAGTGCTTGGCTGCCGTGCGTCGGCAGATGACGATGAGCGAATCATGAACATCGAAACGAAACAGCAGAATACCTTTTCCGCACTTTGCCTTGTACTTTTCGTCGCCCCGGGGCGCCAGCAACGCACGGCACAGCGGCTTCAGGGCGCGCATCGCCCGCCTGCGGCCGGGGGAAACTGGACTTTTCCCCAACTCGCCGCCCGGCCTTTCCCCGGCGGCGGGGCTTGCCCTGCCCCGCCGCCGGCGTGCTAGAGTGGCGACCATGAACCTGTTAACCATTTCCCGCGTCCGCTATTACGCCTATTACCGCACCTCACCGAGGCGGTAGGCGCGTGCGCGCATCCGATCCGCCTGAGGCGGACCGGATCGTTTCTCCACAGTCTCCTCAGGCGTTTCGCCATCCCCCCAAGGAGACTGCAATGCCCCCGATCGACACCGACCTGCTCGCCCTGCTCGAAGAGCGCGGCTTCGTCAACCAGAGCACCGACGCCGACGGCCTGCGCGCCGCCCTCGCACGCGGCCCACTGACCGCCTACCTGGGCTTCGACGCCACTGCCGACAGCCTGCACGTCGGCCACCTGCAGGGCCTGATGCTGATGCGCTGGCTGCAGCACGCCGGCCACCGGCCGCTGCTCTTGATCGGCGGCGCCACCACGCGCATCGGCGACCCGAGCTTCCGCGACAGCAGCCGCCCCATGCTGGACGAGGCGACCATCGCCGCCAACATGCGCGGCATCGAAAGCGCCTTCCAGCGCTACCTGCATCTGGGCGACGGCGCCGCGGATGCCCGGGTGGTGAACAACGCCGACTGGCTGGACGGCCTCGGCTACCTGGAATTCCTCAACCGCGTCGGCCGCCACTTCAGCGTCAACCGCCTGCTGACCTTCGATGCGGTGCGCAGCCGCCTGGAGCACTCGCTGTCGTTCCAGGAGTTCGGCTACACCCTGCTGCAGGCCTTCGACTTCACCGAACTGGCGCGCCGCCACGGCTGCACCCTGCAGATCGGCGGCGCCGACCAGTGGGCCAACATCATCAACGGCGTCGAGCTGTCGCGCCGCCAGGACGGCGCGCAGCTGTACGGCCTGACCATGCCGCTGCTCACCACCAGCGACGGGCGCAAGATGGGCAAGTCCGCGCAGGGCGCGGTGTGGCTGAACGCCGAGCGGCTGGCGCCGTTCGACTTCTGGCAGTTCTGGCGCAACTGCGACGACCGCGACGTCGGCCGCTACCTCGCCCTGTTCAGCGAACTGCCGATGGCCGAGGTGCGCCGCCTCGGCGCGCTGCAGGGCGCAGAGCTCAACGAGGCGAAGATCGTGCTGGCCAACGAGGCCACCCGCCTGGCCCACGGCGCGCGCGCGGCCGAGGCGGCGGCCTTGGCCGCGCGCGGGGTGTTCGACGGCGCCAGCGCCGCCGAGGGCCTGCCGACCCTGCAGGTCGCGCGCGAGCGCCTGGCCGCCGGGGTCAGCCTGGCCGAGCTGGCGGTGGAAGCGGGCCTCGCCCCCTCGCGCAGCGCCGCCCGGCGCCTGGCCGCCGGCGGCGGCCTGCGCCTGGACGGCGTGGCGGTGAGCGACGCCGACCAGCCGCTGGCCGGCGACGGCAACGAGTGGCGCCTGTCGGCCGGGCGCAAGCAGCACGTGCGCATCGCCGTGGGCGAGTGACCACAGGTGCGCGCGGCGCACCCTACCCCGCGTAGTGCATTGGCGCCCCTGCCCCGAGTAGGGTGCGCCATGCGCAGCGTCCGGCGGGAGCGCTCACTCTCGCGCCACGAACCCCTCCAGCGCTTCGGCCGCGACCTCGAAGCGCTGCGCGGCGGCGTGGGCCAGCGCGTCGGCCTGCACGCGCTCCTGCTCGATCATGTAGCGCAGGAAGGCGGCGTCCCCGGCATCCGCCGGCGGCGCGACCGCGCGTAGCCCGGCCAGGTACTTGCCGGTGCCCTCGGCCAGCATGACCAGGAAGCGCTCGGGAAAAAGCCGGGCGAACAGGATCGAGCCCCGCGCCTTGAGCGTGATCCACCAGCCGCCACCGCTCAGGCCGTGGCGCGCGGCGACCGGCGCATAGCGCGGCGCGTTGTACCGCTCGAGGGCGACGTAGGCCGCCCAGAAGCGACCCTGCGGCGTGCCGCGGTGGTGCCCGGCCAGCGCGCCGACCACCTGGCCGGCCAGGGCGCGGTTGTCCAGCTCGCGGGCCAGCGCTTCGCGGAAGGCGTCGTCGGCCGCCTGACTGCCCAGGCTGGCCAGGGCCAGGCCCAGGGCGGCGAACAGGGTCGGGATTCTGCGCATGGGTACTCCTTTTCCGGGCGCGCCCGCCTGGGCAGGCGCGCGGACATAAAAAAGCCCGCCACACCGCTGCCGGGGTGTGGCGGGCAACTCTCGCTCAAGTCGAGAACCTCAAACGACCGACCGTCCATGGTCGCGCGGCGTCACGCCGGCTGCTCGCTGCCAAGCTCGAAACCGCACAGCCGGCGCCGTGCCGCGCCTACCACTCCAAGAACGCAGCGGAGCGGCCGCTCCGCCCGGAATTTCAGTAGGCGATGCACACCGACTTGGTCTCGGTGAACGCCTCCACCGCGCCGCGGCCGAACTCGCGGCCGATGCCCGACTGCTTGTAGCCGCCGAACGGCATGTTGGGATCGAGCACCACGTGGGAGTTGACCCACACGGTGCCCGCCTCGATGCGCGGGATCAGGTCCATGGCCTGGGTCAGATCGTTGGTCCACAGGCTGGCGGCCAGGCCGTACTGGCTGTCGTTGACCAGCTGCAGGGCCTCTTCGACGCTGTCGTAGGCGAGCACCGAGAGCACCGGGCCGAAGATCTCCTCGCGCGCCGCGGCCATGCCGTGGTCGACCCCGGCCAGCACGGTCGGCTCGACGAAGAAGCCGGGCAGCGCGGGCGCCGCGCCGCCGGTGACCACCCGCGCGCCCTGGGCGCGGGCTTTGTCCAGGTGGCCGAGCACGCTGGCCTGCTGCTTGCGCGACACCAGCGGGTTGATCTGCGCGTTCGGGTCCATGCCGGCGCCGATGCTCATGCCCTTCACCGCCGCGCCGAGGGCCTCGACGTAGGCGTCGTGGCGCGAGCGGTGCACGTAGATGCGCGAGGCCGCCGCGCACACCTGGCCCTGGTTGAGCAGGCCGCCCAGCAGCGCGCCGCCCACCGCCTTGTCGAGGTCGGCGTCGGGCAGCAGCAGCATCGGGTTCTTGCCGCCCAGTTCGAGGGAGAAGCGCGTCATGTTCTGCAGCGCGCTGGCGCCGATCTGCTTGCCCACCGCGGTGGAGCCGGTGAACGACACCTTGCTCACCTTGGGGTGGGCGACCAGTGCGGCGCCGGCGCTGGCGCCGCGGCCGACCAGCACGTTGAGCACGCCGGCCGGGATGCCCGCCTCGATGGCCAGCTCGGCCAGGCGCAGGGCGGTCAGCGGCGTCTCGTCGGCCGGCTTGATGACGATGGTGCAGCCAGCCGCCAGCGCCGGGACGATCTTCCAGATGGCGATCATCAGCGGGAAGTTCCACGGCACGATGCCGGCCACCACGCCCACCGGCTCGCGGCGGGTGCTGGCGTTGTAGCGGGTGCCCGGTGGCACCGCGATCGACACGTCGAGGGTCTGGCCTTCCAGCTTGGTCGCCCAGCCGGCCATGTAGCGCATGTACTCGACCGAGGCGCCGACCTCGATGGCGCGGGCGATGTGGATCGACTTGCCCTGGTTGAGGGTTTCCAGCTGCGCCAGCTCCTCGGCGTGGGCCTCGACCACCTCGGCGAAGCGCAGCAGGATGCGCTCGCGGTCGGCCGGGCGCAGGCCGCTCCACACCCCGGAACGGAAGGCGCGGTGGGCGCTGGCCACGGCCTGCTCGACCTGCGCCTCGCCGCCCATCAGCAGCTGGCTGAGCGGCGCGCCGGTGGCCGGGTTGAACACCTCGACGACCTCGCCGGCATGCTCGGCGACGGGCGCACCGTCGATGAAGGAAGTGTGCCGGCGGTTGAGGAAGGCGGTCACCTGGGCGAGCGGTTCGAGGGCGGCGCTGGACATGGCTGTAACTCCGGGCTGATCGGGGAATCCGCGTCCTGCTCCGCCCGGGCGCCGATGGCGCTCCGGAGTCCTGGCAGGACGCCGCAGGGCGGTGGCGACGCGAGGCGCGCCACGGCCCAAAAGCATGCATCGATGATAGTCGGCAGGCCGCAGGCTGCCTTGCCCATGCCTGCCAGCTTGTTGACCGTGCATGCCGGCCTGCAACGCCGGCCGCGCAAACCGGCACGCACAGGCAAGCATCCGGCATCCGCGAGCAAGACCCGCGGCCAGGCTTGCGCCACTAATGGCCGCCCATCATCTGCCCCCGGAGGGATCCATGAAGGCTCTGCCGCTGCTGCTGTCGCTCGCCCTGACCACCTGCGCCGCCCAGGCGGAGGAGGTGCTGCGCGTCTCCAACTGGCCCGACTACATAGCCCCCGCGGTGCTCGCCGATTTCCAGCGCGAGACCGGCGTGCGCGTCGACTATCACGAGCACGCCAGCGCCGACGAGCTGGACGCCGCCCTGCGCCGCGGCGAGCGCTACGACGTGGTGGTGCCGTCGCACTTCCAGCTCGCCGCGCTGATCCGCGAGCAGCGCCTGACGCCGCTGGACCCGCAGCAGCTGCCGCAGCTCGCCGGCGTCGACCCCGACCTGCAGGCCATGCTGTCCGCCATCCAGGCCGCCAACCGCTACGCCGTGCCCTACCAGTGGGGCGTGCTCGGCCTGGCGCTCAACCGCGCGCAGGCCGAGGCGGCGCTGGGCGGTCCCGCCGCGCCGAGCTGGGGGCTGCTGTTCGATGCGCAGCAGAGTGCGCGCCTGGCCGGCTGCGGCATCGGCCTGCAGGACGCGCCGGAGGAGACCTTCTCGGTGCTGTTCACCTACCAGGGACGCAGCCTGGCGCGCAGCGGCCCGCGCCGGGTCGGCCGCGCCGGCGAACAGCTGCTGGAGCTGCGCCGCCAGGCGCGGGTGCTCGACAACACCCGCCACACCAAGGCGCTGCAGGCCGGCGAGCTGTGCCTGACCAGCGCGTGGAGCGGCCAGGCCCTGGCCGCGGCGGCGCAGAGCGCACAGCCGCTGCAGTTCGTGATTCCGGCCGAGGGCGCGCCGCTGACCATCGAGAGCCTGGCGATCCCCAGCAACGCCGCGCGCCCCGACCTCGCCTACCGCTTCATCGACTACCTGCTGCGCCCGGAAAACGCGGTGCGCAACTCGCAGGCCACCTGGTTCTACAGCAGCCTGAAGCCGACGCTCCCCGAGCTGCAGGCGCTGGCCAAGCAGCAGCCGCAACTGCTGCCGGAGCCGGGCAGCCGTCGCCAGCTGTACATCGCCGAGAGCCCCTCGCCGCAGCTCAAGGCCGAGCTGGACCGCCGCTGGCAGGCGCTGCGCCAGGCGCAGTAGAGCCCGCCTGAGCTGCTACCAGGGCAGGGTCTCGCCCTGGTGGTCGACGAAGCGGCAGTCGCGCGTGCCGGCGGCCGCCTCGACCACCGCCACCAGCCCGGCCACGCTCTCCTCCACCGTCAGCGGCGCCGCGGCGCCGCCCATGTCGGTCTGCACCCAGCCGGGGTGCAGCGCCAGCAGGGCGAAGTCGCGCGCATCGCCCAGCTGCGCGGCCCAGCTGAGCAGCAGGCTGTTGAGCGCCGCCTTGCTCGCCGCGTACAGCGGCATGTCGGCGCCGGGGCTGAGCTGCAGGCTGGCCATCACCGAGCTGGTCGCCGCCAGCACCGCATCCGGCTTGAGCCGCGGGCGCAGGGCGCGCGCCAGGCGCAGCGGGGCGACGGCGTTGCTGACGAACAGCTGGCCGATCTCGGCCTCGCTGGCGGTGGCGACGTCCTGCGCCGCCGGGCCGTAGACGCCGGCGTTGAGCAGCACGCGGTCCAGGCGCGCGTCGCCGAGGGCGGCGAGGATCAGGCTGCCGGCCTGCGGGTCGTTGAGGTCGCAGGCGATGGTCTGCAGCCGCGCGCCGAACTGGCCGGCCAGCTCGTTCAGCCCCGCCGAGGCGGCCGGATCACGCGCCACCGCGAACACCCGCGCGCCGCCGTGCAGCCAGGCGCGCACCAGACCCAGGCCGATGCCCCGCGAGGCGCCGGCAATCAGTACGTCGAGCATGTGGATCTCCCGCAGTGAAAGCGGCAGAGGGTAGCACCACACCGGGCCCGAAAAGAAAAAGGCCGGCCCGCCCGTTGCCGCGGGTCGGGCCGGCCGGAGGGTGACAGGGGATCAGAAGAAGGTGACGAACATCAGCTGGCTGTACAGGTTGGTGTCGTCGCCGCCGAGCTGGGTGCCGCCCTCGGCGGCGCTGCGCTCGGGCTGGTAGAAGCCGACCACCGGACTGATCATCAGGTGGTCGTTGACCATCCACTCGGCGTACAGGTCCAGCTCGCGGCCGCCCAGGCTGCCGAGATCGGTGTCGAGGGTGTCGAAGTCGAAGTACAGCGCGCCGACGGTGACGTTCTCCAGCGGCGCGGCCTTGAGGCCGACGTGGTGGACGCGGGTGTTGCTGTTGAACGGGCCGGCGTAGTTGGCCGCCACCTCACCCTGGAACCAGGTGCCGTAGCCGCGGTTGAAACCGTAGAACAGCGGGTCGAAGGTCTCCGAGAAGCGGCTGTAGCGGTAGGTGGCGGTCGGCGACCACGGCAGGCCGGCGAAGGTCCAGCTGCCTTCCAGGTACCAGGCGTTCTCGGTGCCGCTGTCCTTGTCCTGGCTGGCGTACTCGAAGGCCAGGTTGAGGTGCTCCACGCCCAGCCCGCCCGCGCCGCGCAGGCTGACGGTGTCCATGCCGTCGCGCTCGAGCTGCGCCGGGCTGGCGTAGCGCTCGTTGACGTCCAGGCCGCGGATCCAGGTCAGGCCCAGGGTGCCCGGTGCGCCGACGTGCTCGAGGGTGGCGATGGCCAGCTCGGTCTCGGCCTGGGCGCGGTTGTCGGACTTCAGCCACATCAGGTCTCCGCGCAGGCCCTGCTCGCCGCCCAGGCGCAGCACCGCGGTCTGGTCGAAGGCCTTGCGCGCGGCGATGTAGTAGGCGCCGCCACGGTCGTAGTCGGCACCGAGGTCGACGTCGCCGAAGTTCAGCGAGTCGCCGTTGATCAGGAAGCCGTCGCCGACCACCACCTTCTGCCGGCCACCGGAAATGTCCACGCCGTTCTCGCCGAGCGCCGGGAACAGGTCGCCCGAGCGCCAGCCGAGGTAGGCGTCCTCGATGTCGGTCATGCGCTCGCTGCCCAGGCTGAAGCCGGCGGCGTCGCCGTCGCCCCAGGTGCCGGAGCTGACCAGGTTGAGCGCGCCGTACAGGCTGCCGGCGCCGCCGAGGGCCTGGCTGCCGCTCAGGCCGTACTTGACGTAGCCCTCGCGCCAGCTCGAGCTGCCGGCACTGCGGTTGCCGAAGCCCAGCTCGTAGCTTTCCTCGCTGTGCATCAGGCCGAACACCGCCTCGAGGTCGGCGTTGAGCACGCTGCCATCCTGGTTGTACAGCTCGTAGGCGCTGGCCGGGACGGCGGCCAGGGCGGCGAAGGCGCTCGCCAGCGCCAGGGCGAGCGGCGCGCGGCGCGATCCGTGTCGGGTGGAAATCATCGGGGGCAGACTCCGTTGTTCTTCTGGGTCGGTGCCGGCTACGGGCGGCCGGCGTCGGTGACATTAATCCCATGCCCGCCGACCGGCGGTCTTGTGCCTGACTGCCAAGCGATTGCCCCTGACTGCCAACTCATGGCGCCGCCTGCCGCGACTCGAGCAGGATGCGCTGGTGCAGGCGCCGGTAGGCGGCCTCCTGCGGCTGCAGGCGCAGCAGCCGCTCGCTGTAGCCGAGCGCCAGCGGATAGCGCCCGGCGCGGTAGTTGAGATGGGCCAGCGCGTAGAGCAGGTCGCGATCCTCGCCGGCCAGGTCGAGACCGCGCAGCAGCGCGGCATTGGCCTCGTCGATGCGTCCCAGCCGGCCGAGCAGCAGGCCGAGGTTGTAGTGGACGCGCGCCCGCTGCGGCGCGGCCTCGGCGGCGCGGCGCAGCCAGTCGGCCGCCTCCGCGCCCTGGCCGCGCTGCGCCAGCAGCAGGCCGAGGGCGTAGGCCTGGTCGGCCAGGGCGTCGCCTTGCGGCTCCAGGGCCAGACCGGCGCGCAGCAGCGGATCGGCCTCCGCCAGGCGCTGCTGACCGGCCAGCAGCTGCGCCAGGTTGAGCCGCGCCGGGGCGAGGCGGGCATCCTGGCGCAGGGCCATGCGGTAGTCGGCTTCGGCCTCGGCCGGCCGCCCGAGACGCTCGCGCAGCACGGCCAGGTTGAGGCGCGCGCCGGGCAGGTCGGCATTGGCCGCCAGGCGCCGCTCCAGGTCGGCGAGCCGGGCGTCGAGGCGCGCATGCACGTCATCGGCCAGCGGGACAGCGCGCAGGTCGGCAAGGGCGCGGGCGGCCTGGTCGCGCACCGCCAGGCTGGGGTCGTCGAGCAGCGGCGCCAGACGTGCCAGGCGCTGCTCGGCCGGCAGGCTCTCCAGGCCGCGCAGCGCGAGCATGCGCACCTGGGCATCGGCGTCGCCCAGCGCGCGCTGCAGGCTGTCGACCAGCGGCGCGCCGTAGCCGGCGGCCAGCTCGGCGGCGCTGGCGCGGACGATGGCCGGGCGGGTGCGGTCCTCGATCAGCCGGGCCAGCTCGCCGGTCACCTGCGGGTCGTGGCGGCGCGCGGCGGCGAGCACCGTGCCGTAATGCGGCGGGCGCTTGGGCTGGCCGAACTTCGCCTCGATCACCTGCGCCGCCCAGGCCGGGTCACGCTCCTGGTGGCAGGCCGTGCAGGCATCCGGCGCAGCGCTGCTGGCGGCCAGATCGGGTCGCGGGATGCGGAAGCTGTGGTCGCGGCGGGCGTCCACCACCATGTAGTTGCGCGCCGGGGCGTGGCAGTTGACGCACTGCGCGCCGGGACTGCCGGCCGGGTGGAAGTGGTGGGACGGATCGTCGTAGCGCTTCTTCTGCAGGCTGGGGAAGCGCGGGTTGCCCTGCGGGTTGTGGCAGCCGGCGCACAGCGCGTTGCCCTCGGCACGCAGGGTGGCGGAGTGCGGCTCGTGGCAGTCGCGGCAGGTCACGCCCATGGCGAACATCCTGCTCTGCACGAAGGAGCCGTACTCGAACACCTCGTCGAGGATCTGCCCGTCGGCATGGTAGAGGCCGGCGGACAGCGTGGTCGGGCGCATGGCGTCGAGCAGCGGCCGCCCCGGTGCGCTGCCGACCCCCAGGCTCTCGCGCCGGCTATGGCAGCGCGCGCACTGCTCCACCTCGTAGCCGTGGCCGCCGCCGCGGAAGTCGACCGCCAGACCCATGTCGGCGGCCTTGAGCCCGGCCGCCGGCTGCGCGCCGCGCCGCTCGGCCCAGACGACATGTTGCTCGCCCGGCCCGTGGCAGCTCTGGCAGCCCACCGCCATCTCGCTCCAGGTGGTGCGGAAGCTGTCGGCGGCGGGGTCGTAGCCCTTCTTCAGATTGCCGGAGTGGCAGTCGGCGCACATGGCGTTCCAGTTCTGGTAGCGCCCGGTCCAGTGCAGGGCGTCGTCGGGGCTGAAGCGCTGGCCGGGGTACAGGGAGAACCAGCGCTGCCCGCCGGCCTCGCGCGGGCGGCTGTCCCAGGCCACGGTGAGGCTCTGCAGGCGACCGCCAGGACGTTCGATCAGGTACTGCTGCAGCGGAGCGAAACCGAAGGTGTAGGCGATGGGGAAGTCGGCGCGCTGGCCGTCCTCGCCCTCGGCATTGACGAAGAAGCGCTCGCCGCGGCGGAAGAAGCGCATGCTCACCCCGGCCTCGTCGCGGTATTCGGCGTCGGCGAAGTCGCCGAGCACGTTGCCGGCCGTGGCCGCGCGCAGCGACCAGCTGTGGTGCGAGCCGGCCCAGGCCTTGGCCGCCTCGGCATGGCAGGCGCTGCAGCGCGCCTGCTCGACGTAGCCGTCGGCCAGCTGCGGCTGTGGCGCGGCCAGCGTCAGCAGCGGCAACAGCAGCAACAGCAGGCCGAGCCACTGTTCCCGCCAGCCGGGTCTCGGGTTAGTCCGCGCGAGCATCGCTCCTCTCTCTTGTTCTTCAGCCGAGCGGGCCGGCAACGCCCCGCTCGGCTGGCCGCCCTCAGTAACCGCTGACCTGGTCGGGCAGGATCACGTTGTTGTCGCGGGCGTACTGTGCCCACAGCTGCTGCAGCTCGGCCACCTTTTCCGGGTGCTTGCCGCTCAGGTCGTGGCGCTCGGCCAGGTCGCTGCGCAGATCGAACAGCTGCCAGTCGCCGCTGCCCCAGGGCTTGGGCATGTGCACCAGTTTCCAGTCGCCCTGGCGGACGAAACGCTTGCCGAACAGTTCGCCGCCGTGCACCCGCTCGGCGACCTTCTCGCCCTTGAGCAGCGGCAGGATCGACACCCCCGACATCGGCTCGACCGCGCGCCCCTGGTAGCGGTTGCCCGGATGCCTGACGCCGGCCAGCTCCAGCAGGGTCGGCGCGAAGTCCTTGACGGTGACCAGCTCGCGCACGACCTGCCCGCTACGGGTCACGCCGGGGATGCGCAGGATGCCGGCGGTGCGGGTGCCGCCCTCGGTGGCGAAGCCCTTGTGCAGGCTGAGCGCCGGGGCGGACACCCGCGCCCAGTTGGGGCCGTACAGGGTGTAGGAACCGGGACGGCCCATCTGCGCGTAGCTGAAGTCGTGGGTCTCGTCGACCACCTTGCGGATCTGCGGGAACAGCTCGGCCGGCCAGGTCTCATCGAGGTCGTGGCCTTCCGCACCGTTGTCGGAGATGAACACCACGATGGTGTTGTCGTACAGGCCGTTCTTCTTCAGGTAGTCGAAGACCCGCCCGGTATGCGCGTCCATCTGGTCGATCATCGCCGCGTAGACCTCCATCGCCCGCGCCTCGACCTTCTTCTGCTCCGGCGTCAGGCTGTCCCACGCCTGTCCCTTGGGCGGCCGCGCCGCGCCTTCGGCATCGGCGGGGATCAGGCCCAGCTCCTTCTGCTTCTGCAGGCGCTGGGCGAACAGGGCGTCGTAGCCGGCGTCGTAGCGCCCGCGATACTTGGCGATCGCCTCGTCCGGCGCCGCCAGCGGCCAGTGCGGCGCGGTGAAGCTGAGCATGCCGAAGAACGGCTTGCCGCTGTCCTTGTCGGCGGCGATGTAGTCGATGATCTTGTCGGCGTAGAACTGCGACGAGTACTCGAAGTTATCCGGCAGCCTGTCGAGCATCTTGCCGTCTTCGGCATAGGGCGCCTTGGCGTCCGGAGTCGGCGCGTAGGCGGGACGCATGTCCGGCCAGTGGCTGGCCCCGCCGCTGAGCAGGGTGAAGGAGCGCTCGAAGCCGCGGTCGTCGGGGCCGGTGTCCTCGCTCTTGCCGAGGTGCCACTTGCCGGCCAGGTAGGTGTTGTAGCCGGCGTCCCTGAGCAGCGAGGCGACGGTGACCACCCGCTCGTTGAGGTGCCCCTCGTAGCCCGGCTTGCCCTCCTGGTTGGGCGCCAGTTCCTCGGCCATGTTGCCGAGCCCGGCCAGGTGCGGATCGACGCCGGTGAGCAGCGCGGCGCGGGTCGGCGAGCAGGCCGGCGCGGCCTGGAAGTTGCTCATGCGCACGCCCGAGGCGGCCAGGGAGTCGAGGTTGGGGGTGTCGATCTCGCCGCCGAAGCTGCCCAGGTCGGCCTGGCCCATGTCGTCGGCGACGATCAGCAGGATGTTGGGGCGGGCGGGATCGGTGGAAGCGGCCTGCGCGGGCAGGCTGAGCGAAAGCACGGGAATGGCGAGCGCTACGGCCAGCGCGAGGGCGGACAGTGGTTTGCGCATCTTGGCGTCTCCTGCGAATGGGAAGAGCACTGTGGATGTGGGGGCGGCAGGCCGCCGGCGGTTCTGCCGGCGGCGCGGGCTCAGAAGCCGAAGGACACGACCAGCTGGCTGTACAGGTTGAGGTCGTCGCTGCCCTGCTGCGAGCCGCCCTCGGCGTCGCTCTTCTCCGGCTGGTACAGGCCGACCAGCGGGCTGATGGTGAAGTGGCCGACGGTCCAGTCCAGGTAGAGGTCCAGCTCCTTGCCGCGCAGGTCGCCCTGGCTGCGGTCGAGGGTGTCGAAGTCGAAGTACAGCAGGCCCATGGCCACGTCGGGGCGCGGGGTCAGGCCCAGGCTGAGCATGTGGATGCCGGCGTTGCGCTGGAACGGACCGGCGTAGTTGCCGGCCACCTCGCCCTGGAACCAGGTGCCGTAGCCGCGACTGAAGCCGCTGAACAGCGGGTCGTAGCCTTCCGAGTAGCGCGTGTAGCGGTAGCCGACGCGCGGCTGCCAGGCGACATCGGAGAAGGTCCAGCCGCCCTCGAGGTACCAGGCGCTCTCGTCGCCCAGCTTCTTGTCCTGGCGGGCGTACTCGCCGGACAGGAACAGGTCCTTGACCCCGGCGTTGCCCTGGCCGCGCAGGCTGACCACCTCCAGGCCGTCGCGCTGGGCGCTGAACGGGTTGGCCAGCTTGTCGTCGACGTCCAGGCCCTTGACGTAGGTGAGGCCCAGGGTGCCGGCCTCGGCGACGTGCTCGAGCACCGCCACGCCCAGTTCCGGCTTGGCCTTCACCTCGTTGTCCGACTGGATCCAGATCAGGTCGCCGCGCCAGCCCTGCTTGCCGCCCAGGCGCAGCCAGGCAGTCTGATCGAAGGCGTTGCGCGCGGTCAGGTAGTAGGCGCCGCCGCGATCGCGGCTGCCATCGCCGAAGTTCTTGCCGACGCTCAGGCCGTCGCCGTTGATGATGAAGCCGTCGCCGACCTTGACCTTCTGGCTGCCGGCGGAGAAGTCGATGCCGTCCTTGCCGAGCGCCGGGAACAGCTCGCCCGAGCGCCAGCCGGCGTAGGCCTTGTCCACCGCGGTGCGCCGCTCGCTGCCGTCGGTGTAGCCGGCGGCGTCGCCCTGCCCCCAGGTGGCGTTGCTCACCACGTTGAACTCGCCGTACAGCGAGGAGTCGGCGGCGCCGGCGAAGCGCTGCTCGCCGCCCAGGCCGTAGCGCAGGAAGCCCTCCTGCCAGCTAACCGAACCCGGCGCGATGGGCCCGCCCTGGTTGTAGCTCTCGTCGCTGTGGAACACGCCGAAAGCGCCCTGGACGTTGAGATTGACGGTCAGGCCGTCGGCGGAGTGCAGTTCGTAGGCCGACGCGCCGGCCGACGCCATGGCGATCGCCGCGGCCAGTAGCGAGCCGTGCAGGCCCTTGCCCATGATCATGCTTACCTCTGTTCTTGTTGTTGAAATGCCCAGCGTCGCTTGCACGGAAATCCCTCCCGGTCCCCAGGCATGGACCTCGAAGCACTTCGCTGCGGGTTCGCGTTATCCCTGCACGATGCCATTAACCCATGCTCGCGATACGCCAGCTTGCACCTCCCTGCCAGCAGACTTTGCTGAGCGTGCCAGGGCGCCCTGGCAAGAGTGGCCGTCGGCGGCGTGCCAGTGCAGGCGGTCGGTCTCGAAGCGGTGCTCGATCGTCCAGCCGTTGGCGAAGTTCAGGGTCAGGCGCCGGCCGGCCAGGTCGGCCAGGGCGGGGAGGATGAAGCCCTCGGCCAGGGCGCCTACGGTGATCCAGTCGGAGTTGCTGCTCATGGGAGGTTGCCTCGGTGGGCGAAGGACGTCGCCATGCTGGCGGAGCGTTCGCCCGCGCGACATCAACCGGATGGTTGAGTCGCGCCTAGAGGAACAGCCGGGCGACCAGCTCGGTGCGGTTGCGTGCGCCGACCTTGCGGAACAGGTTGAGCAGATGGGTCTTCACCGTCGGCAGGCCGATGCCCAGTTGCCGCGCCAGCAGCTTGTTGCTGGCGCCGTCGCGCAGCAGCAGGGCGATCTGCCGCTCGCGGGCGGTGAGCTGGGGCGGTTCGTCCGCCGGCACGTCGGGCAGGGTCGCGGCGGCCATCTGCATCGGCGCGTGCATGCCCTGCAACAGGAAGTCGCGGGCCTCGAGCGTGGCGTCGATGAGGTAGAACACGGCGCAGCGCGCCGGCACGGCCTGCATGAAGGCCTGCAGGCAGTGCCGGCCGAAGGTGCTGGGAGTCATGGCGTCCTCCCCGGCGGATAGGAAACGGGCCGCCCGCGCGGACGGCCCGGGATGGCTCAGACCACCGCGAGGTAGTGCTTGACGAAGGCCTCGCTGGTCACGTCCCACAGCACCGGGGTGCCCTTCTCGACGAACCAGCTGTCGCCGGCCTTGTAGGTGGTGGTCTTGCCGCTGGCCTCGTCGGTCAGGGTCACCTCGCCGCTGACCACGGTGGCCTGCTCGTTGAACGGGTAGACCATGCGGAACTTGCTCCTGGTCACGCCGAAGTAGGCGGAGCTGACCGGGTCGGTCGGCGCGCCGAAGGTCATCTTGCCGAAGGCCTTGCCCTCGCCTTCGAGAATCTCCGAGCCGAGGTCGGCCACGGTGCCCCAGGCGTCCAGTTCGGCGATGGTGGTGCCTTGCTTGATCGGATACATCAGTCGGTCCTCACACAATGAATGGTTCAACTGTCAGCGGCGGCCGGTCCAGTAGCCGGAGGCCTGGTGCCAGCACTTGCCGCCGGTCAGCAGCAGGGAACGGAAGCGGTCCTTGCCGGGAATGCTCGGCCGGCGCACCGAGCTGATCAGGTCGTAGCGCGCCGAGCCCTCGCTCATGCCCTCGGCCAGCACCTTGCAGACGATGTGGCTGGGGGTGACGCCGAAGCCCGAGTAGCCCTGCACGAAGAAGGCGTTGGGCCGCCCCGGCAGCGCGCCGATCTGCGGGAACAGGTTGGCGCTGCAGGCCATCGGCCCGCCCCAGGCCAGGTCGATCTTCACGTCCTTGAGGTAGGGGAAGATCTTCAGCATCAGGTTGCGGTTCCAGGCCTTCAGGTCGCTGGGGATATGTTCGATCAGCGGGGTCGCCGAGCCGAACAGCAGGCGGTTCTCGTTGGTCACCCGGTAGTAGTCGATCACCGGGCGGATGTCGCTGTAGGCGCCGCGGATCGGGCTGATGCGCTCGATCAGCTCGTCGGACAGCGGCTCGGTCATGATCTGGAAGGCGTAGGTGTTGATGGTGCTGCGGTGCAGCTCGGGCTCCAGCTGGTTGAGGAAGCTGTCGCAGGCCCACAGCAGCTTGCTGGCGCGCACCGAGCCCTTGGCGGTGCGCACCTCGATGCGCTCGCCGTAACGGACTTCCAGCACCGGGCTGTATTCGAAGATCTTCACCCCGTGCCCGGCCAGCGCCTGGGCCTCGCCGAGCAGCAGGTTGAGCGAGTGCACGTGGCCGCCGCCCATGTGCAGCAGGCCGCAGCTGTAGGCGTCGGAGCCGACCAGGCGCCTGACCTCGGCACCGGTGACCAGGCCGATTTCCTGGTGCGGGGCGAGTTTCCTGAACTCGCCTTCCCAGGCGCGCAGGGTCTTCTCCTGGCGGGCGTTGAAGCCCATGTAGCCGTAGCCGTGGCGGAAGTCGGCGTCGATGCCGTACTTCTCGATGCGCGCCTTGATGATCTGCGCGCCCTGGTCGCTGATCTCGAAGATGCGGCGCAGGCCGTCCTCGCCGACGTCCGCCTTGATCGCCTCCAGATCGTGGCCGATGCCGGCCATCACCTGGCCGCCGTTGCGTCCGGAGCCGCCGAAGCCGATGTAGCGGCCTTCCAGCACGACGATGTTCCTGATGCCTTTTTCCGCCAGCTCGAGCGCGGTGTTGATGCCGGAGAAGCCGCCGCCGATCACCACCACGTCCGCGTCGAGATCGGCCGCCAGCGACGGGAAGCTCAGGTCGTATTTCTTGGTCGCCGTGTAGTAGGTCGGCGTTTCGATGTTGATCATGGCGCATTACCAGGGGGCGTTGGGATTGCCGGCCCGGAGCGCTGGGATCGCGCATCCGGATTGCCGCCTCGTTTCGTGAACCTATTAGGCCCCCCGTCCACCCGGGCGTCTTGCCCGGCGCTGCCAGATTTCTTGCCCGAGACTGCCAGCGCGTGCGCCCGGCAAGCACAGTCAAGAAGCTCGGCAGGCAGGAGCAAGACGCGCCCGCCGGGCCTGGCCAATGATCGATACGACTTCGTTCGACCCCACCGTCTGCAGCGATGCAGCAACGCGGCCGACGGGCACGACCGGCGCCAGGCGCCGCCCCCTCACCCGGAACGAGATACGCACATGAACAAGAGCACCGCGAGTGCCTCAGACACTCTTCTCCCCGACGCAGCCGGCAGCCCGGCACTGAAACGCGGCCTCGGCTTCGCCACCATGATCGCCATCTGCATTGGCGTGGTGGTGGTGCAGGGCAGCATGGTCAGCGCCCTGCAGGGCATCGGCTTCGGCGGCGCCGGTTTCCTCGCCGCCGCCGTGGTCGCCTTCCTGCTCGCCCAGTGCAACGCGCTGAGCTTTGCCGAGCTGTCGCTGATGTTCCCGCGCGCCGGCGGCACCCTCGGCAGCTACACCGAGGCGGCGCTCGGCCCGTTCCCGGCGATAGTCGCGGTGTACGCCGGCTACGTGGTGGTGGCGATGTTCGGCCTGTCGGCCGAGCTGCTGCTGGTCGATGCGGTGATCGGCCAGCTGTTCCCGGGCATGGTGCCGGAGCTGGTGGTGCCGCTGGGCATTCTCGGCGTGCTGACCCTGCTCAACATCCTCGGCACCGACGTGTTCGCCCGCCTGCAGAACGTCTTCACCTTCGCCATGGTCTGCGCCCTGCTGCTGGTCGGCCTGACCGCGGTCACCGGCAGCGCCAACCCGGCGCCGGCCGAACTCCCCGGCGCGGTGCAGTGGAGCTGGGACGGCATCCTCGACGGCAGCTTCCTCGGCCTGGTGGCGCTGGCCATGTGGCTGCTGGTCGGCGTCGAGTTCATCTGCCCGCTGATCCAGGAGGTGCGCAACCCCGAGCGCAACGTGCCGCGGGCGATGATGCTGTCGCTGTGCCTGATCTTCGCCATCTTCCTGCTGTTCTGCTGGGGCGCCAGCCGCTATCTGCCGCTGGACACCCTGACCGGCTCGCCACTGCCCTACCTGGACTACGTCGACGCGGTGTTCGGCAAGGCCGGGCTGATCGTCGCCACCGTGATGGCGGTGACCGCCACCTGCAGCACGGTCAACACCGTGCTCGCCTCGGTGCCGCGCATGCTGCACGGCATGGCGCTCAACGGCCAGTCGTTCCCGCAGCTCAAGCGCCTGCACCCGCGCTTCAACACGCCGTGGGTGGCGATCCTGTTCATGGCCGCGATCATCGCCCTGCCCTTCCTGCTGCTGGGCATCGACTCGATCATCCCGCTGCTGATCGCCGCCTCGACCAGCTGGCTGCTGGCCTACATCATCGCCCACCTCGACGTGATCGTCCTGCGCCGCCGCCAGCCCGACCTGGCGCGGCCGTTCCGCACGCCGTTCTACCCGCTGCCGCAGCTGCTCGGCATCCTCGGCATGGGCTACGTGGCGCTGAACAACTCGCCGTCGCCGGAGATGACCCAGACCGTCTACAGCCTGACCGGCGTGGTGCTGCTGATCGTCAGCGTGATCGCCGCGCTGTGGGTCAAGCTGGTGATGAAGCGTGGCCTGTTCCAGCCGGAGATGCCCAGGGGCTGAGTCGCCACACCCCAGAAAGTGTTACCGAAGGGCGCCCGCGGGCGCCCTTCGCGTTTTCGCACGCTTCCGTGAAGACCTCGGCAACGGCTCTGGGACGCGGCTTTGCCCCATACCAAAGGATGATGACCGGGCGTTGGCACGAAAATGGCTAACATGTTAACAATGTTACCGCCAACCATCCCGAGTGGCGGCCACCGCCCACAGTCCCCATGAGGTGCAGCGTGAACGGCTTCCACAGCACATCAGCGACGTTCGACCACTGGCTGCAGGACCTGCACCGCGTGTGCGGCCACTTCGAGGCCAGCCCGCCCGGGCGCGGCGAGCGCTTCGTCGGCGAGATCGCCCGCCACGACCACGGCGGCCTGGAGCTGGCGCACATCCGCACCAACGCGGGGCGCATCGCCCGCCAGCAGTGCCGCAGCGACCGCGGCGACGACCGCCACTGCTTCCTGGTGGTCAACCGCAGCGGCCACTCCGAGGTGCGCCAGGACAACGGCCGCATCCAGCTGGCGCCCGGCGACATGGCGCTGTTCGACTCCACCCGCGCCAGCGAGATCACCAGCGGCGACCTGATCGATCACGTGTCCTTCCACCTGTCGCGCGAGACGCTGTGCCGCCACTTCGCGCCCAACCAGCGACTGTTCGGCAAGCTCGACCTCGGCTCGACCAGCGGCCGCCTGCTGGCCAGCCTGGCCGGACAGATCCTTGCCGACGACAGCGGGCAGACCGCCGCCGACGAAGGCAGCGCCCTCCAAGAGGCGCTGATCGCCCTGCTGCTGCCGACCCTGCGCGGCAACGCGCCGGCGCGCAGCGAGCTGGGCGAGACGCCGCACGCCGCGCTGCTGCGCGACCAGGCGCAGCGCCTGATCGGCCAGCTGCTGCAGGAGGCGCAGCTCTCCCCGCAGTACCTGGCCGAGCGCCTGCACATCTCCATCCGCCAGCTGTACCGGCTGTTCGAGGACCAGGGCGACAGCGTCTGCCGCTACATCCAGCGCCAGCGCCTGCAGCGCAGCGCCGAGGATCTCGGCAACCCGCAGCTGCGCCACGAGTCGATCACCCAGATCGCCTTCAAGTGGGGCTTCGCCGACTCGGCGCACTTCAGCCGCGCGTTCAAGAAGCAGTTCGAGCTGTCGCCCAAGGACTACCGGCTGCAGCGCCAGACCACGCACTGAGCGCCGGGCGGGAATAAAAAACGCCCGGCACAGGGCGGGTGCCGGGCGAACAGGAGCCCGCGGGGAGCCCCTTCAGGGAAAGCTCGTGGTCAGGCGCTCGCCCGCTCCTCGCGCAGGCGCGCCTGGCTGACCCGCACCAGCGCGCGCTCCAGGCGGCGCAGCATCTCGTCGATGTTGGCGTGGCTGACCGTCAGCGCCGGCGAGAAGCGCAGCACGTGCGGCTGCGGTGCGTTGAGCAACAGGCCCTCGTCCAGCGCCGCGCGCACCACCGCCGGCGCCGCCAGGCGCTGCAGCGGCAGCCCCCAGAGCAGGCCCTGGCCGCGCAGCGGGCCGTGGCCATGGCGGCGCGCCAGCTGCGCCAGGCCGTCGCGCAGGTGCTCGCCCAGCTCGCGCACCTGCTCGAGGAAGCCCGGCTCCAGCAGGGTCTTCAGCACCGCCAGGCCCGCCGCCAGCATCAGCGCGTTGCCGTGGTGGGTGCCGCCCTGCTCGCCCGGCTCCAGGCAGCAGGCGTTGCCGCGCGCCAGCACGGCGGCCAGCGGCACGCCGCCCCCCAGGCCCTTGCCGAGGGTGACGATGTCGGCGCGCACGCCGTACAGCTCCTCGGCGAGCAGCGCGCCGCAGCGGCCCATGCCGGTCTGCACCTCGTCGAGGATCAGCAGCACGCCGCGCGCGCGGCACAGGCGCTCGGCGCCCTGCAGGTAGTCGAGGGTCGCCGGGATCACCCCGGCCTCGCCCTGCACCGGCTCCAGCATCACCGCCACGGTATGCGCATCGACCGCCTGGGCCAGCGCCTCCAGATCGTTGTAGGGCACCTTCTCGAAGCCCGGCAGCTTGGGCTCGAACAGCTGCTGGAAGGCCGGCTTGCCGGAGGCGGACATGGCGCCGAGGGTACGGCCGTGGAAGCTGTGCCGGGCGGTGACTATGGTGAAGGCGCCGTCGCGGTGGCGCTGGCCCCACTTGCGCGCCAGCTTGATCGCCCCCTCGCAGGCCTCGGCGCCGCTGCCCACGAAGTAGGCCTGGTCGCTGCCGGTGGACTCGCACAGGCGGCCGGCCAGCTTGAGCAGGCCGGGATGCTGGAAGGCCGAACCGCTGTTGAGCAGCCGCTCGGCCTGGCGCTTGAGCGCCTCGACCACCACGCTCGGACTGTGGCCGAGGCTGTTGGCCGCCCAGCCCTGGGTGAAGTCGAGGTAGGCGCGGCCCTCGCTGTCCCACAGCCAGGAGCCCTGGCCGCGCACGAAGACCTGCTCGGGACGCACCACGCTGGGCATCAGGCGCAGGCTGGCGAGGGCATCGTCACGCATGGTCGGCGCCCTCGGCGGCCGGCTGCGCGCTGGCGCGGCCGTACAGGCGCGGCTGCCAGTCCTCCAGCTCGCCGCTGGCCAGGCGCCGCGCGGCGATCCGCCGCCACTCGCTGCCCAGCGCGTCGCAGGCCAGCATCTGGCGCAGGGCGCTGCGCTGCAGCGGTTCGTGGACGAACCAGGCGAGCAGCCGCGCCACGCTGAGTTCCGGGTAGTGGCGCTGCACCAGCTGCAGCGGCGCCCGGGTGTCGATCAGGCCGGGGCGCCGCACCCGGTAGAACCAGCCGCAGCGACCGCTGTCCTGCAGCAGGGGCGGCAGCTCGGCCAGGTTCCAGCGTTGCGCCAGGCGATAGTCGGGCAGGCACGGCTGGCTGACCTCCAGCAGCGCCTCGCCCCAGCGCACCAGGTCGCCGATGCAGATCTCGGCCTCGCCGACGCCGAAGGTGGAGAGGTTCTCGCCGCAGGCCGCCGGGCGCCACTTGTGCAGCGGGAAGCGCTTGCGCCAGTGGCGGTAGTGCTCGGCCGGGTAGTGCAGCAGGGCGCAATCGGCCGCGCCGGGGTGGCGGCGGCGCGCCAGCTCGTCGCCCGGCAGGCCGTCGCCGGCCAGCCAGCATTCGCCGTCCAGCCGGCGCACCTCGGTGCTGCTGGAAGCCTCTTCGACTTTGCCTATGAAAACTTCCCGAATCCGCAGGCTGTGCATGGTCCTGCAATCCCCTGTTGGCGCTTGATGGACGCTAGACTAGGGCTCGGCTGGCCTGCGGGCCATTTCGATTTGCCAGCATTTGAAATAGGTTTTCCTTATGGATTTCCGCCAGCTTCGCTACTTCGTCGCGGTCTACGAGGAGGGCCATGTCGGCCGCGCCGCCGAGCGCCTGAGCATCTCCCAGCCGGCGCTGTCGCAGCAGATCCGCCAGCTGGAGGGCGAGCTGGAGGTGGCGCTGTTCCAGCGCGGCGGCAAGCGCCTGCTGCCGGCGCCGGCGGCACACACCCTCTACCACCACGCGCTGCCGCTGCTCGACGGCCTGGAGCGCTGCCGCGAGGCCATGCGCGCGTTCCGCGGCCAGGCGCCGCGCAGCCTGGCCATCGGCGTGCTGCAGACGGTCAACGCCAGCCTGGTGCCGCTGCTGCTGGAGCGCCTGCGCGCCCTGCAGCCGCAGCTGGTGGTGCAGATCTACGAGCTGTCGGGGATCGACATCGAGCGGCGCCTGCTCACCGGCAGCCTGGACGTCGGCATCGGCTTCCTGCCGCCGCGCCAACCGGGGCTGCACAGCCTGCTGCTGTACGAGGACGAGCTGCAGCTGGTGATCGCCGCCGACCATCCGCTGCGCGAGTTCCGCAAGGTGTCGCTGGCCCAGGCCGCCGAGCTGCCGATGCTGCTGCTCGGCGAGGAATTCCGCATCCGCCAGATCTGGCAGGAGCAGCTCAGCGCCATCGGCCGCCGGCCGCGGGTGCAGGCCGAGCTGAACCAGATGGGCGGCATCCTCGACAGCCTGCCGCACACCCGGCTGGCCTCGGTGCTGCCCGGCCGCGCGCGCCAGGTGCAGGGCCACGCGCAGCTGCTGTGGAAGCCGCTCAGCGAGCCGCGTATCCCGCTGCAGGTGGGCCTGGTGTATCGCGACGCGCAGCGCCAGCAGGCGACCCTGGAGCTGCTGCGCTCGGTGCTCGAAGGCGGGATCTGAGACGTCCTGCCGACGCTCCGCGCGGGTGCAACAGCGAGTGCAGCGGCAGGTGCAGAGGCGGCGGGCGGAAAAATCGCGGGCAAAAGAAAACCCCGCCGAAGCGGGGTTCTTGCAGACCGTGTCCTGACATCCGTGATCGCCCCACCATCCTGATGGGATCCCTGTTATCCATGTTCTGATTCGCGCTTCCTGCGCCAAGTCCAGATGTGCTTAGGTTAGTTGCCGGGCCGGGGAGTTCCTAGGGCGGTTAGCCCCCACGCTGTGTAAGCCTATGCCTACACATGGCCAGCATCGACCGGCGCAGCAGCCGGGCGATGCTCAATGGCCGAGTTCGAACTCCTCCTCGGCCATCGCCATCAGGCTGCCGGCGCCGGCCTGGATGCAGGCCACGTGGCTGCGGGTGCGCGGCAGGATGCGCTGGAAGTAGAAGCGCGCGGTGTGCAGCTTGGCGCGGTAGAAGGCGGCCTCGTCCGTGCCGGCGGCCAGCTTGGCCTGCGCCACGCGCGCCATGTCGGCCCAGAAGTACGCCAGGCAGGCGTAGCCGGAGTACATCAAATAGTCCACCGCCGCCGCGCCGACCTCCTCGCGGTCCTGCACGGCCTTCATGCCGATCTGCATGGTCAACTCGCCCCACTCCTTGTTCAGCTGGGCCAGCGGCGCGACGAACTCGGCGAGCGCCGCGTCGCCCTCGTGGGCCTTGCAGAACCTGTGGACGACCCTGGTGAAGGCCTTGAGCGTCTCGCCCTGGGTCAGCAGCACTTTGCGGCCGAGCAGGTCGAGAGCCTGGATGCCGGTGGTGCCCTCGTACATCAGCGCGATGCGGCTGTCGCGGGCGTTCTGCTCCATGCCCCACTCGGCGATGTAGCCGTGGCCGCCGAACACCTGCATGCCGAGGCTGGCGCTCTCGAAGCCGGTCTCGGTGGCGAAGGCCTTGGCGATCGGGGTGACGAAGGCCAACAGGGTGTCCGCCTCCTTGCGCGCCGCCTCGTCGCTGCTGTAGCGCACCACGTCGACCAGCCTGGCGGCGTAGTAGATCAGCGCGCGGTTGCCCTCGGCGAAGGCCCTGATGGTCAGCAGCATGCGCCGCACGTCGGGGTGGACGATGATCGGGTCGGCCGGCTTGTCCGGCGCCTTGGGTCCGCTCAGCGCGCGCATCTGCAGGCGCTCGCGGGCGTACTTCACTGCGCCCTGGAAGGCCACCTCGGCGTGCGCCAGGCCCTGCAGGGCGGTGCCGATGCGGGCGGTGTTCATGAAGGTGAACATGCACTTGAGGCCCTCGTTGGCCGGGCCGATCAGCCAGCCGGTGGCGCCGTCGAAGTTCATCACGCAGGTGGCGTTGCCGTGGATGCCCATCTTGTGTTCCAGCGAGCCGCAGGACAGCGCGTTGCGCGGGCCGATTCCGCCATCCGCCGCGGGCAGGAACTTGGGCACGATGAACAGCGAGATGCCCTTGGTGCCGGCCGGGGCGTCGGGCAGGCGGGCGAGGACGATGTGCACGATGTTGTCGGCCAGGTCGTGCTCGCCGGCGGAGATGAAGATCTTGGTGCCGCTGATCTTGTAGGAACCGTCGGCCTGCGGCTCGGCGCGGGTGCGCAACAGGCCGAGGTCGGAGCCGCAGTGCGGCTCGGTCAGGCACATGGTGCCGGTCCACTCGCCGCTCACCAGCCTGGGCAGATAGGCCGCCTTCTGCTCTTCCGTGCCGTGCGCCGACAGGGTGTTCATCGCGCCGTGGGCCAGCCCCGGGTACATGCCCCAGGCCCAGTTGGCCTCGCCGACCAGCTCGCTGACCACCAGGCCGAGCGACTCCGGCAGGCCCTGGCCGCCGTGCTCCGGCTCGTGGGCCAGGCTCGGCATGCCCAGCTCGACATACTGGCGGTAGGCCTCCCTGAAGCCGCTCGGGGTCTTCACCCCCTCCGCCGTCCAGGTGCAGCCCTCGAGGTCGCCGACCCTGTTGAGCGGCGCCAGCACCTCCTCGCAGAACTGCGCGGTCTGCTCGAGGATGGCGTCGACCACGTCGGGAGTGGCGTCCTGGCAGGCGGGCAGGCTCTGGTAGTGCTGCGGGTAGCCGAGCAGCTCGTCGCGGACGAAGCGCAGATCGCGCAGGGGGGCCTTGTAGTCGGGCATGGTGATCGTCCTCTGAAACCGTCTGTCGTTGCTCGACAGTATGGCCGATCGCCCCGCTCGGCAAGCCGTTCGGCGCCGGCGGCCGCTCCGGCCGCGGCGGGCACCTATGCTTTCCGGGCGGCACGGCGCGGGGGAGGCACACCCATGGTCGCGGACCGGGCGCCTCGCGGGGGCGCCGACAAACGGTGGCTGGCGCTGCTGGTCGCCCTGCTGTTCGCCTCGCTGGCGGCGGCGCAGGATGCCGCCAGCCTGCAGGCGCGCCATGCCGCCCTGCGCGAGCAGCTGGACAGCAACCCGTACCGGCGCCCGCTGCACATCGCCTCGCAGGTCGGCGACGGCACCCTGCAGGGCGACGTCCACGCCCGCTTCGGGCAGCCCTTCGCCTTGCTCGGCGCGGCGCTGCAGGACGTCGGCCACTGGTGCGACATCCTTATCCTGCATCCCAACGTCAAGGGCTGCCGGGTGCGGCCCGGCGAGCGGCTCGAACTCAACCTCGGGCGCAAGTTCGAGCAGCCGCTGGACGACACCCAGCCGTTCGCCTTCCGCTTCCGCGTGCTGAGCGCGCGCTCCGACTACCTGGCGCTGGCGCTGGACGCCGACAGCGGGCCGCTGGGCACCAGCGAGCACCGCATGCGCGTGGAGCTGGCGGCCCTCGACGCACAGCGCAGCTTCCTGCACCTGTCCTACGCCCATGCCTACGGCCTGCGCGCGCGCCTGGCCATGCAGGGCTACCTGATGACCCTCGGCCGCGACAAGCTGGGCTTCAGCGTCGTCGGCCGCGACGAGCACGGCCAGCCGATCCACGTCGACGGCCTGCGCGGCGTGGTCGAGCGCAACGTGATGCGCTACTACCTGGCCATCGAGGCCTACCTCGACGCCCTGGCGGCGCCGCCGGCCGTGCAGGCCGAACGGCGCCTGCAGCTGTGGCACGCCGGGGTCAGCCGCTACCCGCGCCAGCTGCAGGAGCCCGCACTGGACGAATACCTGCAGATGAAGCGCCGCGAGATCCAGCGCCAGCAGGTGCCGGCGCGCTGACGACTCAGAGCCGCAGCGGCGCCAGGTCGAGATGCGCGGCGACCGCCGCCGGCGAGGCCTCGGCCAGACGCGGCACGCGGCCCAGGCAGGGTGCCGGCAGGCGCTCGGTCAGCGTGGCGAGGTTCTCGTCGAGCCGCGAGGTGGCCGGATCGACCAGGTTGGCCACCCAGCCGGCCAGGTTCAGGCCGTCGCGGGCGATCGCCTCGGCCGTCAGCACGGCGTGGTTGATGCAGCCCAGGCGCACGCCGACCACCAGAATCACCGGCAGCCGCAGGGCCACGGCCAGATCGGACAGGCTCTCGCGACCGGCCAGCGGCACCCGCCAGCCGCCGGCGCCCTCGACCAGGGCGAAGTCGGCGCTGCGCGCCAGCACCTGGCGCACCGGCGGCAGCAGCGCGTCGACAGTCAGCTCGACACCCACCTCGCGCGCCGCCAGGTGCGGGGCGATGGCCGGCTCGAAGGCGAACGGATTGACCTCGGCATAGTCGAGCGCCAGCGAGCACTCGCCGAGCAGCGCCAGCGCGTCACCGTTGCGCAGCCCCTGCGGGGTGCGCTCGCAGCCGGAGGCCACCGGCTTGGCCGCCGCGGTGGACAGCCCGCGCGAGCGGGCAGCGTGCAGCAGGCCGGCGGCGATGGTGGTCTTGCCGATCTCGGTGTCGGTGCCGGCGATGAAGAAGGCGGCGGTCATGGTGGTGGTCCTCGGTAGTGATCGTGCCCACGCTCCTGCGTGGACACACAGCCAGGGACGCTCCCGCGTCCCGGACGCAGGAGCGCCCGTAGAGTCTGGCTCCCACGCAGGAGCGTGGGAGCCATCATGCATCACACCCGCCGCAGCACCCCATACACCACCTGCCAACTGGCCGGCAGGCCGTGGTCGTCGCGGAAGCGCTCGTAAGCCTCGACCAGTGCGCGCACCCGCGCGCGGCCGGTGAGGCCGCCGGGGCGGCCGGGGTTGAGGTTGTGGGCGCCGAGAGCCTTGAGCTCGTGGGTCAGCTGGCGCAGGTCGGCGTAGTGCAGCACCCGCCGCTCCGTCGCCAACTCGACCACTTCAAGACCGCTGGCGGCGCACAGCGCCCGGTAGTCCTCGAAGCGGCGGAAGCGGTTGACGTGGACGAAGCCGTCCACCGCCTGCCAGCTGTCGCGCAGCTCCTGCAGGGTGCCGACGCACAGGCTGCTGAAGGCGAACACGCCGCCCGGCGCCAGCACGCGGCGCGCCTCGCCCAGCACGGCGGCGAAGTCCGCGCACCACTGCAGGGCCAGGCTGGAGAAGATCATCTGCTGGCTGGCGGAGGCCAGCGGCAGGCGCTCGGCGTCACCGCAGACGAAGCGGCTGGCGCCGCCCAGCGGGCGGGCGTGGCGCAGCATGCCCTCGGCGATGTCCACCGCGGTGCCGCTGGCCTGCGGGAAGCGCGCGGCCAGCGCGCGACTGAAATGGCCGGTGCCGCTGCCCAGATCGACCCAACGCGCGGGCTGGCAATCGGCCGGCAGGCGCGCCAGCAGCTCGGCGCCGACCGCGCGCTGCAGCTCGGCGACGCTGTCGTAGCTGGCCGCGGCGCGCGAGAAGGAGGCGGCGACCTGGCGCTTGTCGGGCAGCGGGGCGCCCTGCGGATCAGTCATGGTCGAACTCTCGATGCCGTAGGGTGCGCCGCGCGCACCGAATGACCCGCAACGCCGGTCGGGATGCACCCAAGGTGCGCACGGCGCACCCTACGCATCTGCGGCCTCGCGGACGAACTCGGCGAGCAGCGCGGCCAGCGCCTGCGGCTGCTCGAGGACGCAGGCGTGGCCGCTGCCCTCCAGCAGGTCGACCTCGCCGGCCGGCAGCAGCGCCAGCAGGGCCGCGGCCGCCTCGGCCGGCACCAGGGCGTCGGCATCGGCCAGCAGGTGCAGTTGCGGGCCGGCGAAACTCGCCAGCGCCGCGCGGTTGTCCAGCGCGGCCAGCACGTCGAGGCCGGCGAGCAGTTGCGCCGGCTCCTGCGCCGGCAGGCCCTGCTGCAGCTGGCGGCCCAGCGCGCGGGCCTCCGCGCCGCCCTGGGCGCAGAGCATGGCGAAGCGCCTGAGGGTGGCGGCGGCATCGGTCGCACAGCCGGCGCGGAAGGCGGCGAAGGTCGCCTCGTCCATGGCGCTCGGCCAGCCGTCGCGGGCGACGAAGCAGGCGTTGCTGGCCAGGGTGACGAGGCCCTGGCAGCGCGCGCCGCGCCGTGCGGCCAGCGCGCCGGCGAGCATGCCGCCCAGCGACCAGCCGCCCAGCCAGCAATCGGCGGGCAGGCGCGCGTCCAGCTCGGCCAGCCAGGCCGCGGGATCGGCGGACTCAAGCGCCGGCAGCTCGGCCAGCTCGGTCGGCAGGCCCTGTTCGTTGAGGGCGGCCACCAGCGGTTGCAGCGCGGCCGGGCCGAGGCCCCAGCCGGGCAGCAGGATCAGTCGGGTCATGGCGTTCATTCCTCCAGCGGCGGCAGCAGCGCCTGACATTCGCCCAGCGCTTCGAGCAGGCGCTCGAGCTGCGCGAAGCTGTGCGCGGCGGACAGGGTCACCCGCAGCCGCGCGGTGCCGGCCGGCACGGTGGGCGGGCGGATGGCGCCGACCATCAGGCCGCGCTCGCGCAGCAGGCGGGAAAACTCGACGGCGCGCGCGCTGTCGCCGATCAGCAGCGGCTGGATCGGCGTCGGGCTGTCCATCAGGGTCAGGCCCAGCTCGGCGGCGCCGGCGCGGAAGCGCGCGATCAGCGCGTTGAGGTGCTCGCGGCGCCAGCCTTCGGCGCGCAGCAGCTCGAGGCTTTTCAGGGTGGCGCAGGCCACCGCCGGCGGCTGGCTGGTGGTGTAGATGTACGGGCGGGCGAACTGGATCAGCGTCTCGATCAGTTCCTCGCTGCCGGCGACGAAGGCGCCGGCGGTGCCGAACGCCTTGCCGAGGGTGCCGACCAGCACCGGCACGTCGTCGAGCCCCAGGCCGAAGTGCTCGACGATGCCGCCGCCGCTGGCGCCCAGCGGGCCGAAGCCGTGGGCGTCGTCGACCATCAGCCAGGCGCCCTTCTGCTTCGCGGCGGCACACAGCGCCGGCAGGTCGGCGAGATCGCCGTCCATGCTGAACACGCCGTCGGTGACCACCAGGCTGTTGCCGCTCGCCTTGGCGAGGCGGCTGGCCAGGCTGGCCGCATCGTTGTGCAGGTAGCGCGAGAAGCGCGCGCCGGAGAGCAGGCCGGCGTCGAGCAGCGAGGCGTGGTTGAGGCGGTCCTCCAGCACGCTGTCGCCCTGGCCCACCAGCGCGGTCACCGCGGCGAGGTTGGCCATGTAGCCGGTGGAGAACAGCAGCGCGCGCGGCCGGCCGGTGAACTCGGCCAGCGCCTCTTCGAGTTCATGGTGCGGCTGGCTGTGGCCGATCACCAGGTGCGAGGCGCCGCCGCCGACGCCCCACTTTTCCGCACCCTGCTGCAGCGCGCGGATCACCTCGGGGTGATTGGCCAGGCCGAGGTAGTCGTTGGAGCAGAAGGCCAGCAGCTTCTGGCCGTCGACCACCACCTCCGGGCCCTGCGGGCTTTCGAGCAGCGGGCGCTGGCGGAACAGGTTGTCGGCGCGGCGGGCGGCGAGACGGGCGGCGAGGTCGAAGGGCACGGCGTGGCTCCAGGCGACAAACGGCATGCAGGGGCGAATTCATTCGCCCAGGGCGCGCCCAGGCGAATGAATTCGCCCCTACAGAATCAGACGGAAGCGGCGGCGTCGGTGAACAGCTGCGAATTGCGCTGCTCGACCAGCGCCTGCTCGATGGCGGCCTGGTGCACCTCGTCGGCGTGCTCCTCGCGGGCCTCGGGCTTGATGCCCAGGCGCTGGAACAGGCGCATGTCGCGCTCGGCCTCGGGGTTGCCGGTGGTCAGCAGCTTCTCGCCGTAGAAGATCGAGTTGGCGCCGGCGAGGAAGGCCAGGGCCTGCATCTGCTCGTTCATCTGCTCGCGACCGGCGGACAGGCGCACGTGCGACTGCGGCATAAGGATGCGCGCCACCGCCAGGGTGCGGATGAAGTCGAACGGATCGACGTCCTCGGCCTCGGCCAGCGGGGTGCCCTGGACCTTGACCAGCATGTTGATCGGCACCGACTCCGGGTGCTCCGGCAGGTTGGCCAGCTGGATCAGCAGGCCCAGGCGGTCGTCCAGCGACTCGCCCATGCCGAGGATGCCGCCGGAGCAGATCTTCATGCCTGCCTCGCGCACGTAGGACAGGGTCTGCAGGCGCTCGCTGTAGGTGCGGGTGGTGATGATGTTGCCGTAGAACTCCGGCGAGGTGTCGAGGTTGTGGTTGTAGTAGTCGAGGCCGGCGTCGGCCAGGGCCATGGTCTGCTCCTGGTCGAGGGTGCCGAGGGTCATGCAGGTCTCCAGGCCCAGCGCCTTGACGCCCTTGACCATCTCCAGCACGTAGGGCATGTCCTTGGCGCTCGGGTGCTTCCACGCCGCGCCCATGCAGAAGCGGGTCGAGCCGATGGCCTTGGCCTCGGCGGCGGCCTGCAGCACCTTCTGCACCTCCATCAGCTTTTCCTTGTCCAGGCCGGTGTTGTAGTGGCCGGACTGCGGGCAGTACTTGCAGTCTTCCGGGCAGGCGCCGGTCTTGATCGACAGCAGGGTCGATACCTGCACCTCGTTGGCGTTGAAGTGCTGGCGGTGCACGCCCTGGGCCTGGAAGATCAGGTCGTTGAACGGCTGGGTGAACAGGGCGCGGACCTCGTCGAGGGTCCAGTCGTGGCGCAGGGAAGCGTTGGCACTCATCGGGCGGTGTTCCTTGTTATGGGGACAGCACACCCCTGCTAGAGTGGCGGGGCGGCACGGATGCCGCATCTTCTCCGGGCAGCGGAGAGGCTGTCAACCGCAGGGAAAGGCATGGTTTACATCTGGACGAAATTCATACAACTCTTGCTGAGCCACGCTGCCGCCCTGCGCCGCCCCGGCGCCTGCATGCTCTGCGATGGCCCCGCCGACACCGCCCACGCCCTGTGCAGCGCCTGCCAGGACGAGCTGCCCTGGCTGGGGCCGCAGTGCAGCGTCTGCGCCCTGCCGCTGCCGGCGGCGGGCCTGACCTGCGCCGCCTGCCTGCGGCGTCCACCGAGCTTCGCGCGGGTCGAGGCGCCGTGGCGCTACGCCTTCCCGGTCGACGCGCTGGTCACCCGCTTCAAGCACCAGAGCGCCTGGCCCTTCGGTCGCCTGCTCGGCGCGCTGCTCGCAGAGCACCTGCGCCACGCCCATCTGGAAGGCCTGCCGCGCCCCGAACTGCTGCTGCCGGTGCCGCTGGCCCGCGCGCGCCTGCGCCGGCGCGGCTTCAACCAGGCGGCGCTGCTGGCGCGCTGGCTGGGCGAGGCCCTGCGCATCGAGGTGCGCGAGGATCTCGTGCTGCGCCCGCAGGACACCGCGGCCCAGCAGGGCCTGGACGCCGCGGCGCGCCGGCGCAACCTGCGCGGCGCCTTCGCCCTGGTCGATGCGCAGGCCCTCGCCGGCCGCCATGTCGCCCTGGTCGACGACGTGCTGACCACCGGCGCCACCGCCGAGGCGCTGGCACGCCTGCTGCGCCGGGCCGGCGCGACGCGGGTCGACGTCTACTGCCTGGCGCGCACCCCGGCGCCGGACTGACGGGCTACGCTGTGTGCAGAGGGAACGCATCAACCACATCAGGTCGGGGGAACAAAAGCCATGAGCATCGCCCACTGCCGGGAGTGTCACCGGGAAGTCGAGCGCCACGCCCGCCGCTGCCCGCACTGCAACGCGGAGATCCCCGGCGAGGGCAAGCTGCTGCTGCTCGCCAAGTACTGCCTGTTCTTCGTGATCCTCGGCGCTCTCATGTACGCCCTGTTCAACTTCATCGGCGGTTGACGCGACCGGCAGGGGGTACACTGCGGGCTCACCGACTGGAGCCCGCCATGAGCCACCCCTTCTCCGCCCTCACCCCCGACCTGGTGCTGGACGCCGTGGAAAGCCTCGGCTTTCTCAGCGACGCCCGCGTGCTGGCGCTGAACAGCTACGAGAACCGCGTCTACCAGGTCGGCATCGAGGGCGAGGTGCCGCTGATCGCCAAGTTCTACCGCCCCGGGCGCTGGAGCGATGCGGCGATCCGCGAGGAGCACGCCTTCAGCTTCGAGCTGGAAGCCCACGAGGTGCCGGTGGTGGCGCCGCTGCTGGTCGGCGGCGACAGCCTGTTCGAGCACGCCGGTTTCCGCTTCGCGCTGTTCCCGCGCCGCGGCGGCCACGCCCCGGAGCCGGGCGACCTGGACCAGCTGTACCGCTTCGGCCAGCTGCTCGGCCGCCTGCACGCCATCGGCGCCAGCCGGCCGTTCCAGCATCGCGAGGCGCTGACGGTGGCCAACTTCGGCCACGAGTCGCTGGCCACCCTGCTCGACGGCAACTTCATCCCGCGCAGCCTGCTGCCGGCCTACGAGTCGGTGGCGCGCGACCTGCTGGCGCGCCTGGATGCGCTGTTCGCCGCCACGCCCTACCAGGCGATCCGCCTGCACGGCGACTGCCACCCCGGCAACCTGCTGTACCGCGACGAGCGCTTCCACATCGTCGACCTCGACGACTGCCGCATGGGCCCGGCGGTGCAGGACCTGTGGATGCTGCTGGCCGGCGAGCGCCAGGAGCGCCTGCGCCAGATCAGCGAGCTGATCGACGGCTACCAGGAGTTCCACGACTTCGCCCCGCGCGAGCTGGCGCTGATCGAGGGCCTGCGCAGTCTGCGCCTGATCCACTACAGCGCCTGGCTGGCGCGGCGCTGGGACGACCCGGCGTTTCCCATGAGCTTTTCCTGGTTCGGCAGCGAGCGCTACTGGGGCGAGCAGGTGCTGACCCTGCGCGAGCAACTGGCGGCGCTCGACGAGGAACCGCTGCGCCTGTACTGAACTGTCAGGAAAAGCTGACGGCGGCGTGCCGGGCGGCCCGTGCCGGCACCGCGCCGCCACAGACAGCCACCCGGCCAGGCCCTAGAATGGTGCACTCATTTACTTAGCTTCCTAAGAATTGGAGCCGCCATGAGCACCGCCACCCCGCGCCGGGGGCTTGTCCTGGGCCTCACCGCCTACCTCATCTGGGGCCTGTTCCCGCTGTACTTCAAGGCCATCGAGCAGATCCCCGCCCTCGAGATCATCGTCCACCGCGTGCTCTGGTCGGCGCTGTGCGGCAGCCTGCTGCTGCTGGCCTGGAAGCATCCGGGCTGGTGGCGCGAGCTGCGCGACAACCCGCGCCGCCTCGCCATCCTCGCCGCCAGCGGCGCGCTGATCGCCACCAACTGGCTGACCTACGTGTGGGCGGTGAACAACGGCCACATGGTCGAGGCCAGCCTCGGCTACTACATCAACCCGCTGCTCAACGTGCTGCTGGCCATGCTGCTGCTCGGCGAGCGCCTGCGCCCGCTGCAGTGGCTGGCGGTGCTGCTGGCTGCCGCCGGGGTGGCCCAGCAGGTCTGGCAGCTCGGCAGCCTGCCGTGGATCTCCCTGCTGCTGGCGCTGTCGTTCGCCTTCTACGGCCTGATCCGCAAGCAGGCGCCGGTGGCGGCGCTGCCCGGCCTGGTGGTGGAGACCTGGCTGATGCTGCCGGCGGCGCTCGGCTGGCTGCTGCTGCATCCGGCCGCGCAGAGCGCCCAGCCCGGCTTCTGGAGCGGCAGCGACGCCCTGTGGCTGGCCGCCGCCGGGCCGGTGACGCTGATCCCGCTGGTCTGCTTCAACGCCGCCGCGCGGCACATGTCCTACGCCAGCCTCGGCTTCCTGCAGTACCTGGCGCCGACCCTGGTGCTGCTGCAGGCGGTGCTGCTGTTCGGCGAGCCGCTGCAGGGCCCGCAGCTGCTGGCCTTCGCCTGCATCTGGCTGGGCCTCGCCGTGTTCAGCCTCGACAGCCTGCGCGGACTGCGCCGCGCCGCCAGCCCCGCCTGATCGTTTTTCGATCAACACCCTGCAGGCCGCGCCAGCCGCGGCCTGCAGCGGACTGCCCCGAGGTTGTCCACAGGGTGGTTCACCTCCACTGTGCACAAGCGCCAGCGGCCGGGCTGTGCAGAAAATCGCCAGATCCCCTGCGCAGCCCGCGGCTGGCGCGGCCTGGCGATCCATCCCGAGCTTATCCACAGGCTGATCCCCCGCCGCTGTGGAAAACCCCGTGCCGACGTGCCCGCCGGGCGCTGATCAAGATTCGACCAATCGCCTGCAGGCCACGCCAGCCGTGGCCTGCAGCCAGCTGCGCGCAGCTTGTCCACACCCTGATCCACCTCCTGTGTGGACAACAATGGCCTGTGCACAGGGCCGCGAAAGCGGCTTTTCCACAGCTTGTGGAAAAAATCCTGCTCAAAAAACAGCCAGATGCCGCCAGGCCCCGCCGGCACTGGGCTGCAGCCAGCGCTCCAGAGGTTGTCCACAGGCGCATCCACGTCCGCCGTGCATAACCCCGGCGGCGCTGATCAAGAATCGACCGATCGCCTGCAGGTCGCGCCGCGCCTGGCCTGCAGCACTGTGCCCCATGCTTGTCCACAGCCCCATCCACGCCAAACGGGGACAAGCGCCGGGAGCCTCCGGCCACGGCCCCGCCGGCGCTGTGGACAACCACCCCGCATCGGCCTTGGGTCGCGGTTTTCCACGACTTTTGTCGAAGTGCGCCCTGCCCTTCATACATTTCTCATCCGGCTTCATGTAGTATCCAGCGACCGAGCACTACATGAACGGCGTGGCCGCAGTCCCAGGCGGCTGCCAAGCAGAGTGAGGCAAGCAATGACTGAACGCGTGCAAGTCGGTGGCCTGCAGGTCGCCAAAGCCCTTTACGACTTCGTCACCAACGAAGCCATTCCCGGTACCGGCGTCAGCGCCGACCAGTTCTGGGCTGGCGCCGACAGCGTGATCCACGACCTGGCGCCGAAGAACCGCGCCCTGCTGGCCAAGCGTGACGAGCTGCAGGCCAAGATCGACGCCTGGCACCAGGAGCGCGCCGGCCAGGGCCACGACGCCGTGGCCTACAAGGCCTTCCTGCAGGAAATCGGCTACCTGCTGCCGGAAGCCGAAGACTTCCAGGCCACCACCGAGAACGTCGACGACGAGATCGCCCGCATGGCCGGCCCGCAGCTGGTGGTGCCGGTGATGAACGCGCGCTTCGCCCTGAACGCCGCCAACGCCCGCTGGGGCTCGCTGTACGACGCCCTGTACGGCACCGACGCCATCCCGGAAACCGACGGCGCCGAGAAGACTGCCGGCTACAACCCGCTGCGCGGCGCCAAGGTCATCGCCTTCGCCCGCGCCTTCCTCGACGAGGCCGCGCCGCTGGAAGGCGCCTCCCACGTCGACGCCACCGGCTACGCCATCGACGGCGGCAAGCTGGTCGTCAGCCTGGCCAACGGCAGCACCGGCCTGCAGAACCCGGCCCAGCTGATCGGCTTCCAGGGCGAGGCCGCGGCGCCCAAGGCCGTGCTGCTGAAGAACAACGGCATCCACTTCGAGATCCAGATCGACCGCAACAGCCAGATCGGCAAGACCGACGCGGCGGGCGTGAAGGACGTGCTGATGGAAGCCGCGCTGACCACCATCATGGACTGCGAGGACTCGGTCGCCGCGGTCGATGCCGAAGACAAGGTCATCGCCTACAAGAACTGGCTGGGCCTGATGAAGGGCGACCTGGCCGAGGAAGTGGCCAAGGGCGGCACCACCTTCACCCGCACCATGAACCCGGACCGCGTCTACACCGCGGCCAATGGCGGCGAGCTGACCCTCCACGGCCGTTCCCTGCTGTTCGTGCGCAACGTCGGTCACCTGATGACCAACGACGCGATCCTCGACAAGGACGGCAACGAGGTGCCGGAAGGCATCATGGACGGCCTGGTCACCAGCCTGATCGCCATCCACAACCTCAGCGGCAACACCAGCCGCAAGAACAGCCGTACCGGCAGCGTGTACATCGTCAAGCCGAAGATGCACGGCCCGGAAGAAGCCGCCTTCACCAACGAGCTGTTCGGCCGCATCGAGGACGTCCTCGGCCTGGCGCGCAACACCCTCAAGGTCGGCATCATGGACGAGGAGCGCCGCACCACCGTCAACCTCAAGGCTTGCATCAAGGCCGCCCGCGAGCGCGTGGTGTTCATCAACACCGGCTTCCTCGACCGCACCGGTGACGAGCTGCACACCTCCATGGAGGCCGGCGCCTTCATCCGCAAGGGCGACATCAAGAACGCCGCCTGGATCAAGGCCTACGAGAACTGGAACGTCGACATCGGCCTGGCCACCGGCCTGTCCGGTCGCGCGCAGATCGGCAAGGGCATGTGGGCCATGCCCGACCTGATGGCCGGCATGCTCGAGCAGAAGATCGTCCACCCGATGGCCGGCGCCAACACCGCCTGGGTGCCGTCGCCGACCGCCGCCGCGCTGCACGCCCTGCACTACCACAAGGTCGACGTGTTCGCCCGCCAGCAGGAGCTGGCCAAGCGCGAGCGCGCCTCGCTGGACGACATCCTGACCATCCCGCTGGCGCCGAGCATCAGCTGGAGCGCCGAGGAGATCCAGAACGAGCTGGACAACAACGCCCAAGGCATCCTCGGCTACGTGGTGCGCTGGATCGACCAGGGCGTCGGCTGCTCCAAGGTGCCGGACATCAACGACATCGGCCTGATGGAAGACCGCGCCACCCTGCGCATCTCCAGCCAGCACATCGCCAACTGGCTGCGCCACGGCGTGTGCTCCGAGGCCCAGGTGCGCGAGACCTTCGAGCGCATGGCCCTGGTGGTCGACCGCCAGAACGCCAACGACCCGCTGTACCGGCCGATGGCGCCGAACTTCGACGACAACATCGCCTTCCAGGCCGCCCTGGAACTGTGCATCGAAGGCACCAAGCAGCCCAACGGCTACACCGAGCCGGTGCTGCACCGCCGTCGTCGCGAGTTCAAGGCTCGCAACGCCCAGTAATACCCCGCCGGCCTGCCGGCAACCCGGGAGCGTCCTGCGCTCCCGGCCACGACGCGCCGCGCTCCCCCGGGAGGCGGCGCGTCGTGCGTTGTGGCCCGGCAAAAACCGGCCGGACACGGCCAATGGCCGATTGCCAGCGACACGACGGGCGGTTAGCGTGGCCCGATGGGTACCTGACAGACCCACTCCGGAGACTGCCATGCGCCGTTTACGTTTTCTCCTCGGCCTGCCCCTGCTGCTGGGCGGCCTCGGTGTCCAGGCCGCCGACTGCGGCCCGCTGCTGCAAGGCAGCCTGCCGCCCCTGCGCGGCAAGGAACCCATCGACCTGTGCCGCTTCGCCGGCAAGCCGCTGCTGGTGGTCAACACCGCCAGCCACTGCGGCTTCACCGGCCAGTTCAAGGGCCTGGAGGCGCTCTACCAGCGCTACCGTGGCCAGGGCCTCGAGGTGCTCGGCGTGCCGTCCGACGACTTCCGCCAGGAGGCCGACGACGCCGCGGAAACCGCCACCGTCTGCTACGTCAACTACGGCGTCACCTTCAGCATGAGCGCCGTGCAGAAGGTCACCGGCAAGGAGGCCATCCCGCTGTTCCGCAACCTCGCCGCGCAGAGCGGGCCACCGCGCTGGAACTTCTACAAGTACGTGATCGACCGCCAGGGCAAGGTGGTGGCCAGTTTCTCCAGCATGACCGGACCGGACGATGCGAAACTGCTCGCGGCCGTGGAACAGGCCATCGCATCGCAGCCCTGAGTGAAGCCAGCCTGGCGCAGATCAGGGGCTGCGCCAGGGTGCCGCGCGAATCATGAACGGACGCCCCCGGAGAACGACAAGATGAGCAAGAACGATGGTTTCGCGGAGGTCGGCAAGACCGCCGTCCTGCAGAACATCCAGGGTACCATGCACTTCCTGCTGCGCTATGCGCCGTTCAACCAGATGGAGCTCAGCCATCTGGCGCAGATGGTCGAGCAGTGCCGGCTGCGCTTCTACGCCGCCGGCGATCCGATCGTCGGTCCCGGCGACGGCAAGATCGAACATGTCTACATCGTCAAGCAGGGCCTGGTGCTGGGCCAGCGGCCGACCCCGAGCGGCGAGGGCATGGAGACCACCCAGGAGATCGCGCCGGGCGAATGCTTCCCGGTGGCGGCCATGGTCAGCGAGCGGGCCACCCGCAGCCACTACATCGCCGCCGAAGACACCTTCTGCCTGCAGTTCAATCGCGCCGCCTTCACCCACACCTACAACCAGTCGGAGGCCTTCCGCGACTTCGCCCTGCGCGGGGTCAGCAGCCTGGTCGGCCAGGTGCAGCAGCAGGTGCAGCTGCAGGCCGCGGAAAGCCTCGGCGCCCAGTATTCGCTGGAAACCCGCCTGAACATCCTCGCCGCCGCCAACCCGGTTACCTGCCGCAGCGGCATCAGCCTGCGCGATGCGGTGAAGCTGATGCACGAGAATCACGTCGGCAGCCTGATCATGGTCGACGACCGCCACTACCCGATCGGCATCTTCACCCTGCGCGACCTGCGCCGGGTGATCGCCGACGGCAGCGGCGACCTGCAGCAGCCGCTCGACGAGCTGATGACCCCCGACCCCATCCACCTGCCGCCGACCGCCACCGCCTTCGATGCCGCGCTGATCATGACCCGGCGGCAGATCGCCCACCTCTGCGTGGTGGAGATGGGCCGGCTGGTCGGCGTGCTGTCCGAGCGCGACCTGTTCTCCCTGCAGCGGGTCGACCTGGTGCACCTGGCGCGCACCATCAGCACGGCCCCGCAGATCGACAGCCTGGTCGAACTGCGCGAGGAGATCGCCCACCTGATCGACAACATGCTCGCCCACGGCGCCAACCCGGAACAGCTGACCCACATCCTCACCCAGCTCAACGACCACACCGTGGAACGGGTCATCGAGCTGATGATCGAGGAGCACGGCGACCCCGGCGTACCCTTCACCTGGCTGGTGTTCGGCAGCGAAGGGCGCCGCGAGCAGGCGCTGCTCACCGACCAGGACAACGGCATGCTGTTCGAGGCCGCCAGCCCCGAGGAAGCTGAGCAGATCCGCCAGCGCCTGCTGCCGCTGGCGCGCAAGATCAACGCCGCGCTGGACCGCTGCGGCTTCACCCTGTGCAACGGCAACATCATGGCCGGCAACCCGGAGCTGTGCCTGTCACGCCAGGAGTGGCTGCGCCGCTTCAGCGGCATGATCCAGAGCCCGACCCGCGACAACCTGATGCACTCGTCGATCTTCTTCGACCTGCGCCCGGTGTGGGGGCCGAGCGAAGGCTGCCGCCAGCTCCAGGAGACGCTGCTCGGGATGATCGAGGGCAACCCCCTGTTCCAGCACATGATGGCGGCCAACGCCCTGCGTCATCCGCCGCCCATCGGCCGCTTCCGCGACTTCATCGTCGCCAGCCGCGGTGCCGACAAGGACACCCTGGACCTCAAGGTGGAGGGCCTGATGCCCTTCGTCGAGGGGGTGCGCATCCTCGCCCTGGCCCACGGCATCAGCGAGTGCAACACCCTCGAACGCCTGCGCCTGCTGGGTGCGCGCGGCGTGCTGAAGCCCCAGGACGCCGCCGCCTACGAGGAGGCCTACCACTTCATCCAGATGACGCGCATGCAGCTGCACCAGCGCCAGGAGCGCGCCGGCCAGCCGCTGAGCAACCGCCTCGATCCCGACACCCTCAATCAACTGGACCGGCGCATCCTGCGCGAGTCCTTCCGCCAGGCCCAGCGCCTGCAGAGCAGCCTGAGCGTGCGCTACCAGCTATGAATCCGATCCGCGCCCTGTTGTCCCGCCTGCAGCGCCGCCACCTGGAACTCGACGACCAGCAGCGCCAGCGTCTGCGGGCGCTGCCGCCGCCTCCGCCGCCCGCGCTGGCGACCCCGCTGCACCGGCAGCGCTTCGTGGTGCTCGACCTGGAAACCACCGGACTGAACCTCAGCCGCGACATCGTCATCTCGATCGGCGCGGTCGCCATCGACGGCGGCGCCATCGACATGGCGCAGCAGTTCGAATGCACCCTGCGCCGCCAGGTCAAGGTCAACGAGGCCGTGCTGATCCACGGCATCGCGCCCAGCGAGCTGGCCGCCGGCCAGCCGCCGGCCGAGGCCCTGCTCAGCTTCATGGAGTTCGCCGCCGACAGCGTGATGCTGGCCTTCCACGCGCCCTTCGACCAGCGCATGCTGGCCCGCGCGCTGAAGCACGAACTGGGCTACAGCCTGGAAAACCCCTTCCTCGACGTCGCCGACCTGGCGCCCATGCTGTTCCCCGAGGTGCTGACCCGGCGCGGCAGCCTGGATTTCTGGATGGACTACTTCGGCCTCGACATCGCCCAGCGCCACCACGCCTCGGCGGATGCCCTGGCCACTGCGGAAATCGCCCTGATCCTGTTCAACCGCGCCCGGCGCATGGGCATCGAGCGGGTCGACGAACTGGCCGAGCGGGTCAGGTACTGGCAGCGCGCCCGCGAGGCCGCGCAGCGCTCCATCTGAGCGCGGCCTCGCGGGCGCGCCTCAGGCGTTGATGTGGTAACGCAACGCGAACAGCTTCTTGAAGTCCTTCACCACGTGCAGGGCATCGCGCAGCAGGTCGCGCTCGAGCTTGTTCAGCTTCTGCAGGTCGATGAGGTTGGGGGTCCGGTCCTGGCCCTTCGCGCTGGCCTCGATACGCTGCATCTGCTGGTTCAGGCGCAACTGGATGAAGATCGACAGGGCCTCGCCGAGGTTCTCGCCCATGGCCTTGTCCATCCGGCCCATCGCCACCAGCGCCTCGATGCGCCTGAAGGTGTTGGTCTCCAGGATGCGCTGCTCCAGCGCCATGGTCCTGACCCCGTGGACGATGGGGAAGATGCCGCCCTTCTTGATGTCCAGCTGCTCCTTGTCGCGCAGGTTGCCGAAGATGGTCAGCGGCGTATCGAAGTTCAGCGCGGCCTTGGCGAAGTGCGAGAAGAAGATGTCGTTGCTCTGCACCCGGCGCAGGAAGGCGTTCCTCGCCACCTTGAACAGGGCGATGTTGCCGGCGATCGGCTTGCTGTCCACGGCGATGGCCAGGTTCATCACCGACGCGCCATCGTAGCTGTGGCTCCAGTGCGTCAGCTTGCGCGCCCACTCCTCGATCGAGTTCACCCACTCGGGATTGGACACCATGATGTTGCCCGGGCAGGGCGGGAAGCCGAAGCTGATCAGGGTCTCGCTGAAGTGGCGCATGGTGTCCATCATCCCGGGCCACTCCAGCCCGTCGCGCACCAGCAGCGCATTGTCCTGGTCGGTCTTCATGATCTGCTCGCCGCGCCCCTCGGAGCCCATCACGATCAGGCAGACGTGCGGGCGCATGTCCTGGGGAATGAGCAGATCGAACAGCCTGGAAATGATCCGTCCGTTCATGGCGGCCAGCAGCTCCATGGTGAAGCGGATCTTCACCCCGGTGGAGATCAGCGCGCGGATCAGGTCGGTGAGCCCCAGCGCCGCCTCGCGCAGTTCCTCGACGGTGTTGGCGCGCTCGACGCGCAGGCCGATGACGTGGGAATGGCTGGAGAAGTGGCTGAGCACATCGGTCAGCTCGACGACCCCGACCAGGGCGCCGTCCTCGCCCATGACCACGACCCGCTCGATCTGATGCTGGGTCATCAGGATCAGTGCATTGAACAGGTAGTCGTCGGGCTCCGCGGTGACCAGGCGGTAGCTGGCGATCTCGGCGACATCCGTGGCCAGCGGCATCCCCTTCAGCACCACCGCATCGAGCAGGTCGGTGCGGGTCACCATGCCGTAGCGGTTGCCCTTCCTCGCCAGCAGGCAGTCCGACTTCATCTCGCGCATCAGGCGGGTCGCCTCGTGCAGACTGGTGCCGCCCGCCACGATCGGCGGCTCGCGCACCATGCCATCGCTGATCCGGGCCAGCATGAACTCGGTCATGTCCTGGCCCTGCCCGTGCTGCGCGACGATCTCCCGCTTGGCCGCCAGGCTCTGCTGGAAGTAGTCGGCAAACCGCGGGTTGCTGGCCATCAGCTCCAGCAGGATCCTGGTCGGCAGCACATGGCCGATGGTTTCCTCGACCGCGATGAAGTTGTGGATCGCCACGCCATTGATCGCGGACCAGCCGCCAAAATAGTCCTCGTCCTCGTAATGCACGAAAACGTGGCTGGCCAGCGGCTTGCCATCGGCATCCGGCTCGGCCACATCGCTTTCCGCGACGCGGCCTCTGGCGATGACGAATACGCCCTGCGGCGGCTTGCCCGCCTCGATGATCGCCTCACCCTTGTGGAAGCTGGCAATCTCCAGGCTGTCGCTCAGCAAGGCCTGCTCCCGCGCATCCAGCAGACTGAAGGGCAGGTTATCCATCTTGAACGAAACCGACATGACAAGCTCTCCGTCCTGATTGTTGTTCCTGTCAGACGCTCGAGGCGGCAAGCCCGGTCCCCGGATGCATCGATTCGACCGGGGGCGCGAAGTCCGCAGCGGCCACTCAGCCGTTGGCGGCACAGATGGCCCGATACAGCGGCGCGTCCTGCTCCAGCCTGGTCATGGTTTCGAACTTCGCCTGACCGGCCTCATTGAGCCTGAACATCGCCTGCTCGCTGCAGAGCAGCTGATAGGTGGCGCTGGTCACGGTGGACATCAGGTGCTGCTTCTCGAAGCGATACAGCACGAAACGGCCCATGCGCCCGCGACTGGTTTCCTCGATCTGCGCATTGGCGGAATCCAGCACCGTATAGGCCAGCGGCATCGGGAACAGGGCCGTCCAGGGGCGCCAGAGCATGTCGCCCTTTTCGCTCGAGACGATCACGGAACCTTCCGGCAGGCGCACCTGCTTGGCATCGAACCAGGTGTATTCATAGTGGATGGTATAGGAAAGCATCCCCAGACCCGCGAATGCCGGAATGATCCACTTCGGCAGCCGCTTGCGCGTCAGGCTGCGTAATACCAATGCGATTCCCGCACCCGCCAGGGCTGCGCAGATTGCGGCAATCAGATGCCAGATCATATATAGCCTCCTCAAAAAACATCGGGCCTCCAAATGGAAGCCCGATGTTTGCTTCAACCGTGGCTCAGATTATTAATCTGGCTTCTGGTCGCATTATTGCTTAGTGGCTGAGTGCGGCACCAGCACCCTTCGGAGTACGCACGCTCTCCACCAGATCCTGGACTGCCTTCGGCGGAGCCTCGGTAGCCAGCGACACGGCGTAGGCCACGGCGAAGTTGATGATCGCACCCACCGAACCGAAGGCCTGCGGGGAGATGCCGAACAGCCAGTTGTCCGGAGTGTTGGCGAAGGTCGCGGTGCCCGGAATGAAGAACCAGCCCAGGTACATGAAGATGTAGACGATGGTGACCAGCAGGCCGACAACCATGCCTGCGATCGCGCCCTTGTCGTTCACGCGCTTGGAGAAGATACCCATCATCAGGACCGGGAACAGGGTCGCTGCCGCCAGACCGAATGCCAGTGCCACTACCTGTGCCGCGAAGCCCGGAGGATTCAGACCCAGCCAGGTGGCCAGCAGGATCGATACCGCCATGGAGATCCGTGCGGCCTTCATTTCGTTCGCTTCGCTGATCTTCGGATTGATCAGGGTCTTGATCAGGTCATGACTCACGGCGGAAGAGATGGCCAGCAGCAGACCGGCAGCGGTGGACAGCGCAGCGGCGATGGCGCCCGCGGCGATCAGACCGATGACCCAGGACGGCAGGTTGGCGATTTCCGGGTTGGCCAGCACGATGATGTCGTTGTTGACGGTCAGCTCGTTGCCGTTCCAGCCACGCTCGGTAGCGGTCGGGGTGAACTGGGCGTTGGCGTCGTTGTAGAACTGCACGCGGCCATCGCTGTTCTTGTCTTCCCACTTGATCAGACCGGTTTCTTCCCAGGTCTTCACCCACTGCGGACGCTCTTCATAGGACAGGGCCGGAGCCTCGGTACCCTGCGGATACACGGTGGTCATCAGGTTCAGGCGCGCCATGGAAGCCACGGCCGGAGCGGTGAGGTACAGCAGGGCGATGAAGATCAGGGTCCAGCCGGCGGACCAGCGGGCATCGGCCACTTTCGGCACGGTGAAGAAGCGGATGATGACGTGCGGCAGACCGGCGGTACCGATCATCAGCGACAAGGTGAACAGGATCATGTTCAGCTTGTTGCTGGCGTCGGCGGTGTAGGCGGCGAAGCCCAGATCGGTGACCACGGCATCCAGCTTGGCCAGCAGCGGCATGCCGGACTCGACGTGGGTACCGATCATGCCCAGCGACGGAATCGGGTTGCCGGTCAGCTGGAAGGCGATGAACACCGCCGGTATGGTGTAGGCGATGATCAGCACCACGTACTGGGCCACCTGGGTGTAGGTGATGCCCTTCATGCCGCCGAATACCGCATAGGCGAACACCACGCCAGCGGCGATCCAGATACCGGCCGAGTTGCTCACTTCGAGGAAGCGGGAGAAGGCGATACCGGCACCGGCCATCTGGCCGATCACGTAGGTCAGGGAGATCAGCAGCAGGCTGATCACCGCCACCAGGCGCGCGCCACGGCTGTAGAAGCGGTCACCGATGAAGTCCGGTACGGTGAACTTGCCGAACTTGCGCAGGTAGGGCGCCAGCAGCATGGCCAGCAGCACGTAGCCACCGGTCCAGCCCATCAGGTAGACCGAGGTGGAGTAGCCGCCGGCAGCGATCAGACCGGCCATGGAAATGAAGGAAGCCGCGGACATCCAGTCGGCCGCAGTGGCCATGCCGTTGGTTACCGGATGCACGCCACCGCCGGCGACGTAGAACTCCTTGGTCGATCCGGCGCGAGCCCAGACCGCGATACCGAAGTAGAGAGCGAAGGACGCCCCTACGAACAGCATATTGATTACAAATTGGCTCATGCTGGCTTACTCCTCGACGCCGAATTCTTTGTCCAGCCTGTTCAGCCTCCACGCGTAGTGGAAGATGAGCGCGATGAACGTGATGATGGATCCCTGCTGAGCGAACCAGAAGCCCAGGTCCGCTCCGCCGACTGAAATACCCATCAGCACCGGGCGTAGAAGAATGCCGATACCATATGAAGCCAGAGCCCAGACCACCAGGCTCCATGTGATAAGGCGAACGTTTGCCTTCCAGTACGCAGCAGAATTGCTCTTATCGTCTGCCATTACCTTTCTCCGTATTGTTTTTATTGCAGGTGAAAGAACCACATCCTGAATCTAACAAAGGGGCTGCGACAAAAGTAATCCCCGACTTTAGTCTGAAGCCCGTCCCAGACGCCTCCCGCTCCGCCGGCTCACGGCGATGGCGAGCCCCTCGACCGGCGCGGCCGGACAGGTCATGGTGCGTTGTCCGGGGCATGTTCTCGACAAGCGCAGTTCCCGGCACATCCCGCCAGGCTCCCGGGCTTGCCGCAGCGGCAAACCTCCGCACCCGGGATGAGCGGCAAGGCGCAGGCGTCGCGCCGGCCCCGGCAATCCCCGGCGATGGAAAAGGCAATCCCGATTTCAGGCCTAGCGGATAGGCCGAATGTGCTGGATGCCATGGCAGCCACAGCAATATTTGGCGACAAATCAGTGTGCCGAAAGTCCCCTACACCGACGCTCCCCATTCGACTCAGGAAAGAGTGTTTCATTCACGACTGCGCACACCGGCAACCGAACGAGCGGATCGCGACAGCCGCAGGCACGACAGCGAAACCGGCATTGGAGCCGATGCAAGAGCCACTCAACCGGCGCTCTGCGGCACCCACACGCCAACCTGCTAGACTGTCCGGCCTTGTTTCCACCCAGGCCCGCCCCGTGACCGACGCCTTCGCCACCCTGCCCCTGCCCGCCCCCCTGCTCGCCAGCCTGGATGCCCTCGGCTACCGGCAGATGACGCCGATCCAGGCGCACAGCCTGCCGATCATCCTCGCCGGGGGCGACCTGATCGCCCAGGCCAAGACCGGCAGCGGCAAGACCTGCGCCTTCGCCCTCGGCCTGCTGGCCCCGCTCAACCCGCGCTATTTCGGCTGCCAGGCGCTGGTGCTGTGCCCGACCCGCGAACTGGCCGACCAGGTGGCCAAGGAAATCCGCCTGCTGGCCCGCGGCCTGGACAACGTCAAGGTGCTGACCCTGTGCGGCGGCGTGCCCTTCGGCCCGCAGATCGGCTCGCTGGAGCACGGCGCGCACATCGTGGTCGGCACGCCGGGGCGGGTGCTCGAGCACCTCAACCGCGGCAGCCTCAGGCTCGACGGCCTCAACCGTCTGGTCCTCGACGAGGCCGACCGCATGCTCGACATGGGCTTCGTCGACGCCATCGCCGCGATCATCGAGCAGACCCCGGCGCGCCGGCAGACCCTGCTGTTCTCCGCCACCTATCCCGAGGGCATCGAACAACTGGCCGCGCGCTTCCTGCGCCAGCCGCAGCGGGTCGAGGTGGAGGCGCTGCACGACGACAGCCAGATCGAACAGCGCTTCTACGAGGTCGATCCCGCCCAACGCCTGGACGCGGTGGCGCGCCTGCTGCTGCACTTCCGCCCGGCCTCCAGCGTGGTGTTCTGCCAGACCAAGGCGCAGTGCCAGGAAGTCGCGGCCGCGCTCAACGCGCGCAAGATCTCCGCGCTGGCCCTGCACGGCGACCTGGAGCAGCGCGAGCGCGACCAGGTGCTGGCGATGTTCGCCAACCAGAGCTGCTGCGTGCTGGTAGCCACCGACGTGGCCGCACGCGGGCTGGACATCGACACCGTGGAGGCGGTGATCAACTTCGAGCTGACCCGCGACCCGCAGGTGCACATCCACCGCATCGGCCGCAGCGGCCGCGCCGGCGCCAAGGGCCTGGCGCTGTCGCTGGTGGCGCCGAGCGAGGCCAGCCGCGCCAGCGCCATCGAAGCGCTGCAGCAGACGCCGCTGAACTGGGCCAGGCTGGACAACCTCAAGCCGCTGGACGACGCGCGCCTGCTGCCGCCGATGACCACCCTGTGCATCAACGGCGGGCGCAAGGACAAGCTGCGCCCCGGCGACATCCTCGGCGCCCTCACCGGCGAAGACGGCCTGCCGGGCGCACGCATCGGCAAGATCGCCCTCTACGACTACAACGCCTACGTGGCGGTGGAGCGCGAGCTGGCCCGCGAGGCGCTGCAGCGCCTGAGCGAACGCAAGGTCAAGGGCCGCCACTTCAAGGCGCGGATCCTCTGAGCCGCAGGCGCCGGCGGACGCCCGCGCCAGCCGACTGACGGCACCCCTGCCCGCGGCCGGCCGCGCCGCCAGTGGCTACAGTTGGAAGACGGCCGCGTGCCAGCCAGGCACGCGGGCGACTGTCCACGGAATTCGCGAGGCTCCCATGCCACAGGACTCCAGCCGGCACCGCGTGCAGGCAACGCGGCGGGCTGCCCGCGGCACGGTCGCGGCGCGGGTCCTGCTGCTCGCCCTGCTGACACTGTTCGCCCTGGCGGTGCGCGCCGAAGAGGCCAGGCCGCTGCTGCGCCTCGACGGCCACGAGCGGGCCCTCGACCTGTACCCCTACCTCGCCCTGTACCGCACGACCGACGATGTCCGGCCGGGCGACCCGGCGCCGCCGCTGCAGGCGCACTTCCAGCCGCTGCTCCGGCGCAGCGAGCTCAACCTCGGCTACACCGCGGACCGCGTCTGGCTGCGCCTGGAGCTGCAGTCGCAGGCCGCGCAGCCCGCCGAGTGGCGCATCGCCTTCAGCTATCCGGCGCTCGATCGCATCGAGCTGTTCAGCCTGGGCGCGGACGGCCTGCAGCGGCAGAGCGCCGGCGACAGCCTGCCGCGCACGCAACGCAGCCTCGACCATCGCGCGCCGCTGTTCGCCGTGCACCTGGCGCCCGGCGAGCGGCGCACCCTGTACTTCCTGGCGCACAGCTCGGGCAGCCTGTCCCTCGATGCCCGCCTGTGGACGGCGGCAGCCTTCCTGCACGACAACCAGAACGCCAGCCTGCTGCTGGCCCTGTACTTCGGCACCCTGCTGGGTCTGGCCGGCTACAACCTGCTGCTGTTCCTCGCCCTGCGCGAGCGCAGCTTCCTGCTCTACGTGCTGTTCGCCGCCAGCGGCGGCCTGGCCATGCTCGCCCTCACCGGCCTCGGCGCCCAGTACCTGTGGCCGCAGGGCGGCGCCTGGGGCACCCGCGCCCTGCCCTGCTTCCTCGGCCTGGCCAACCTCGGCGCCATCCTGTTCAGCCGCAGCTTCCTCGACAGCGCACGTCATGTGCCACGCTGGCATCGCCTGCTGAACATCGCCCTCGCCGTGCAGTTGCCGATCACCCTCGCCACCCTGCTGCTCGCCGCCCCGCTGATGCTGCAGGTGCTGGCCCACGCCAGCCTGGCCAACATCGTCCTGCTGCTCGGCTGCGGCCTGGCCTGTGCGCGCCGCCAGGTGCCGGCGGCGCGGGTGTTCGTCGCCGCCGGGCTGATGCTGCTGGGCGGCTCGCTGCTGCTGGCGCTGCGCAACTTCGGCGTGGCGGCGTCCAACGCCTTCACCGTCAACGCCCTGCTGCTCGGCTCGGCGCTGGAGCTGCTGCTGCTGTCCTTCGGCCTCGCGCAGCGCCTCAGCGTGCTGCGCCAGCGCCAGGCCGACGCCACCCTCGACGCCCAGCAGCAGGACCTGCGCGCCCTGCAGGAGCAGGAGCGGATCCTCGAGCAGCGGGTGGCCGAGCGCACCGAGGCGCTGGCCGCCGCCAACGAACGCCTGCGCGAGCTGGCGCTGCAGGACCCGCTCACCGGCCTGGCCAACCGCACGGCCATGCGCCAGCACCTCGAGCAGGCCTGGCAGCGCGCGCGCCGGCGCCGCGAGATGCTCGCGCTGATCCTCCTCGACCTCGACGGCTTCAAGCCGGTCAACGACTGCCACGGCCACGAGACCGGCGACCGGCTGCTGGTCCAGGTCGCTCACCGCCTGCAGGCCAGCGCGCGCAGCAGCGACCTGGTGGCGCGCCTGGGCGGCGACGAGTTCGTGCTGGTCTGCGAGGGTATCGGCAGCGAACTGCAGGCCGAGCAACTGGCCGGGCGCATCCTCGAGGAACTGGCCCGGCCCTTCCGCCTCGACGGCGTGGAGATCCGCATCGGCGCCAGCATCGGCATCAGCTTCGGCCTCGGCTGCCAGTGCTGCGAGGACCTGCTGCGCGAGGCCGACCAGGCCATGTACCGGGCCAAGGCCGCCGGGCGCAACTGCATGCACCTGGGGCGCCGGCTGGCCGAGGGCGAAACGCTGGACGAGCCGGCGGCGCCGGACGAGCTGTGAGGTTCAACGCTCCGGCTCCGCCGGGGTGCGCCGCTCAGCCAGCCCTTTCAGCAGGTCGATCGGCAGCGGGAAGACGATGGTCGAGCTCTTGTCTCCGGCCAGCGAGGCCAGGGTCTGCAGGTAGCGCAGCTGCATGGCACCGTTCTGCCGGCCGAGCATCTCGGCGGCCTGCATGAGCTTCTCGGAGGCCTGCAGCTCGCCCTCGGCGTGGATCACCTTGGCGCGCCGCTCGCGCTCGGCCTCGGCCTGCTTGGCAATGGCGCGGATCATCGACTCGTCGAGATCGACGTGCTTGATCTCGACGTTGGCCACCTTGATACCCCAGGCGTCGGTCTGGGTGTCGAGCACCTGCTGGATGTCGGCGTTGAGGCGCTCGCGCTCGGCGAGCATATCGTCCAGTTCGTGCTTGCCGAGCACCGCGCGCAGGGTGGTCTGCGCCAGCTGGCTGGTGGCGGCGTGGTAATCCTCGACCTGGATGATCGCCTTCTGCGCATCGAGCACCCGATAGTAGACCACCGCGTTGACCTTCACCGAGACGTTGTCGCGGGAGATCACGTCCTGGGTCGGCACGTCCAGCACTATGGTGCGTAGATCGACCCGCACCATCTGCTGCACACCGGGAATCACCACGATCAGCCCCGGACCCTTGACCTTCCAGAAGCGCCCGAGCATGAACACCACGCCGCGTTCGTACTCGCGCAGGATGCGGAACGCCGAAATCACCAGGCCGATCAGCATGGCCAGCAGGGCGACGAACCCCAGTTCGAACCCCATCATCTCAACCTCCTTCGGCGGCCGGCGCTTGTGTCGCCTCGACCTCCAGCAGCAGACCCTCGCGGGCCGTGACCCGCACCCATTGACCGGCCTGCAGACTGGCCTGGCTGCGCACCTGCCATTGCTCGCCCTGCAGCTGCACCCAGCCACAATGTGGATCGCTCGCCGCGACCCGCACCACTCTGGTCAGACCGCCGACCAACCCGGCATCGCCCGCCGCCGGCGCGCGGCCGCGCGCCTTGAGCGCCATGCCGAGCACCGCGGCGATCATCACCGCACTGCCGATACCGAGTGCGACGATCAGCCCCAGCGGGATACCGAAGCCGGGCACCTCGGTGTCGATCAGGATCAGCGCGCCGACCACGAAGGCCGCCACTCCGCCGATGCCGAGCACGCCGAAGCTGGGCAGGAAGGCCTCGGCCGCCATGAAGGCGATGCCGAGCAGGATCAGCGCCACCCCGGCGTAGTTCACCGGCAGCAGCTGCAGGGCGTAGAGGGCGAGGATCAGGCAGATGGCGCCGAGCACCCCACCGACCCCGAATCCGGGATTGGAGAACTCGAAGATCAGGCCGTAGATGCCGAGCATCATCAGGATCAGCGCCACGCTGGGATTGGTGATCACAGCCAGCACGCGGGTACGCCAGTCCGGCGCGCGCTCGAGCAGCTCGGCGCCGGCGGTGGCCAGGGTCTGCGGCTGTCCGCCCGCCTCCAGGCGGCGGCCATCCAGCTGACGCAACAGATCGGCGAGATCGACGGCCAGCAGGTCGATCACCTTGTGCTCAAGCGCCTCCTCGGCGCTCAGGCTGGCCGCGGAGCGCACCGCCTGTTCGGCCCATTCGGCGTTGCGCCCGCGCAGCTGGGCCAGGCCGCGGATATAGGCGGCGGCGTCGTTGATCTGCTTGCGGCTGAGCACGTCGCCGGGCGCTGGCGTTCCCTCCTCCTCGCGCTTGTCGGAATTCTCCGGCTTGTCGTCCGGCGCCCCGGGCGGCTGCGGCGGCGCACCCGGCAGGCCACCGATCTGCACCGGGGTAGCGGCCCCCAGGTTGGTGCCGGGGGCCATGGCCGCCACATGACTGGCATAGAGGATGTAGGTGCCGGCGCTGGCCGCCCGTGCGCCGCTGGGCGCCACATAGCTGACCACCGGCAGCGGGCTGGCGAGGATCGCGCGGATGATGATGCGCATCGAGGTATCCAGCCCGCCCGGCGTATCGAGCCTCAGCACCACCAGTTGCGCCCCCTCCTCCTGGGCCCAGGCCAGGCCGCGCACCAGATAGTCGGCGACGGCCGGACCGATGGGGTCGTTCACCGTCAGTACCGTGACCGGAGCCGGCGCCGCCAGCGCCCACAGCGGCGCCAGCAGCCAGAGCAGCAGGATTCGGCAGCAGCGCTCAAGGCATGGCGGCATGGCCATTCTCCCGGCGGACTCGCGAAGCGACTCCTAGCAGGATAGACGAGCCGCACGAGCTCCCCCGCGGCAGCCTCGAGCGGCATGCCCGGGCTGCGTTTAGAATGCGCGCATCACGCCCTTCGCTGCAGGACGCTCCATGCCCGCCACCTCGCTCCGCCACTCCCTGCGCCGCCTGTGGGCGCTGGACAAGTTCAGCTACAGCCTGCGGGTGCTGGTCGCCCTCACCGGCAGCATGGCGCTGTGCTGGACCCTGGGCAGCATGGAGCTGCTGATCCCGCTGTTCCTCGGCATTGTCGCCAGCGCCCTGGCCGAGACCGACGACAGCTGGCGCGGCCGCCTGCGCGCGCTGCTGGTGACCCTGGCGTGCTTCGCCACAGCGGCCTTCGCCGTCGAGCTGCTGTTCCCCTATCCCTGGCTGTTCGTCGCCGCCCTGGCGCTGTCGACCTTCGCCCTGACCATGCTCGGCGCGGTCGGCGAGCGCTACGGCACCATCGCCTCGGCCACCCTGATCCTGTCCATCTACACCATGATCGGCGTCGACCAGCGCGGCGGCGAGGTCGCCGACCTGTGGCGCGAGCCGCTGCTGCTGGTCGCCGGCGCCGCCTGGTACGGCGCGCTCTCGGTGCTCTGGCAGGCGCTGTTCAGCCAGCAGCCGGTGCAGCAGGCGCTGGCCCGGGTGTTCCGCGAGCTGGACCAGTACCTGCGCCTGAAGGCGGCGCTGTTCGAGCCGGTGCGCGAGCTGGACGTCGAGCGCCGGCGCCTGGAGCTGGCGCAGCAGAACGGCCGCCTGGTGGCGGCGCTCAACGCGGCCAAGGAAATCATCCTGCACCGCGTCGGCAAGGGCCGCGCCAACCCGCAGGTCAGCCGCTACCTGAAGCTGTACTTCCTCGCCCAGGACATCCACGAACGCGCCAGCTCCTCGCACTACCCCTACACCGCACTGGCCGAGGCGTTCTTCCACAGCGACGTGCTGTTCCGCTGCCGCCTGCTGCTGCGCCAGCAGGGCAAGGCCTGCCAGGCGCTGGCCCGGGCCATCGAGCTGCGCCAGCCGTTCGAGTACCAGCGCGCCAGCGCCCAGGCCCGCGACGACCTCGAGGCCTCGCTGGCCTACCTGCAGGCGCAGGACAACCCGCAGTGGCGCGAGCTGCTGCGCGCCTTGCGCGCGCTGGCCGACAACCTCGGCACCCTCGAGCGCCTGCTCGGCGCGGCGAGCGACCCGGATACCCTGGCCGAGGAGCAGGACAGCACCCTGCACGACCGCGACCCGCACAGCCTCGCCGAGGTCTGGCAGCGCCTGCGCCTGCAGCTCACCCCCACCGCCCTGCTGTTCCGCCACGCCCTGCGCCTGGCCGCGGCGCTGGCCGCCGGCTACGGCGTGCTGCACGCCATCCATCCGACCCAGGGCTACTGGATCCTGCTGACCACCGTGTTCGTCTGCCAGCCCAGCTACGGCGCCACGCGCACCAAGCTGGTCCAGCGCATCGGCGGCACCATGCTGGGCCTGCTGGCCGGCTGGGCGCTGTTCGACCTGTTCCCCGGCGCGCTGGTGCAGTCGCTGATCGCGGTGGCCGCCGGAGTGGTGTTCTTCGCCACCCGCGCCAGCCGCTACACCCTGGCCACCGCGGCGATCACCCTGATGGTGCTGTTCTGCTTCAACCAGGTCGGCGACGGCTACGGGCTGATCTGGCCGCGGCTGGTCGACACCCTGCTCGGCAGCCTGATCGCCGGCCTCGCCGTGTTCCTGATCCTCCCCGACTGGCAGGGCCGCCGCCTGCCCAGCGTGATGGCCAGCACCCTGCACAGCCATGCCAGCTACCTGCGGCAGATCCTCCAGCAGTACGCCAGCGGCAAGCGCGACGACCTCGCCTACCGCCTGGCCCGGCGCAACGCGCACAACGCCGACGCCGCGCTGGCCGCCTGCCTGGCCAGCATGCGCCTGGAGCCGGGCCACTTCCGCCGCGAGGCGGACGTGGGCTTTCGCGGCCTAGCGCTGTCGCACACCCTGCTCGGCTACCTGTCGGCGCTCGGCGCGCATCGCCCCGGCCAGCCCCTCGAACTGCACGGCAGCCTGGTCGAGCAGGCCGCCGCCCACCTGACCGCCAGCCTCGAGAGCATCGCCCGCGGGCTGCAGGCGCGCCAGGCGCCGGAGGCCGCCAGCCGCGACGAGGAGGCGCTGGCCCGCGAGCTGGAGCAGCTGCCGGAGGACGGCGACGAACGCCAGCGCCTGCTGCGCACCGAACTGGCGCTGATCTGCCGCCAACTCCAGCCGCTGCGAGAACTGGCGGCGCGCCTGCTGCGCCCGGGCGAGGACGCACGACCAGCGGCGGCCTGAAGGGCGGCCCGGGAGAATTCCGCGCTGGCGTCCTACACTCAGGGTTCACCCACCCGAGGAGAGCCGTCCATGGCCCGTAAAAACCCCTCCATGGATCCACTGCTCGCCGACTTCCAGGCGCTGGTTCAGGACACCGAGAAGCTGCTGCAGCAGTCGGCCAGCCTGGCCGGCGACCAGGCCGAAGGGCTGCGCGAACAGCTCAGGAGCAGCCTCGCCCGCGCCCGCAGTAGCCTGCAGGTCGGCGAGGAGTCGATGAACAAGTGCTGCAAGGCCGGCGTCGAGGCGACCGAGCACTACGTGCAGGCGCATCCCCTGCAGTCGCTCGGCCTGTGTGCCGGCATCGGCTTCCTGCTCGGCATGCTGATCGCCCGGCGCTGAAGCGATGAGCGCGGGAACGCAGGACGCCCCCGCCAACGACGCCGGCAGCTCGGCGCTGCGCGGAGCAGGAGCCGCCGCCCTCGGCCTGCTGCACGGGCACCTCGAGCTGCTGGGCATCGAGCTGCAGGAACAGAAGGCCGCCAGCCTGCGCCAGCTGCTGTGCGCCGGCCTGGCCCTGGTGTTCGGCCTGCTCCTGCTGTTCGCCCTCAGCGTGCTGGTGCTGCTGCTGTGCTGGGACAGCTATCGCCTGGAGGCGACGGTCGCCCTGTGCCTGTTCCACGGGCTGGGCTGCCTGCTGGCGCTGTGGCGCCTGCGGGCAACCCTGCAGCAGCAGCGCTTCCCCTTCAGCGCCAGCCTCGAAGAGCTGGCGCGCGACCGCGAGCAACTGCTGCCATGATCCCGCCGCCCCCGCCAGAACACGCCTCGCCGCAGCAGATGCGCAAGGCGCTGGTGCGCATGCGTCTGGAGCTGCACCGCCAGGAGCTGCGCTACGAAAGCCTGCGCCTGACCCAGCCGCTGCAGCAGCTGCGATCCTGGCCACAGCGCCTGAACCTGCCGCATGCGCCGCTGTGGGGACTGGCCGGGGCCACCCTGCTCGGCCTGCTCGGCGGCCGGAGCACCGCCAGCCTGCGCCACTGGCTGCGCCTGGCCGGGCCCTACGTGCCGCTGGTCGTCACCGCCCTGCGCCTGTTCGCCACACCGCGCCGGCGGCGCGCGCCGGAGCAGGATCCGCCGGCGCCCTGACGCCCGGGCCGCTGGTCCTGCCCGCCAAGCCGCCCTAGACTGAATCCCATATGCGCCCGCGCGCGCCCCAGCCGCCACGACCGGAGAGTCCGCGATGACCACCAGCAGTGAAACCGCCTTCGACCCCCGCGTGTTCCGCCGCGCGCTGGGCAACTTCGCCACCGGCGTCACCATAGTCACCGCGCGCAGCCCGAGCGGCGAGCAGGTCGGCGTCACCGCCAACAGCTTCAACTCGGTATCGCTCGACCCGCCGCTGATTCTCTGGAGCATCGACAAGCGCTCCGCCAGCCACGCGGTGTTCGAGGCCGCCAGCCACTTCACGGTGAACATCCTCGCCGCCGACCAGATCGAGCTGTCCAACCACTTCGCCCGCCCGCAGGAGGACAAGTTCGCCGGCATCGCCTATGAGGCCGGCCTCGGCGGCGCGCCGCTGCTGCCCGACTGCGCGGCCCGCTTCCAGTGCGAGCGCCACCAACAGGTGGACGGCGGCGACCACTGGATCCTGATCGGCAAGGTGGTGGCCTTCGACGACTTCGGCCGCTCGCCGCTGCTCTACCACCAGGGCGCCTACTCGATGGTCCTGCCTCACCCGCGCGCGCCGCGCAGGAGCGACCCGAACGCCGCGCCGGCGCCGGCCATGCACGGCCGGCTGATGGGCAGCAACCTGTTCTACCTGATGATCCAGGCGGTCAACGCCTACCAGGCCAGCTACGCGCCCAAGCAGCTGTCCACCGGCCTGAGCACCAGCGAGGCACGCATGTTGATGGTGCTGGAGGACAGTGCCCAGCTCGACCTGGTCGCCCTGCAGCGCGAGGTGGCGATGCCGACCCGCGAGATCAAGGAGGCGCTGGCCAACCTACGGCAGAAGGGCCTGGTGAGCGAGAGCGCGGCCGGCCACGCGCTGACCGAGGCCGGCCGCACGCAGACCGAGGCGCTGTGGGACATCTCGCGGCGCCAGCAGGAGGCGGTGTTCGCCGGGCTCAGCGCCGAGGAGCTGGAGACCTTCCGCAAGGTGCTCAAGGTGGTGATGCAGGCGCAGTGACCTACTTGCCCGGACGCTTACCAGGTGCCCCGCGCAGTGCGGGCAACTGGCCCGCCCAGTGCAGGGCGCCGCTGTCGCGCCACAGTTCGAAATGCTCGTCGCGGTAGTGCCAGCCTTCGTTGTCGCTGCCGACGACAATACCCGGACCGCTCAGGTCCGGCCGCCTGGCTCTGGCCGCGACCAGCGCCTTCCACACCTTGGGGAAGCTCGCGACGGCCTGGCGCAGAGCGGTCTCGGCCTCTGCCAGCCGTCCGGATGCGAACAGGGCAAGCACCCGGCCGTACTCGACGAAGGCGAAATCGTCCGGATAGCGTGCAGCCACCGCGACGGCCTCATCAGCTTGTCCAAGGCGGACCAGGTCATGGATCAGGTATTCGCGCATGCCCTGGTTGTCGTACGGGTTGGCGGTCAGCACCAGCCAGCGCATGACCTCCAGCGCCTTCTGCGGCTGCGCCCGCGCCATCTCCAGCGCGTAGTCCCCCGCCAGACGCAGCAACGGCCGGTTGCCGTGGAACCCCCACGGCAGCTCGGTCTCCTGCGCCTGCAGCGTCTCGAGCACGCAGTTGCGCAGCCGCTCGCCGCGTTCGAGCAGAAGTCTACCCAAGGCTTCGCTGCTGCCAGGCAGCACGTCCGGCTCATGATGGAGCTCCTCCACCAGATCGCCCAGCACCAGGAACGACTGTAGCGCCAGCGGTTCCTTGCCCAGTAGAGGCAGCCAGTCGGCAAGCCCGCCCCCCATGGCCTGCGCGCACCAGCGCTGCTCGAGCGCCTGCAGCGCAGTGTCCGGAACCAGCTCCGAGCCGTCCCGGTGGTAGGCACAGGCAACCGGCGGGCAACGCTCCAGCAGCCGGCCGAGCTCGGCCTGCGGACCTTCCGCCATCGGCAGCAGGCGCAGCATGCTTTCACCGCTGTCCGACACCAGGTCGCGCAACACGCCGATCAGCTCGCTGTGATCGTACTTCGGATCACGCGCCAGCTTGGCCGCCCAGAACTGCGCGCGAGCCCGGGCCTCCTCGCGACGCCCCTCGCCGAGCAGCAGCAGGATCTCCAGATGGGACAGTGCCGGCTCGTTCGGCACCAGTCGCTGCGCCTCGCGGAAAGCCCGCCAGGCCGCCGGATAATCGCCACGGTCGCTATCGATAGTGGCCTGGCGCTGCCAGGCGCAGGCACTGAGGGTCCTGTCGGCAGACGCCTTGAGCGCATCGATGAAGCGCTGGCGCTTGCGTGGCGCATGCGCCTTTCGGTAGCAGTCCAGCAACTGGTCGGCAGCGGCCTCCGCGCGTCTGTCCAACTTCGGCAGGTACTCGAACAACCCCTCCAGCAGCGCCAAAGCATCCTTGTCCTGCCCCCAGCTCTCCCAGAGCAGGGCAACCTCGGCCAACAGCCGCGGATCCGCGTCATACAGCGGCAACTCGCGCAGGCCCTTGCGGGGATAGGTTTTCAGCACGCTGGCCAGCAGCATGGCTTCGGGCGCGCCCAGGTCCGGTGCGCCGAGCGCGGCGCAGCACTGCTTGTACTTGCGCCCGGAGCCGCACGGGCACGGGGCATTGCGTTCCGGCTTGACCGGGGAGCGGGGCCGGAAGCGGTTTTCCGGAATGGGCACGGCATTCCAGACGTTGATCGCCAGCTCGGTGGCCATGGCGTTGCGCAGCGGCTCGCTCGCCGACACGGGCGCCACCTCCATGATGGCCAGCAACGGATCGACCATCTCGAGCATCCAGGCCCGGAACGCCGTAAACGATTCACCAGCCAGGATCCTGCGCACCGACTGGTGGCAGAGCATCATCGTGAAGGCCTCCCAGGCCTGCTCCCTTTTATCTGTACTCATGCTCCACCCTTGAGTGACACCACTGAAAGCTGTGGATCAGGCCGGGCAGCCTCGGGCGCTGCCGGCACTCTCCTGTTTAGCGCACCACCGCCCCGTCCAGCTCGCGCCAGGTCAGGTACAGGCGCAGGTCGAACTCCAGCTGCTGGTAGCCCGGCAGCATGTGCTCGCAGAGCTGGTAGAACGCCTTGTTGTGGTCGAACTCGCGCAGGTGCGCCAGCTCGTGGACCACGATCATGTCGAGGAACTCGGGCGCCGCGTCGCGGAACAGCGCGGCGACGCGGATCTCCTTCTTCGCCCTGAGCTTGCCGCCCTGCACCCGCGAGACCGCGGTGTGCAGGCCGAGGGCGTTGCGCACCACGTCGAGCTTGCTGTCGTAGAGCACCTTGTCGATCCCCGGCGCGTTGCGCAGGAAGCGCTGCTTGCGCTCCATCACGTAGGCGTACAGCGCCTTGTCACTCTGCACCGCATGGCGCTCGGGATAGCGCTTGGCCAGGTAGTCGCCGAGGCGTTCCTCGGCGATCAGCCGGCGCACCTGCTCCTGCAGGTGGGGCGGGTAGGCGGCGAGGTATTTGAGCGGGGTCATCGGGCGGCTCTGGACGGAAGAACAGTCGGCATTCTACCCGCTGCCCGGCCCCGTTGCGCTCAGCCCGCCGCCTCGCCAGCCGCGCCGGGCGACAGCCGCCGCACCAGGAAGTACTGGCCGGCGCCCAGGGAGAACAGGTTGGCCAGGGTCATGAACAGGCCGGCGCGATTGAGCACCCCGCTGCCGACGACGTCCTGCAGACAGAACAGCAGCAGGACGCCACTGCCGGCCGCCTGGAACCAGCGCCAGCGCCGAAAGGCCTGCCGGCGCCGGCCGAGGACCAGGGCGAAGCTCAGCAGCGGCGCGAGAAAAATCGCCAGCACCAGCAGGTCGGAGAACTCCGCCTGCAACGTGCCGTTGAGCAGCAGAATGAGCAGCGCCAGCAGCATGACGCCGGCATACAGTCCATTGAGCAGCCGATAGGTGGCGAAACCGGGTGGCTCGCCGGACATGCGGAGGGGAGCGGGATCCCGCGAGCGCGGCGGGGCGTAGGGATTGAACTCATCCATGAGTACGGACCTGGTGGCGGAGGTGCCCCCGACTATAGCGCCGGACGCGGCGCTGGCGCAGCCACGGCAGGCCGCCGGCAACCCGCCCGGAACTTGCGCGACCGCGCGTTTCCTGCGAAAACGCCGCACCCTGCCGGCCACGACCGGCGCAGCCAGCGAGAGACGAGCGATGAGCGAGCAACTGCAGATCGAGGACATCCGGCCGGGCGACGGCAAGGCCGTGGTCAAGGGCGCCCTGATCACCACCCAGTACACCGGCTGGCTGGAGGACGGCACCGAGTTCGACTCCTCCTACGCCAAGGGCCGGCCGTTCCAGTGCGTGATCGGCACCGACCGGGTGATCAAGGGCTGGGACCAGGGGCTGATGGGCATGCAGGTCGGCGGCAAGCGCAGGCTGTTCGTGCCGGCGCACCTGGCCTACGGCGAGCGGCAGATCGGCGCGCACATCAAGCCCAACTCCAACCTGATCTTCGAGATCGAGCTATTGGAAGTGCTGACCCGCGACGACTGAGAACCCGCCCACGATCTGCTGCGCGTCGGCCATGCTGCGTTGAAATCGGTTTCGGAGTGCTCATTTGCAACCAGCAAACTCCGCTTCCTCAACCGATTTTGCGGGGCCGCCGAGGCCTCGCCTGGCTCTAGCTCGCGAGATCGTGGACAGGTTCTGGTCCGGACAGCACAAGGCCCGCACGCGGCGGGCCTTGTGGGACTACTAGAAGCGAACGCGCCGGATCAGTTGACCTTGGCGGCCAGCTCGCCGCGGGCGTAGCGCTGGAACATGCCTTCCAGGGAGATCGGCTTGATCTTCGAAGCATTGCCGGCGGTGCCGAAGGCTTCGTAGCGGGCGATGCAGATGTCGCGCATGGCCTCGATGGTCTTGGCGAAGAACTTGCGCGGGTCGAACTCGCTCGGCTGCTCGGCCATCATGCGGCGCATGGCGCCGGTGGAGGCCAGGCGCAGGTCGGTGTCGATGTTGACCTTGCGCACGCCGTGCTTGATGCCCTCGACGATCTCCTCGACCGGCACGCCGTAGGTTTCCTTGATGTCGCCACCGTACTGGTTGATGATCGCCAGCCACTCCTGCGGCACCGAGCTGGAGCCGTGCATCACCAGGTGGGTGTTGGGGATGCGCTTGTGGATTTCCTTGATGCGCTCGATGGCCAGCACGTCGCCGGTCGGCGGCTTGGTGAACTTGTAGGCGCCGTGGCTGGTGCCGATGGCGATGGCCAGGGCGTCGACCTGGGTGGCCTTGACGAAGGCCGCCGCCTCTTCCGGATCGGTGAGCATCTGGCTGTGGTCGAGGGTGCCCTCGGCGCCGACGCCGTCTTCCTCACCGGCCTGGCCGGTTTCCAGGCTGCCCAGGCAGCCCAGCTCGCCTTCCACCGACACGCCGCAGGCGTGGGCCATGGCCACGGTCTGCTGGGTCACGCGCACGTTGTAGTCGTAGTCGGCCGGGGTCTTGCCGTCGGCCATCAGCGAGCCGTCCATCATCACCGAGCTGAAGCCCAGCTGGATCGAGCGCTGGCAGACGTCCGGGCTGGTGCCGTGGTCCTGGTGCATGCACACCGGAATGTGCGGGAATTCCTCGATGGCGGCGAGGATCAGGTGGCGCAGGAAGGGCGCGCCGGCGTACTTGCGGGCGCCGGCGGAAGCCTGGACGATCACCGGGGAGTCGGTCTTGTCGGCCGCTTCCATGATGGCGCGCATCTGCTCGAGGTTGTTGACGTTGAAGGCCGGCACGCCGTAGCCGTATTCGGCGGCGTGGTCCAGCAGCTGGCGCATGCTGATAAGTGCCATCTGTGTAGCTCCCAGTAAGGGTCGTTTGATCGGTGCCCAGCCTGCCGCAGGGGCAGGTCGGGCGCAATATGCTTACGGTCGGCGTAGGGTGGACAACGCGCGCAGCGCTTGTCCACCAATCGGCGCCCACGGTGGACAAGGCTGCGCCGTTGTCCACCCTACGGTCATGGCCTCAGGCCTTGGCGCGCTCTTCCAGCACCGCCACGGCCGGCAGGACCTTGCCCTCGACGAACTCGAGGAAGGCGCCGCCGCCGGTGGAGATGTAGGAGATGCGCTCGGCCACGCCGTACTTGTCGATGGCCGCCAGGGTGTCGCCGCCGCCGGCGATGGAGAACGCCGGGCTCTCGGCGATGGCCTGGGCCAGCACCTTGGTGCCGTTGCCGAACTGGTCGAACTCGAACACACCGACCGGGCCGTTCCACAGGATGGTCTGCGAGGCCTTGAGCATCTCGCCGAACATGGCGGCGGTCTGCGGGCCGATGTCGAGGATCATGTCGTCGTCGGCCACGTCGCCGATCAGTTTGACCGTCGCTTCGGCGGTTTCGGCGAACTCCTTGGCGACCACCACGTCGACCGGCAGCGGCACGGCGACCTTGGCGGCGATGGCCTTGGCGGTGTCCAGCAGGTCGGCTTCATGCAGCGACTTGCCGACCTTGTAGCCGGCGGCGGCGAGGAAGGTGTTGGCGATGCCGCCGCCGACGATCAGCTGGTCGCAGATCTCGGCCAGGGAATTCAGCACGTCGAGCTTGGTGGAGACCTTGGAGCCGGCGACGATGGCGACCATCGGCCGGGCCGGCTTGTCGAGGGCCTTGCCCAGGGCGTCCAGCTCGGCGGCCAGCAGCGGGCCGGCCGCGGCGACCTTGGCGAACTTGGCGACGCCGTGGGTCGAGCCCTCGGCGCGGTGGGCGGTGCCGAAGGCGTCCATGACGAACACGTCGCACAGCGCGGCGTACTGCTGCGCCAGCTCGTCGGCGTTCTTCTTCTCGCCCTTGTTGAAGCGCACGTTCTCGAACAGCACCACCTGGCCCGGCTGCACGTCGACGCCGCCCAGGTAGTCGCTGACCAGCGGCACTTCGCGGCCGAGGGCCTTGGACAGGTAGTCGGCGACCGGCTGCAGGCTGTTCTCGGCGGAGAACTCGCCCTCGGTCGGACGGCCCAGGTGCGAGCAGACCATGACCGCCGCGCCCTTCTCCAGCGCCAGCTTGATGGTCGGCAGGGAGGCGACGATGCGCGCGTCGCTCTTGACCACGCCGTCCTTCACCGGAACGTTGAGGTCTTCGCGGATCAGCACGCGCTTGCCGGCGAGATCCAGGTCGGTCATCTTCAAAACAGTCATGGGCTCAGTCCTTTACATGGGCTGTGGGCGATGGGCGACGCGCAGGAAGTGTTCCGCCACGTCGAGCATGCGGTTGGCAAAGCCCCACTCGTTGTCGAACCAGGCCAGCAGGTTGACCAGCCGCGGGCCGGAAACCAGGGTCTGGCTGCCATCGACGATGGCCGAGTGGGGGTCGTGGTTGAAGTCGCAGCTGGCGTGGGGCAGCTCGGTGTAGGCCACCAGGCCCTGCAGCGGGCCCTGCTCGGCGGCCTCGCGCAGCACGCGGTTGATCTCGGCCGCCGTGGTGTCGCGGCGGGTCTGCAGGGTGATGTCCAGGCAGGACACGTTGACCGTCGGCACGCGGATCGCCTTGGCCCTGACCCGTCCGGACAGCTCGGGAAGCAGGCGCTCGATGCCGCGGGCGAGCCCGGTCGACACCGGGATCACCGACTGGAACGCCGAGCGGGTGCGGCGCAGGTCCTCGTGGTGATAGGCGTCGATCACCGGCTGGTCGTTCATCGCCGAGTGGATGGTGGTGATGGTCACGTAGTCGAGACCGACCGCCTCGTCGAGCAGCTTGAGCAGCGGCACGCTGCAGTTGGTGGTGCAGGAGGCGTTGGACAGCAGCCGCTCGGCGCCGCTCAGGCTGGCCTGGTTGACGCCGTAGACGATGGTGGCGTCGACGTCCTGCTCGCTGGCCATCGGCTGCGAGAACAGCACGCGCGGCGCCCCGGCAGCGAGGAAGCGTTCGCCGTCGGCGCGGCTGTGGTAGACGCCCGAGCACTCCAGCACCAGGTCGACGCCCAGTGCGGCCCAGTCGATACCCTCCGGCGTCGCCTGGCGCAGCACCTTCACGCAGTCGCCGTTGAGGTGCAGGCAGTCGCCGGCGACCTTCACCTCGCCGGGGAAGCGGCCGTGGGTGGAGTCGAAGCGGGTCAGGTACTCGATGCTGGCCTGGTCGGCCAGATCGTTGAGGGCGACGATTTCCAGGCCGGCATCCGCGCCGCGCTCGTAGAGGGCGCGCAGCACGCAGCGACCGATGCGGCCGTAGCCGTTGAGGGCGACTTTGTAGGGACGGTTGGGCATGGGATCTCGCAGTGTCTGTCGCTCGGCTCGGGGGAGCACCTCGTAGGGTGCGCCATGCGCACCACAGACGAACCGGCGGTGCGCACGGCGCACCCTACCCGAGGATCGGTGGATGGCCGCAGCCATCCACCCTGACGGCATCAGTCTTCCAGCAGCTCTTCGGCGGTGGCCAGCACGTTGTCGAGGGTGAAGCCGAACTCCTCGAACAGCTGCCCGGCCGGCGCGGATTCGCCGAAGGTGGTCATGCCGATGATGCGGCCTTCCAGGCCGACGTACTTGTACCAGAAGTCGGCATGCGCGGCCTCGATGGCGATGCGCGCGCCGACCTGCACCGGCAGCACGGCCTGCTTCCAGGCGGCGTCCTGCTGGTCGAACACGCTGGTCGACGGCATCGACACCACGCGCACCTGGCGGCCCTGGGCGGTCAGCGCCTCGAAGGCCTGCACGGCCAGGCCGACTTCCGAGCCGGTGGCGATCAGGATCAGTTCCGGCTCGCCGGCGCAGTCCTTCAGGACATAACCACCACGGGCGATATCGGCGATCTGCTGCTCGCTGCGCGCCTGGTGCGGCAGGTTCTGGCGGCTGAACACCAGCGCCGACGGACCGTCGTTGCGCTCGATGGCGTACTTCCAGGCCACCGCCGATTCCACGGCGTCGGCCGGGCGCCAGCAGTCCAGGTTCGGGGTGCCGCGCAGGCTGGCCAGTTGCTCGATCGGCTGGTGGGTCGGGCCGTCCTCGCCCAGACCGATGGAGTCGTGGGTGAACACGTAGAGCACGCGCTGCTTCATCAGCGCCGACATGCGCACGGCGTTGCGCGCGTATTCCATGAAGATCAGGAAGGTGGCGCCGTAAGGGATGAAGCCGCCGTGCAGGGCGACGCCGTTCATGATCGCGCTCATGCCGAACTCGCGCACGCCGTAGTGCACGTAGTTGCCGCCGGCGTCGTCATGGGCCAGGCCCTTGCAGCCCTTCCACAGGGTCAGGTTGGAGCCGGCCAGGTCCGCCGAGCCGCCGAGGAACTCGGGCAGCAGCGGGCCGAAGGCGTTGAGGGTGTTCTGGCTGGCCTTGCGGCTGGCGATGGTCTCGCCCTTGGCGGCGACTTCCGCCACGTAGGCGGCGGCCTTCTCGGCGAAGTCGGCCGGCAGCTCGCCGGCCAGGCGGCGCTGGAACTCGGCGGCCAGCTCCGGGAACTCGGCGGCGTAGGCGGCGAAGCGCTCGTTCCAGGCGGCCTCGCGGGCAGCGCCGGCCTCTTTCGCGTCCCACTCGGCCTGGATGTCGGCGGGGATCTCGAACGGACCATGGTTCCAGCCGAGCTGGGCGCGGGTGGCGGCGATCTCGGCATCGCCCAGCGGCGCGCCGTGGCACTCTTCCTTGCCACCCTTGTTCGGCGAACCGAAGCCGATCACGGTCTTGCAGCAGATCAGGGTCGGACGCTCGCTCTCGGCGCGCGCGGTCTCGATGGCCATCTTGATCTCGTCGGCGTCGTGGCCGTCGACGTTGCGGATCACCTGCCAGCCGTAGGCCTCGAAGCGCGCCGGGGTGTCGTCGGTGAACCAGCCCTCGACCTCGCCGTCGATGGAGATGCCGTTGTCGTCGTAGAAGGCGACCAGCTTGCCCAGGCCCAGGGTGCCGGCCAGCGAGCAGACTTCGTGGCTGATGCCTTCCATCATGCAGCCGTCGCCGAGGAACACGTAGGTGTTGTGGTCGACGATGGCGTGGCCCGGGCGGTTGAACTGCGCGCCCAGCACCTTCTCGGCGATGGCGAAGCCGACCGCGTTGGCGATGCCCTGGCCGAGCGGACCGGTGGTGGTCTCCACGCCCGGGGTGTAGCCGTATTCCGGGTGGCCCGGGGTGCGGCTGTGCAGCTGGCGGAACTGCTTGAGGTCGTCGATCGACAGGTCGTAGCCGGTCAGGTGCAGCAGCGAGTAGATCAGCATCGAGCCGTGGCCGTTGGACAGCACGAAGCGGTCGCGGTCGGCCCACTGCGGGTTCTGCGGGTTGTGCTTGAGGAAGTCGCGCCACAGCACTTCGGCGATGTCCGCCATGCCCATGGGTGCGCCGGGATGGCCGCTGTTGGCTTTCTGCACGGCATCCATGCTGAGGGCACGAATGGCATTGGCTCGGTCACGACGGCTGGGCATCGCTGGTCTCCTGCAGGGGGGCTTGACGAAAAAAGGCCGCCATTTTCGCCCACAGGCGGGGGAACGGGCAATCACAGATGGTCGATCCGCGCGAATCGGCCCGCCGTCCGCAGCGTGACCGAGCGCCAATATCAAAACTTTTTGATACAGGCATTGCGCCACCGCGACGCGCCGACTAGACTTCGCCCCCTTATGAGTACGCAGCCCGCCTTCCGCCACGCCCCGAGCGAGCAACTGGCCGCCCTGTGCAAGGCCGCCGGCGACCCGCTGCGCCTGAGCGTGCTGCGCGCGCTGGCCAGCGACTCGTTCGGCGTACTGGAGCTGGCGCAGATCTTCGCCATGCGCCAGTCGGGGATCAGCCATCACCTCAAGGTGCTGGCCCAGGCCGGCCTGGTGGCCACCCGCCGCGAGGGCACCGCGATCTTCTACCGCCGCGCCCTGGCGCACGGCGGCGAGACCGGCAGCGCGCTGCACGCGGCGCTGCTCGAGGAAGTGGACGAACTGCAGCTGCCGGACGCGGTGCAGGCGCGCATCGCCGAGGTGCAGGCGCAGCGCGCCGCCGCGGCGCACGACTTCTTCGCCCGCACCGTGGAGAAGTTCCGCGCCCAGCAGGACCTGATCGCCGGCCTGCCGCAGTACCGCGACAGCCTGCTGGCTCTGCTCGACGCCCTGCACTTTCCGCTCAGCGCCACGGCGCTGGAGGTCGGTCCCGGCGACGGCGCCTTCCTGCCCGAGCTGGCGCGGCGCTTCGCCGCCGTCACCGCGCTGGACAGCAGCCCGGCGATGCTCGAGCTGGCCCGCCAGCGCTGCCAGGCCGAGGGACTGGCCAACGTCGAGCTGAAGCTGGCCGACGCGCTGCATGACGAACAGGCGCCGGCCGACTGCGTGGTGCTGAACATGGTGCTGCACCACTTCGCCGAGCCGGCCGCGGCGATGCGCCAGCTGGCGCGGCTGGTCAGGCCGGGCGGCAGCCTGCTGCTGACCGAGCTGTGCAGCCATGCCCAGGGCTGGGCGCGCGAGGCGTGCGGCGATCTGTGGCTGGGCTTCGATCAGGACGAGCTGGCGCGCTGGGCCGCCGAGGCGGGCCTGGAGAGCGGCGAGAGCCTCTATCTGGGCCTGCGCAACGGTTTCCAGATCCAGGTACGGCACTTCGCCCGCCCGGATCGGAATTGAACACTGCTGTATGACACGGCCGCGAGGCCGACTCACCCACCGGTAATAACAGGAACCGATAGATGAGCGAATATTCCCTTTTCACCTCCGAGTCCGTGTCCGAAGGCCATCCGGACAAGATCGCCGACCAGATCTCCGATGCCGTGCTTGACGCCATCATCGCCGAGGACAAGCACGCCCGCGTGGCCTGCGAGACCCTGGTGAAGACCGGCGTGGCCATCGTCGCCGGCGAGATCACCACCAGTGCCTGGATCGACCTCGAGCAGCTGGTGCGCGACGTGATCGTCGACATCGGCTACAACAGCTCCGACGTCGGCTACGACGGCGCCACCTGCGGCATCGTCAACATCATCGGCAAGCAGTCCCCGGACATCAACCAGGGCGTCGACCGCGCCAAGCCGGAAGACCAGGGCGCCGGCGACCAGGGCCTGATGTTCGGCTACGCCAGCAACGAGACCGACGTGCTGATGCCGGCGCCGATCTGCTTCTCCCACCGTCTGGTCGAGCGCCAGGCCGAGGCGCGCAAGAGCGGCCTGCTGCCGTGGCTGCGCCCGGACGCCAAGTCGCAGGTCACCTGCCGCTACGAGAACGGCAAGGTGGTCGGCATCGACGCGGTGGTGCTGTCCACCCAGCACAGCCCGGAGATCAGCCAGAGCGACCTGCAGGAAGCGGTGATGGAGCTGATCATCAAGCACACCCTGCCGGCCGAGCTGCTGCACAAGGACACCCAGTTCCACATCAACCCGACCGGCCAGTTCATCATCGGCGGCCCGGTGGGCGACTGCGGCCTGACCGGCCGCAAGATCATCGTCGACTCCTACGGCGGCATGGCCCGCCACGGTGGCGGCGCCTTCTCCGGCAAGGATCCGTCCAAGGTCGACCGCTCGGCCGCCTACGCCGGCCGCTACGTGGCCAAGAACATCGTCGCCGCCGGCCTGGCCGAGCGCTGCGAGATCCAGGTGTCCTACGCCATCGGCGTGGCTCAGCCGACCTCCATCTCGATCAACACCTTCGGCACCAACAAGGTCAGCGAAGACACCATCATCAAGCTGGTCCGCGAGGTCTTCGACCTGCGTCCGTACGCGATCACCAAAATGCTCGACCTGCTGCACCCGATGTACCGTCCGACCGCGGCCTACGGCCACTTCGGCCGCACCCCGGTGGAGATGACCGTCGGCGACGACACCTTCACCGCCTTCACCTGGGAGAAGACCGACAAGGCCGAGGCGCTGCGCGCCGCTGCCGGTCTGTAATTCCTCCGCAGCACGAAAAAGCCCCGCCAGCGCACGCTGGCGGGGCTTTTTTCATCAGGGCGTGTCGCCACCATGAGGCCCCCGGATCCGTTCCCGGCGCCTGGCGATCTCGACCTCGTGGTCGGCGCCTTCCTCGGCATTGCCCGCTTCGGGCAGATGGCCGGGAGCGACCATCCAGATTTCCAGCTGCTGGGCATCCACCTCGCTGACGCCGTGCACCGCACGGGCCAGCTCGATGGCCTGCTCGCACAGTCGGTGCGATTCGACCCGCCCGCTCAGGGCCACCACCCCGGCATGGGTCTTGACGTGGATATGCTGACCACGGGTCGGCTTGGCCATTTCCAGGGCGGACTTCACCCTGGCGGTGAGCCACAGGTCGTGAACCGCCATCCCCAGGTCGTGCGAGTACTGATTGAAGGAATGCATTTTCATGGCGAGTACCTCCGCAGGTACGTTCAGCCCCGCCCGGCAGCAACGGCAGCAGACTCGCCCCACCGCCCTGCAGGCGCCGGCATCCGTTCACTATACTCCCGCTGGAAACGCTGGCATCTACGGCCAGCCACCAGCCGATGACCGGCCGAAGCGGCAGCGCGATTGCACTGGCCGCCGCGACGCAGGATCATTGGCCACCTGTTGTCAGCGCACCTGGATCCCCCCGGACATGCATCCCGACTGCCAATACCTGCAAGACCTCCTCCACCGCGACATCCCGCTGACCCGCGCCATGCAGCTGCGCGTGCACAGCTGGGAGAACCACGAACTGCGCCTGGCCATGCCGCTGGCGCCCAACAGCAACCACACCGGCAGCATGTTCGGCGGCAGCCTGTACAGCATCAGCGTGCTGACCGGCTGGGGCTGGCTGACCCTGCGCCTGCGCGAGGCGGGCATCGACGACGGGCATATCGTGATCAAGGGGGGACAGATCGACTACCCGCTGCCGGTGGTCGAGGAGGCCGTGGCGATCTGCGCGGCGCCGGGCGAGGCGGAGTGGAAGAAGTTCGAGACCATGTACCGCCGCCGCGGCCGCGCGCGCCTGTACCTGGACATCCGCATCCCGGCGCCGAGCGGCGAGACGGCGGTGCATCTGCATGGGGAGTACGTGCTGCACAAGTAGGCAGCGCCCGAACCCAGGGCTCTGAGTGCGCATGGCGCACCCTACGGCTAAGCAGCGAGGCGGTACGACGTAGGGTGCGCCATGCGCACCGATGAGCTTAGATGCCCCGCACTCAATCCAGCGCCAGGGCCAGCTGCAGCAGTTCCTCGCGCCACTCCGCCGCCTGCGGCAGGGCGAGGAAGTGCGGGTTGAGGTAGTCCTCGCGCGCCGGGTAGACCAGCGGCCGGCCGTGCAGGTCGAGCACCTCGCCGCCGGCGCCTTCCAGCACGCCCTGCGCCGCCGCGGTGTCCCACTGCGAGGTGGGCGCCAGGCGCGGATAGCAGTCGGCGCTGCCCTCGGCGAGCAGGCAGAACTTCAGCGAGCTGCCGACGCTGGCCAGCGTCAGGTCGCCGAAGCGCGCGCTCAGGCCGCTGAGCAGGCGCTCCTGGGCCGGGCTGGAATGGCGGCGGCTGGCCACCACGGTGAAGGCCTCGGGCGGAGCGATGCGCACGCCGATCGGCTGCTCGCCGGCATCGTCCCGGCGCCAGGCGCCGAGGCCGGCGCCGCCGTAGTAGCACAGCCCGCGCGCGGGTACGCCGACCACGCCGAACAGCACCCGTCCCTGCTCGACCAGCGCCACGTTGACGGTGAACTCCGGGCTGCCGGCGATGAATTCCTTGGTGCCGTCCAGCGGGTCGACCAGCCACCAGCGCGACCAGTGGCGACGCACCGCCAGGCCGATCTCGCAGTCTTCCTCGGACAGTACCGGGATATCGCTCGCCAGCCGCGCCAGACCGTCGGCAAGCAGGCGGTGGGCGGCCAGGTCGGCGGCGGTCACCGGCGAGGCGTCGGCCTTGATCTCGATGGCCACGTCGTCGCGCCAGAACGGCAGGGTAGCGGCGCCGGCCTGGCGCACCAGCTCGACCACGGCGGGCAGCAGCGGATGAGTCATGGCCGGGCTCACGGCTGGTAGTCGCCGCGCTGGGTCAGCAGGTCGCGCACCAGGTACAGTGCCGCCAGGGCGCGCCCCTCGCTGAAGTTGTCGGCCATCGCCAGACGCGAGATGTCGCGCAGGCTGAAGCGCTCGACGCGGATCGCCTCCGGCTCGTCGCCGGGCAGGCGCTCGGGATAGAGGTCGCGGGCCAGCACCACCTGGATGCGCTGGCTCATGTAGCCCGGCGACAGCGACAGGCCGGTGATGTGCTCGAGCTGGCGGGCACCGAAGCCGGCCTCCTCCTTCAGCTCGCGGTTGGCCGCCGCCAGCACGTCCTCGCCCGGCTCGATCAGCCCCTTGGGCAGCGACAGCTCGTAGCCATCGGTACCGGCGCAGTACTCCTCGATCAGCAGCACGGTCTCGGCGTCCTCCATGGCCACCACCATCACCGCCCCGTAGCCCAGCCCGCGACTGAGCAGCCGCTCGTAGGTGCGCTCGACGCCGTTGGAAAAGCGCAGCTGCAGCTCCTCGACGGTGAACAGGCGGCTCTTGGCCACGATGGCGCGGGCGAGAACATCGGGTTTCTGGCGCATAAGCTGGACTCCTTGGCGTGGCCGACACGTTATCATAACGCGCCCTTTTTTCGACTCCCGGCAGAATGCCGCGCCGCCCGGCGGCTGCAGCGGCTGCCGCCCAGCCCGAGCCGCCCGCCCCCATGCCCCAGCTGCCCTGGAACCAGATCGACACCGTCCTGCTCGACATGGACGGCACCCTGCTCGACCTGCACTTCGACAACCATTTCTGGCTGCACCACCTGCCGCAGCGCTACGCCGACAAGCACGGCATCGCCCTCGAGGCCGCGCTGGCCGAGCTGCTGCCGCTGTTCCAGCAGCATGCCGGCCAACTGAGCTGGTACTGCCTGGACTTCTGGAGCCGCGAGCTGGCGCTGCCGGTGCGCGCGCTGAAGGAGGAGATCGCCCACCTGATCGCCCTGCGCCCGGACGCCGACCGCTTCCTCGCCGCCCTGCGCGCCGCCGGCAAGCGCGTGGCGCTGATCACCAACGCCCACCGCGATTCGCTGTCGCTGAAGCTGGAGCGGGTCGAGCTGGCGCCATTCTTCGACCGCCTGATCAGCTCCCACGACTACGGCTTCCCCAAGGAGGACCAGCAGTTCTGGTTCGCCCTGCAGCAGGACTTCGGCTTCGACCCGGCGCGCAGCCTGTTCATCGACGACAGCCTGCCGATCCTGCGCAGCGCCCGCCAGTACGGCATCGCCCACCTGCTCGGCGTGCGCCAGCCGGACAGCCGCGGCGCGCCCAAGGACACCGAGGAGTTCGCCGCCGTCGACAGCTATCTGGCGTTGTGCACGGGGCTGCCCGCGACCTGAGCAAGAGCCCTCTGACCGGGGCATATCCGGCAAAGTTCCCGATAAAAGGCGGCAATGTGCGGAATTTTGCAAAACGCTGCCGCCCATCGGAACGGCTCTTGCCAAATGCCTCGTGCCTGCGCAGGATCGGCGCCGACATCCCCACGGAGTGATAGCCGCGATGAAATACGCCCCCCTCTTCCTGTTGTCCCTGACCCTGGTCGGCAGCTCCGCCTGGGCGGCCGACGGCAATGGCACCGCAGCCGTCGGCGGCGCCCTCGGCGGGGTGCTCGGCTCGGTGGTCGGCCAGGCGGTCGGCGGCAGCACCGGCGCAGCCATCGGCGCCGGCGTCGGCGGCGCGGCCGGCGGCGCAGTCGGCGCCAAGCGCGGCAACAAGACCGAAGCGGCCATCGGCGGTGGCCTCGGCGCCGCCGGCGGCAACGTGATCGGCAAGACGGTCGGCGGCACCACCGGCGGCCTGATCGGCGCCGGCCTCGGCGGTGCCGCGGGCGGCGCGCTGGGCAACCACATGGGCGACGCCAGCCAGGCCGAACGGGAGCGCGACTACTACAGGGACGGTTACCGTGACGGCCGCCGCTATCGCGGCAAGCACTGGCATGACAACGGCCGCCATTACGGCCACCGCAAGCATCGCCATCGTCACGACGACTGACCCCCACGCAACGGGCGCCCCAGGGCGCCCGTTTGCATTGCTGCGCCCGCACCGCTGGAAATGCCGGCGCCGCTTGGGGACACTAGGGCCCTCTCTTCCCCGCTGAGCGCCCCAGTCCATGAGCGAATCCTCCCCCCTCCCCTCGCCGTTCGCCGACGCGCCGCTGTCCGCCGCCGAGGCCCGCGCCCTCGGCTGCCTGATCGAGAAGCAGGCCACCACGCCGGAAAGCTACCCGCTGACCCTCAACGCCCTGCAGCTGGCCTGCAACCAGAAGACCAGCCGCGAGCCGCTGATGAACCTCACGCCCGGCGAGGCCGGCCAGGCCCTGCGCAGCCTGGAGCAGCGCGGCCTGGTCCGCCTGGTGATGGGCAGCCGCGCCGACCGCTGGGAACAGCGCGCCGACAAGTCGCTGGAACTGGTGCAGCCGCAGCTGGCCCTGCTCGCCCTGCTGCTGCTGCGCGGCCCGCAGACCCTCGGCGAGCTGCTGGCGCGCAGCGGCCGCCTGCACGCCTTCGACGACACCGAGGAAGTGCGCCACCACCTCGAGCGCCTGGCCGGCCGTGGCCTGGTGCGCCAGCTGCCGCGGCAGAGCGGCCAGCGTGAGGAGCGCTACGCCCACCAGCTGGGCGATCCGGCCGAACAGGAGGCGCTGCTCGCCGCCCGCCCGCAGGAGAGCGCCGCCCCGGCCGGTGCCGCTGCGCAGGAAGAGCGCTTCGCTGCCCTGGAAGCCCGCATCGCCGAGCTGGAGGCGCGTCTGGCTCGCCTGGAGGGCGACGGCAACTGAGCAGCGGTAGAAAATCGCTGCGCGAGTTTTCTACCCTACTCGTCTGCCCGCCCGCCGCCAGAAATGAAAAAGCCGCCCGAAGGCGGCTTTTTCATGCACGGTCGCGGCTGATTACAGCTGCGGGCCGGCGGCGCGGATGGCGTCGGACACCTCGAACTTGGTGAAGTTCTCGATGAACAGCTTGGCCAGGCCGCGGGCGGCTTCGTCGTAGGCGGACTTGTCGGCCCAGGTGTTGCGCGGGTTGAGCAGCTCGGTCTCGACGCCCGGCACGGCCTTCGGCACGTCCAGGTTGATGATCGGCAGGTGCTCGGTCTCGGCACCGACCAGCGCGCCGCTCTGGATCGCCGCGATCACCGCACGGGTGGTCGGGATGTTGAAGCGCTTGCCGACGCCGTAGCCGCCGCCGGTCCAGCCGGTGTTGACCAGGTAGACCTTGGAGCCGAACGCCTTGATGCGCTTGATCAGCAGCTCGGCGTACTCGCCGGCCGGACGCGGGAAGAACGGCGCGCCGAAGCAGGTGGAGAAGGTCGACTTGATGCCGGTGCCGCTGCCCATCTCGGTGGAACCGACCAGCGCGGTGTAGCCGGACAGGAAGTGGTAGGCGGCCTGCTCGTTGTTGAGGATCGACACCGGCGGCAGCACGCCGGTCAGGTCGCAGGTCAGGAAGATCACCGCGTTCGGCTCGCCGCCGAGATTCTTCTCGGAACGCTTCTCGACGTGCTCCAGCGGGTAGGCGGCGCGGCTGTTCTGGGTCAGGCTGGCGTCGGCGTAGTCCGGCTGGCGCGAACGCTCGTCGAGCACCACGTTCTCCAGCACGGCGCCGAACTGGATGGCCTTCCAGATCACCGGCTCGTTCTTCTCGGACAGGTCGATGCACTTGGCGTAGCAGCCGCCCTCGATGTTGAACACCACGCCCTCGCCCCAGCCGTGCTCGTCGTCGCCGATCAGGTAGCGGCTCGGGTCGGCGGACAGGGTGGTCTTGCCGGTGCCGGACAGACCGAAGAACAGGGTGACGTCGCCTTCTTCGCCGATGTTGGCGGCGCAGTGCATCGGCAGCACGTCGGCTTCCGGCAGCAGGAAGTTCTGCACCGAGAACATGGCCTTCTTCATCTCGCCGGCGTAGCGCATGCCGGCGATCAGCACCTTCTTCTGGGCGAAGTTGAGGATCACGCAGCCGTCGGAGTTGGTGCCGTCACGCTCCGGCTCGCAGACGAAGGACGGCACGTTGAGGATGCGCCACTCGCCCTTGCCGGCCGGGTTGAAGGTTTCCGGGTTGATGAACAGGCAGCGGCCGAACAGGTTGTGCCAGGCGGTCTCGGTGGTCATCTTGACCGGCAGGTAGTGCTCGGCGGCGGAGCCGACATGCACGTGGGAGACGAAGTGGCTGCGCTCGGCCAGGTAGGCTTCGACGCGATCCCACAGGGCGTCGAACTTGTCTTCCGGGAACGGACGGTTGATCTTGCCCCAAGCGATCTTGGCCTCGGTGCTCTGCTCCTGGACGATGAAGCGGTCCATCGGCGAGCGGCCGGTACGGTGACCGGTACGCACGACCAGCGAGCCGTTGGCGGCGAGCTCGCCTTCGCCACGGCGGATGGCCTGCTCGATCAGTTCGGCGGTGCTGATGTCGGTGTACACGGCAGTGTTGGCTTGCGTCATGTGGTCCCCGTCGGCCTGTGGCCGAGTCCTCCAATCATTGTTGTAGCGGTTCTTGATGCGCGCTACAGCGAAAAAATTGCGCGCGATTATGCCAGAGAAAACGGCCTCTGGGCAAAAAACACTCAGTCAGTGCCGGGTCGGCGACGGCTCGGCACTGCCGCCGCCGGCGAACAGCTGGGCGATGTCGGCGGCGTCGAAACGGTAGCTGTGGTTGCAGAACTGGCAGTCGATCTGCACGGATCCACCCTGCTCCTGGACCAGTTGCACGGCGTCGGCCTCGCCCAGGCTGGCCAGGGCATTGGCCGAGCGCTCGCGCGAGCAGCTGCAGCCGAAGCGCAGCGGCTCGGCGTCGAACACGCGCACCGTTTCCTGATGGTACAGGCGGCGCAGCAGGGTCTCGTTGTCGAGGCCGAGCAGCTCCTCGGCGGTCAGGGTATCGGCCAGGGTCAGCAGGTGCTCCCAGCTGGCCGCACGCTCGTCGGGGTCGGTCTGGCGGTCGGCCGGCAGCTGCTGCAGCAGCAGGCCGCGGGCACGACGGCCGTCGGCATTCAGCCAGAAGCGGCTGGGCAGCTGCTGGGACATCTCGAAGTAGCCGGACAGGCAGTCGGCCAGGGTCTCGCCATCGAGGCTGACGATGCCCTGGTAGCGCTTGCCGACCTTCGGATCGACGGTCATCGCCAGCACGCCCTCGGGCATCAGTTCGCGCAGCGTGTGCGCCGTGCCCAGGGCCTCGGCGTCGTAGCGGGCGATGCCGCGGATCTCGCGGTCGCTGGAGCACTCGACCATCAGCAGCGGCACCGGGCCGCTGGAGCGCGCCTGCAGCACCAGCAGGCCGTCGTACTTGAGGATGTCGCTGAGCAGGGTCACCGCGGCGAGCATCTCGCCGAGCAACTCGGCGACCGGCTCGGGGTAGGCGTGCTTGGCCAGCACCTCGGCGAAGCTCTGGTCGAGCTCGACCAGTTCGCCGCGCACATCGGTGTCTTCGAACAGGAAACGTTGGGAAAAATCGGACATGCCAGACCCGCTGGGTTCGCTCGTGAGGGCCAATTTTAGGCGCAAACGGCAGGCATCACCAAGGGGCGCCCGTCTATCGCCGCTGCGGGTCGAATCTATCGATGCTCAGTGGCCGTCGCGGAACTGGTGGATCTGCCGACGCTGCTTCTTGGTCGGCCGCCCGTCGCTCTGCACGCCCAGCGCGCCAGCCTGGCGCAGCGCCGCGGCCTGCTCGCGGCGGGCGATGCTGTCGGCGGTCTCCGCGTAGAGCGACTGCGCCTCGGGCGCGCCGCGGCGCACGCTGGACAGCGCGCGGACGATCACCGTGCGCTCGTCGAAGCCGGCGCGGATGGTCAGCTCGTCGCCGACCTTCGGCTCCCGGGCCGGCTTGCAGCGCTCGCCGCGGCAATGCACCTTGCCGCCCTCGATGGCCGCCTTGGCCAGCGCGCGGGTCCTGAAGAAGCGCGCCGCCCACAGCCACTTGTCCAGGCGCGCCCTGTCGTCGTCTTTGTCGCTCATGCCCTGCTCTCCTCGCTCCGCACTTGCCCGGCGGCGCTGTCGACCGCGTCACGGCAGATGGCGGGCCCGCCTAGGCTTGATCATAATGGTTCGATGCCCACCCGGGCGATCCGGCCGCCGCCGAACAATCAGGAAGTTCATCATGCCCGAGGCCCACGCCCCTTCGCCGCGCCACGCCACATCGGGGCTGGGGCGCCGGCTGGCAGCGCTGCTGCTCGCCGGGCTGCTCGCCTGCCTGCCGCTGGCGGCGGTCGCGGCGAGCGTCGAGCTGAGCGAGTCGGAGCGCGCCTACCTGCAGGCGCGATCGTCGATCCCGCTGTGCGTGGATCCCGACTGGTGGCCGTTCGAGCAGATCGACCCGAGCGGCCAGCATGTCGGCATGGCCGCCGACCTTATCGCCCTGGTGGTCCAGCGCAGCGGCGCATCGCTCAGGCTGCACGCCACCCGCACCTGGGAAGAAAGCCTGGCCGCCGCCCAACGCGGCGAGTGCCTGGCGCTGAGCTTCCTCAACAGCACCCCCGACCGCGACCAGTGGCTGATCTTCACCGAGCCGCTGCTGGTCGACCCCAACGTGATCATCACCCGCGAGGAGCATCCGTTCGTCTCCGACATCGGCGCCCTGAAGGGCAAGAGCATCGCCCTGCCGCGCGGCACCGCCATGGCCGAGCGCATCGCCCGCGACTTCCCCGAGCTGCGCATCGTGCCGACCGAGTCGGAACGCGAGGCGCTCAGTCTGGTGTCGGAGCGCAAGGCCGACATGACCCTGCGCTCGCTGATCGTCGCCGCCGCCACCATCAAGCACGAGGGCTGGTTCAACCTGAAGATCTCCGGGCAGATCCCCGGCTACGACAACCAGCTGCGCATGGGCGTGCTCAAGTCGGAAACCACCCTGCGCGACATCCTCGACAAGGGCATCGCCACCCTCACGCCGGGCGAGCGCCGGCAGATCGTCGACCGCCACGTGCGCCTGGACGTGGTGACCGGCGTGGTCACCGACTACAGCCTGGCCCTGTGGGTCGGCCTGGTGCTGACCGCCATCGCCGGCACCAGCCTGCTGTGGATGACCCGCCTGCGCAAGCTCAACCGCCAGCTCAAGGCACTGGCCGAAACCGACGCGCTGACCGGGCTGCCCAACCGCAACGCCCTCAATCCGTCATTTTCCCTGGATATCCTGCGTGCCCAGCGCTACGACCGGCCGCTGTCGGTGATCCTGCTGGACATCGACCACTTCAAGCTGGTCAACGACGACTTCGGCCATCTCACCGGCGACAAGGTGCTCGAGGCGTTCGCCCGCCTGCTCGGCGACGGCCTGCGCGAGGTCGACACCGTATGCCGCTGGGGCGGCGAGGAGTTCCTGATCATCTGCCACGAGACCGATCTCGAGCAGGCCGCCCTGCTGGCCGGGCGTCTTCTGCAACGGGTGCGCTCGCACGTCTTCCCCTGTCCGCGGCGGCTCACCGCAAGCGCAGGGGTGGCCACGGTGCTGCGCGGCGACACGGTGGCGCGCCTGATGCAGCGCGCCGACGAGTCGCTGTACGATGCCAAGCACCACGGTCGCGACCGCGTGGGAATCAAGCCGCTCGAGTGCACCTGCGCCGACTGAGCGCCCACGCAGCGGCCTCCACCAGGGGAAGTCGAGCCGACGTGAAGACCTTCGACCATCTGGCCGTGATCGGCCTGCGCGAGTGGATCGCCCTGCCCGAGCTGGGCCTGGCCGGCCTGCGCGCCAAGATCGACACCGGCGCTGCCACCTCCACCCTGCATGCCAGCGACATCGAGCCCTTCGAGCGCGACGGCCAGCCCTGGGTGCGCTTCACCGCCCACCTCGGCAGCCTGGTGCAGCGCCGGCACCGCCAGCGCGAGGCGCCGCTGGTGGACATGAAGACCATCCGCAGTTCCACCGGCCATACCCAGACCCGCTACGTGATTCGCACCAACTTGGTGCTCGGCGACCGCCATTGGCCTGTAGAATTCACCCTGGCCTGCCGCAAGACCATGCGCTACCGCGTGCTGCTCGGCGCCAAGGCCCTGATCGCCGGCCAACTGGTGGTCAATCCCGCGCTCACTTATGTCCAGGGCAAGCCGCAACTGCCGCTGCCCGCCAGTCTCTCTCTTTCAGGTGTCCGATGAAGATCGCCGTGCTGTCGCGCAACCCGCGCCTGTATTCCACCCGCCGCCTGGTCGAGGCCGGCCAGCAGCGCGGGCACGAGATGGTGGTGATCGACACCCTGCGCGCCTACATGAACATCGCCAGCCACAAGCCGCAGATCCACTACCGCGGCCAGGCGCTGGAGGGCTTCGACGCGGTGATCCCGCGCATCGGCGCCTCGGTGACCTTCTACGGCTGCGCGGTGCTGCGCCAGTTCGAGATGATGGGCGTGTTCCCGCTCAACGAATCGGTGGCGATCAGCCGCTCGCGGGACAAGCTGCGCTCGCTGCAGCTGCTGTCGCGCAAGGGCATCGGCTTGCCGGTGACCGGCTTCGCCCACTCCCCCGACGACATTCCCGACCTGATCCAGATGGTCAACGGCGCACCGCTGGTGATCAAGGTGCTGGAAGGCACCCAGGGCATCGGCGTGGTGCTGTGCGAGACGGAAAAGGCCGCCGAGTCGGTGATCGAGGCGTTCATGGGCCTCAAGCAGAACATCATGGTCCAGGAGTACATCAAGGAAGCCGGCGGCGCCGACATCCGCTGCTTCGTGGTCGGCAACAAGGTGATCGCGGCGATGAAGCGCCAGGCCAAGCCCGGCGAGTTCCGCTCCAACCTGCACCGCGGCGGCACCGCCAGCCTGATCAAGATCACCCCCGAGGAGCGCATGACCGCGATCCGCGCCGCCAAGGTCATGGGCCTGGGCGTGGCCGGGGTCGACATCCTGCGCTCCAACCACGGTCCGCTGGTGATGGAGGTCAACTCCTCGCCGGGCCTGGAAGGCATCGAGACCACCACCGGCCAGGACGTGGCGGCGATGATCATCCAGCACATCGAGGAGCACGCCCGGCCGAACCAGACGCGCACCAAGGGCCGGGGATAGGCCCGTCACGCCATACCCGGACGACGATTGGCCACTATCGCGGCCACCACCGTCCAGACCGGTATCTATCCGCCAAGGCCGCCATCCTTCGCAGCAGCGGAGCATGGCAGTGCTTGCCGAGCAGGTACATCAGGCTGAACGGCAGCATCAGCGTGAAGGCAAGGCTGCTGTCGAACAGCACCTCGACAAACTGCCCGGGCTCGTCCCGCAGCGGCCAACCGGCGACAGCCCAGACCCAGAGGATGAAGGCGCCGCCATACAGCACGCTGACGAACAGGTAGGCCAGCACCAGCACGGGCAGCAGGGCCAACATCGATTCGGTGATGCGATTGCGGTAGAGGAAATTGATCACCGCCGGCACCAGAGAAACGCTCAGCAGCGCGGCGAAGCCGGGATGGCTGAGGTGACGGCCATGCAGGAAGGCAACGCCCGCCGCCAGACTGGCGAGCACGGTGACCACCAGCAGCTCCCGGCTGGCGTGGCGCCAGGCAACCGCCCACGCCAGGGCCAGCGTGAACGCCGCCGCGCCAAGGAAGGGTGGCCAGGCGAAGACGGCCAAGCGCGGCATGCTGACCTGCAGGAGGATCAGACTGATCACCACCAGCGGCAGGGCCAGCCAGAGCAGGGCGAGCTTGAGGAGCAACGCCAGCGTTGCCTTGATGAGCCGGGTGCGGTCCATGCTTGATACGTCCGTGTATGCGCGCAGCGACGGCTGAATTGTGGCGCAACGGCAGATGTCCTGCCAACGCTGCCGCGTCCGCCAAACAGGCGACCGCTTAGGCCGGGACGCCTTCAGGCCGCATCCCGCGGCAACAGCAACCCGATCGGCAGGCACACCCGCGCCTCCACCCCGCCGCCGGCGCGGTTGCGCAGCTCGACGCTGCCGCCGTGCTGGGCGGCGATGCGCTTGACGATGGCCAGGCCCAGGCCAGTGCCCTTGCTGCTGCGCGCGCGGTCGCCGCGGATGAACGGGTTGAAGATGCTGTCCAGTTCGGCCGGATCGATGCCCGGACCGCGGTCCAGCACGCTGAGCACCACGTAGGGCGCCGCCGCGCTGCCGGACAGGCTGGAGGACACCTCGACGCCGCTGCCGCCGTGGCGCAGGGCGTTCTCCATCAGATTGGCCAGCAGGCGCTTGACCGACACCCGGCGCAGCGGCATGGCCGGCAGCGGCTCCAGGCACAGGCGCACCTGCTCCTGGTTCTGGTTGAGCGGCGCGGCCACCTCGCGGACCAGCTCGTTGAGATCGAGCTCCTCCAGCGGCTCGTCGCGGCCGTCGCGGATGAAGGCGAGGAACTGGTCGAGGATGGCGTCCATGTCCTCGATGTCGCGGACCATGTCCTCGGTCAGCTCGTTGTCGGCCGGCAGCAGTTCCAGCGACAGGCGCAGGCGGGTCAGCGGCGTGCGCAGGTCGTGCGACACCCCGGCGAGCATCAGCTCGCGCTCGCGGGCGGCCTGCTCGACGTCCTCGGACATCTGATTGAAGGCGCGGTACAGCTCGGTCATCTCGCTCGGCGTGTCCCCCACCGGCAGGCGCACGCTGCGGCCGCGGCCGATCTGGCGGGCGGCGAACACCAGGCGCTTGAGCGGCAGGCTGAGCTGGCGCACCAGCAGCCAGGCCGCCGCGGTGGACAGCAGGCCGATGGCGAGGAACCAGCCGAGCACGCTCCAGATGCGCTGGATCTTCAGCGGATAGGGATACAGCGGCACCTCGACCCAGTCCGGGCCGAGCCTGGGCGCCAGCACCCACAGGCGCGGCGAACGGGCCGCGCGCATGCGCAGCTCGGCGTCGGCGCCGAGCTCCTGGCGCATCTGCTCCTGCAGCACCTCGGTGTACGGCCAGTGGTACTCGCCGGCCGGCACCTCGTCGGCCCCGAGCTGGCGCAGCCCGGCGGCGGCGGCGATCGCCTCGCGCGAGGCAGGATCGGCCGCCCAGTAGGCGCGAATGGTCAACGCCGTGCCGTGGCTGTACTGGCGGTCGACCAGCATGTCCTCGTTCATCAGCAGGTAGACCAGCGTCAGCGCCTTGGAGAACAGCACGACGATCAGCACCAGCCAGAGGATGCGGGCGAACACGCTCTGCGGGAACCAGACCGGGGTTCTCACTTGCGCGCGCTGCCGTCCGGCACGAACACGTAGCCGACGCCCCACACCGTCTGGATGTAGCGCGGCTTGGAGGGATCGGGCTCGATCAGCCGGCGCAGGCGCGAGATCTGCACGTCGATGGAGCGCTCCAGGGCATCCCACTCGCGGCCGCGCGCCAAGCTCATCAGCTTGTCGCGGGTCAGCGGCTCGCGAGCATGCTGGACCAGCGCCTTGAGCACGGCGAACTCGCCGGTGGTCAGCATGTGCACCTCGCCGCCGCGCTTGAGCTCGCGGGTGCCGAGGTTCAGCTCGTAGTCGCCGAAGCTCACCGTCTCCTCCTCGACGCCCGGCGCGCCGGGCACCAGCGGCGCCTGGCGGCGCAGCACGGCGCGGATGCGCGCCAGCAGCTCGCGGGGATTGAACGGCTTGGCCAGGTAGTCGTCGGCGCCCTGCTCCAGGCCCTGGATGCGGCTGGCCTCGTCGCCCCTGGCGGTGAGCATGATGATCGGGATGCGGTTGTCCTGCGCGCGCAGGCGGTGGCAGGCGGACAGGCCGTCCTCGCCCGGCAGCATCAGGTCGAGCACCACCAGGTTGAACAGCTCGCGGGCCAGCAGGCGGTCCATCTGCTCGACGTTCTCCACCGTCTTGACCCGGTAGCCCTGCTCGTCGAGGAAGCGCTCGAGCAGGCGGCGCAGGCGCACGTCGTCGTCGACGATGAGGATCTTTTCGCCTTCCGGCTGGCTGCTGGCGGTGCTGTTCATCGGGGGTCCTCGCAAATGTCCGGGGATTATGACGCAGCGGCCGCCCCCGGCCGGACGGCCTTTGTTAGCAGATTTTACGCGAACGGGCGCCCGGCCATCCGCCCCCTCGGGGTCACTTGAACTCGCTGTAGGGCTCCAGCAACTCGCCGCCCAGCGTCAGCGCCCCCTGCCAGGGCTCGAACAGGTAGCGCAGCTGCAGCTGCGCGTAGCTCGGCGCGTAGTCCTCGCTCTGCTGCCAGGTGAAGCCGGCGCCGAGCGCCCAGTGATCGCCCAGGCGCCGCTCGAGCAGCCCGCCCAGACGGTAGCCGACGGCGCTGCCGCTGCTGCCGCGCTGCAACGCCGCGGCGCCCGCGGCCGGCACGCCGAGCGGGTAGACCGGGCTGTCGTCGCTGCGCGACTGCGACCAGCCCAGCGAGCCCTCCAGCGCCAGCGACCAGTCGGCGCTGCGCCAGGCGTAGCTGACCGGCAGGCCGAGGGAGGAGTAGCGCTGCGGGCTGTAGTAGCCGCCCTGGCCGAGGCTGTAGCCGCCGAGGTCCCGCTCGTAGCGCCAGTGCATGGCGTTCAGGCCGACACGCAGGCGCTCGTCGGCGCGCTCGATCAGCCGGTAGTAGTAGCCCGCCATCAGGCGCAGGCGCCGGTTGTCCGCGACATTCTCGCCGCGCAGGCGGTGCAGGCCCAGGTCGGCCCACACGCCATGGTCGCCGCCACGATCATGGCTCAGGCCGAGGCTGACGCCGCTGGCGGTGACCCCGCCCCAGCGGATGCCGGTCACGGGATCGACGGCGCCGGCGTAGGACAGCAGCGAGTTGGACAGCGGCCGGCGCGAGGCGGTCAGCGTCCAGCCGATGCCCGCCAGATCGCCGGAATGGCTCAGCCCGCCCAGCCAGTTGCCGATCTCGAAGCCGTCGGGCGAGCGGCCGAGATCGAAGGCCCAGCGCTCGTCGCGCCAGCCCAGCGCCAACGCGGTGCCGCTCGCCTGCTGGCGGTCGAGCGGGCAGCCGCCCGCCGCGCCAGCCAGGGCGCAGCTGCCGAAGTTCTCGACATGCCCGCCGCCGTCCTCGCTCTCGAAACGCCCGGCGTCCATCGCCACCCGCTCGACGCGCAGGAACGCGCGGCCGCCGGCCAGCGGCTGCGCGTAGTGCAGCATGCTGGTGTCGATGCGCAGATCGGACAGGCCCGGGGTGACGTCGTCGTTGCGCCAGGCATGGTCGTGCTGCAGGCGCAGGCTCGGGTTGTGCTGCTGGTACAGCGCCGCGGTCTCGCCGCGCAGGCTGCGCGCCAGCCAGTCGTCCTCGTCGCTCGGGCGACTGGCGCGGGTCAGCGCGCGGTCGTCGCGCGGCGCCACCGCTCCGGCGTCCAGCTCGCCGAGCGCGTGCAGGCCGCGGGCATACAGGTCGAGGGCGTCCTGCGGCGCGTTCGCCGCCTGCAGGCGGGCCGTATCGCGCAGCAGCTGCGCGTCCTCCGCGCCGCCCTCGGCCAGCAGCCGCTCGAGCTGCGCGCGCGCGCGCACCGCGTCGCCCAGCGCCAGCCAGGCGGCGGCGACCCGCCGGCGGGCCTGGCGCTGCTCGGCGGGGAAGTCCGGCAGCGCCGCCAGGGCGGCGCGCGCCGGTCCGGCCTGGCCGAGGGCCAGCCAGCTCTCGATCTGGCCGAGGCGGGCCTGCGGCCACTCCGGCGCGCCGGCGTCGATGCGCCCCAGATAGCCCAGCGCCCGCGGATGGTCGCCGTGCTCGCCGGCCCAGGCCGCCAGGCGCAGCAGATCCTCGGCAGGCAGCGTGGCCTGCCCTTCGAGCAGGGCGACCGCCTGCGCCTCGCGGCCGGCGGCGCGCAGCTTCTCGGCGCGCGCCAGCAGGCGGCGGCGCTCCAGGCGCACGGCCAGCGCGCGCATGTCGTCGTTCCAGGCGGCGGCGGGCAAGGCCCGCAGGCTGGCCAGGGCGGCGCCGTCGCGCTCGCTGGCGGACAGGTGCAGGGCATGGGCGTAGCGCACCTGCGGATCGGCTCCGCGGCGGCCGAGCAGGTCGGCGAAGGCGGCGTCGGCGGCCTCCGTGCGGCCCTGCTCGCGCAGGCGCTCGGCCAGCCGGTAGGCCAGCCAGGGATCCTCCGGCGCCAGGCGCCGCGCGCTGGCCAGCAGGGTCACGGCCGCCGCCGCATCGCCGCGCTGCGCGGCAGCCTCGGCCTGCTGCTGCAGGCGCGCCACGCGCAGTTCGCGCAGCGGCTCGGCGAAGGCCGGCTGCTGCGCCGCAGGCAGGCCCTCGAGATAGGCCAGCGCGCGCTCCGGCGACTGCAGGCGATACAGCTTGAGCAGCCCCCAGTGCACGGCGCGGCTGTCCGGCGCCAGGCGCTCGGCATGGTGCAGCTGGCGCTCGGCTTCGGCCAGGTCGCCCGCCTCCTCGGCCAGCGCGGCCAGGCCGAGCGCGCCCTCCGGACGCTCCGGGCGCAGCCGCTGCGCCTGCCGGTAGAGCTGGCCGGCCCGCTCCCCGGCGGCGGCCTCGGCCTGCTCGAGCAGCGCCCAGTAGCGGGTGGCCTCATGCAGGTCGCGCCACTTGCCGATCCGCCGCGGATCCTGCTCGCGGCGCTGCGCCGCGGCGAAGGCGGCCAGCGCCTCGCCGTGGCGGCTCTGGCGCAGCAGCGCCAGGCCCAGCGCGCCGTGCAGCCCGGCGTCCGCGGGCCGGCCGCGCAGGGCACGGCGCAGGGCGGCCTCGGCGCCCGCCACATCGCCCTGCTCCAGCAACTGCTCGCCGAGCTGGCCGGCCTGCCAGGCCGGGTCGGCGACCTGCCGGCGCTGCACCGCGAGAGTCTGCTGCGCCTCGGCCTGCAGCGGCGAGTCCGGGTAGCGGCGCACGAACTCCTGCCAGGCGGCGACGCTGGCGTGGCCCAGCGGCAGCTCGGCGAGGTACTGGAACTCGCGCTGCGCCGCCGCCTGGCTGGCCTGCGGCTCCGCGGCCAGCTGGTGCAGCAGGCGCCGCGCCTCGTCGCCGCGGCCCTCGTCGAACAGCAGGTCGGCGAGGGTCTGGCGCAGGCCGACGTGCTCGGGATAGTGGCGCGCCAGTGCATCCAGCGCGGCGATCGCCTGCGCCCGCTGGCCGTCCTGACGGCTGCGCAGGCGCCAGTATTCGAGGCCCAGCTCGAGGGTCGGCGGCGCTCCGCCGAGCAGACGGTCGTAGGCCGCGCGCGCCTCGTCTACCCGGCCGCTGGCCGCCAACAGACGGGCTCCCTGCAGCGCCTGCTGGCCCTGGGCCAGCGACAGCTTGAGCAGGATCTGCGTCTGCAGGGCGAGCGGCGAGTCCGGCGCCTGGCGGTACAGGCGATTGAGATGGCGCCCGGCCGCGCGCGGCTCGCCGCGGCGCAGCGCCAGGCGCGCCGCGGCGGCCTGGGCCTCGGGGCTGTCCGGTTCCAGCAGCTGCAGGCGCTCGAGGGCGCCGCTGACCAGATCGTCGCGCTCCAGCGCCTCGCCGAGGCGCACCTGGCCGAGCAGCCAGGCGCGCTGCTGCTCGACCGGCAGGGCCTGCGCCGCCACCGCTCCCGGCAGCAGCGCGCCGCACAACAGCAGAGCCGTCAATCCGCGCATCGCTGCTCCCAGGCCGGCAGCAGCCGGCCGTCGGCGGCGAAGCGGAAGCGGCCGGCATCCCAGCCGCCGCCGAACAGGCCGAGCACCTGATCGTAGTAGGCCTGCGCCGCCGCCGGCTGCTGCGCCAGCCGCGCACGCTGGCTGGCGTGCGCGGCCGGATCGAGGCTGGCCAGCAGCGGCAGCAGGGCGGCGCTGAAACCCGCACCGCCCTGCCCCTCGGCGCGGCCGTCGCCGGCGTCGATGCGCTCCGGCGGCGCGCCGCGCGCGGCGGTCAGCGCCGCCATGGGCGCGAAATGGCGCTGCAGCTCGGCGCGTCCGGGAGCGTCGGCGGCCAGCATGCCGACCCACAGGTAGACGCGGATGGCGTCGTAGTCGCCCTCGCGGCCGTGCTCGGGGTCGGCCGCCCAGCCCTGTGCGCGCCGCCACAGCAGCCAGTCCGGCGCCAGCCCGCGCGGGGAACCCTCGCGCAGCAGGCGGCGGGCGTTGCCGGCCAGCTCGGCCCACACCGGGGCGATGGCGGCGAAGCGCTCGAGCAGCTGCGGCGGCAGGTAGCTGGGATTGAGCCGCCAGCCGGCCTCCGCGACGAAGCCCTGGTCGCCCGGCAGCAGCATCAGGCCGAGCCCCGGCAGCGGCTGCAGGGTCTGCGCGGCGCTGCGCCAGAGCAGGTCCTGGCCCAGGTGGGCGTAGTCCGGCCGCTGCCACAGGCGCCCGGCCTCCAGCAGGCTGTAGGCCAGCCAGAGGTCGGCGTCGCTGGCGTTGTTGGCGTCGAGCACCCGCCACTGGCCGTCGTCCGCCCGGCCCCACAGCCAGGCCGGCAGGTGCCGGCGCAGGTCGCCGCCGGCCAGGTTGTTCTCGGTCCAGCGCAGCAGGCGGGCGAAGCCGTCGCGGTCGTCGGCCACCAGGGCGAAGAACAGCGCGTAGGCCTGGCCCTCCGAGGTGCTGATGCGCCGCGGCGAGGACGGGTCGATCACCCGGCCGTCGGCGCTGACCAGCGCCGCGCGGAAGGCGTCCCAGGCCGGCCAGGCGCAATCGCCGGCGGCCGCCGGCAGGCTCAGCGCGGCGAGCAGCAGGGCACGGAACAGAAGCCGCATGCTCAGGCCTCCCCGCGCCGGCGGCGGGCCACGCCGCGCAGCAGGTACCAGACCAGGAAGGCGCCGAGCACCACGCTGAGCGCGCTCAGCGCCGCCACCAGCAGCGGATGCTCGGAGAGGTGGAACCACAGCAGCAGCCACCAGGGCAGTTCGCCGACGTAGTAGGGCTCGCCGACGAACTGGCTGTGCACCCCGCTGCTGCGGATCAGCGCCAGCGAGCCGGCCATCCCCTCGCGCGCGCCGGGGTCGGCCAGGGTGTCGCGCAGCAGGGCGTAGTCCTCGGCCCCGCTGGCGAGCAGGGCGACGATGCTGCGCTGGGCATGGAACGGCGACTGCAGGCCGGCCACCGCGGCGATCGGCGCGCTGGCGGCGATCTGTACCGTCGCCTGCGGCGTCACCGTGCCCAGCACCTGCCGGCCGGTGGGCTGCGCGCGCACCGGCTGGCCGGCCAGCAGGCGGTCGTAGGGCGCCGCCAGACGCACGCCGAAGTCGGCGCGCTCGCGCAGCTCCGCCGGCCAGTCGCCGAGCAGCAGCAGGTCGGCGTCGGCCGCGCGGGCCGCCTGCCAGTCGTCGCTCAGGCGCACGCCGAGGGCCGGATAGCCGATCTGCGCGCCCAGCCCGCCGAGCGTCTCGAGCAGGGTCGCCACCTGCGCCTCGCTGGCCTGGCGGGGCACCAGCACCAGGGTCTCGGAAAGGTCGGCCATGCGGCTGAACGGGAAGCCGCTGCGGGCGAAGGCGCGCAGGTCGGGCATCGCCAGATAGTGGTGGTAGCCGGACAGGTCGATGGTCGACGCCTCGTCGATGCTGCCGTGCACCGCCACCGGCAGCATGGTCTGGCAGCGGTCGCGCTGGGCGCTGCCCTGCACGCTGGCGAAGTTGAAGGCGTAGCTCAGGCGGTTGCGGTCGCCGACCTTGAGCGCGGGCACCAGCAGCTTCTCGCGCAGGCCCTCGGCCTCGCCGGTCACCGCCAGGCGCATCTCCTCGACGCCGCTGCGCTGCTCGCGGCCGGGCAGCGCGAGGCTGGCGATGAACTGGTCGTTGAGGTGGACGTCCAGCCGCGACTCGTCGCTGTTGCCCGGCACGCTGTAGCGGAACTGGGTGCGCAGCGGGATGCCCTGGTTGCGCCAGACGAACAGGTCCGGCGGCAGGTGGATGTCGAGGTTGATCGGCGCCGGCTGCAGGCCGCTGACCTGCAGCTGCTGCGGGTAGTCGAGCAGCTCGGCGAGGCGCACCGGACGGTCGGTGGGCGCCCACTTCGGCGCGTCGTAGGGGCGGCGCGGCGTCGGCGGCGGCAGCTCGCCGACCGTCACGCGGGTGCCGCGCAGCAGCGGGCTGCCCAGCGCCAGCGCCTCGACCGCGCGCTGCAGGTCGGCCTCGTCGCGCCCGCGCACCAGCAGCAGGGTGCCGTAGGGGCTGTCGGGGTGGTCGATCAGCTCCAGCACCGGGCCCTCGACCGCCGGGAAGCGCTCGGGGTCGGCCATGAACGCCGGCCGCCGGGTGTTGGTGGCGAACACCAGGGTCGGCTGCGGCGGCCGTTTCCCGGCGACCGCCGGCAGGCGGTCGAACAGCACCGGGAAACGCACGCCGCGCCAGTCGGCGAGGCGGCCGAAGTGCGAGGCGAGCACCGCCGCGGCGCGCTGCTCGCCGACCGTCGGCGCGCCGGCGAACACCACCGGCAGCTCCAGCGGGCCGCTGTCGCGGGGATCGAAGAACGGCGCCGGGAAGTGCGCCAGATCGTTGGGCAGGCTCAGCGCCTGCTCGTCGAGGTGGATCGCGCTGTCGCGGCTGAGGCTCAGCCACAGCGCGCTGTTGGCCGGGTCCTCGCAGATCTCCGCGTAGTGGCCGACGAACTCCAGGCGCAGGCGGTTGAAGTCGCCGAGCAGGCGCGGGTCGAGCGGCAGCTCGCGGCGCACCTGCTGGCCGGGCTGGTCGTGGTCGATGGCCAGCACGCCCATCAGGCGGTCGTTGAGGTAGACGCGCAGGTGCGACAGGGTCGGCAGCAGGGCCGGCGACGGGGTGTACTCCAGGCTCAGCCGCGCGGCGGTGACCAGGCGGTCGCGGCGCAGGCCGAACTCGATCTGCTCGCTGTTGCGGATGCCCAGCAGCAGCACGTCGGCGCTGCGCCCCAGCTCGGCGAAGCGCCGGCTGTCCTGCCAGGCCGGCACCGGCGGCTCGACCGGTTCGGCCAGCGCGAGCGCCGCCGGCGCCTCCAGCGGGGCGGCGGGCAGCGCGCCGGTATCCGCCGCGGCGACGGCCAGCGCGGCCCGGGTCGAGGCGAACAGGATCAGGGCAGCCAGCCAGGGCTTGAACGACAGGGTCATACGGACAGGGCTCGCACGGAAGGTTGGGAAAGGGGGCGCGGCGGATGCGGCAGGAAGCTGGCGCACCAGCGCAGCAGGCGCAGCAGGCCGCCGAGCAGGGTGCGCAGGCCGGGCGGAGCGTGTTCGAGCAGGCGCACGTAGCCGTTCAGGCCCAGCGCCAGCACGTCGAGGAAGCTGCGCAGCGGGCGCTCCTCGAGGTAGCCCTCGTTCCAGCCCAGCCAGGCGTTGGCGCGGGCGAAGGTGCACTGCACCAGGTCGATCTGCTGCTGCAGGGACAGCTCCTCGAAGCGCACGCCGACGTGGCGACCGAGGCAGTGGCTGAGCCGCCCGGCGAAGGCGAACTCGCGCGCGCCGCGGCGCAGCAGCAGGCGCACCGGCGTCTGCGCGTCGAGGCCCAGCTCCAGGGGCAGCTCGATGCCGGCGCCGCCGCTGGAGTAGTCGACCAGCACGCCGCCGTAGACCCGGCCGTCGGGCAGGCGCAGGGCCGCCGGCAGGCGTGCCGGCACCCGGTGGTTCTGGCGCAGCTGGCGCGCCTCGGCCGCCACCGCCACTGCGCCGCCGATGATCAGCAGGTTGTAGAGCACCCACAGGACGCTGACCAGCACCGTGCCGACCTCCTCGGCCGGGCCGTGGTGCAGGCGCCAGACGGCGAAGCCGAGACCGAGCAGGTTGAGGCCGGCGAGCACCAGGTAGGGCCGGGCGATGCGCCAGTCGAACTGGTTCTCCGGCATCAGGCCGCCCTTGGCGGTGACGTTGAACTTGCCCTTCTTCGGCGCGAACAGCGCCACCGTGGTCGGCCAGGCGATGTACCAGGCCAGCACCGTCTCGTAGACCTCGCCCCAGAAGCTGTGCCGCCAGGCGCCCTGCATGCGCGAGTTGGCCAGGCTGGCGTGGACCATGTGCGGCAGCACCTGCAGCAGGATCATCGCCGCCGGCGCGTAGATGATGTAGGCGTGCAGCAGCAGGAAGGCCAGCGGCGCGGTGAGGAACACCAGCCGCGGCAGCCCGGCGAGGAAGTGCAGCATGGCGTTGGCGTAGCAGATGCGCTGGAAGAAGCTCAGGCCGCGGCCCAGCAGCGGATTGTCGGTGCGGAAGATCTGCGCCATGCCGCGCGCCCAGCGGATGCGCTGGCCGATGTGCGCCGACAGGCTCTCGGTGGCCAGGCCGGCAGCCTGGGGGATGCGCAGGTAGGCCGAGTTCCAGCCGCGGCGGTGCAGGCGCAGGGCGGTGTGGGCATCCTCGGTGACGGTCTCCACCGCCACCCCGCCGACCTCCTCCAGCGCGCTGCGCCGCAGCACAGCGCAGGAGCCGCAGAAGAAGGCCGCGTTCCACAGGTCGTTGCCGTCCTGCACCAGGCCGTAGAACAGCTCGCCCTCGTTGGGCCGGCGGCGGAAGATACCGAGGTTGCGCTCGAACGGATCGGGGGAGAAGAAGTGGTGCGGGGTCTGCACCAGCGCCAGCCGCGGATCGCGCAGGAACCAGCCGACGGTGAGCTGCAGGAAGGAGCGCACCGGCACGTGGTCGCAGTCGAAGATCGCCACCAGCTCGGCGTCGGTGCAGGTCAGCGCGTGGTTGAGGTTGCCGGCCTTGGCGTGGCGGTTGTCCGGGCGAACGATGTAGCCGGCGCCGACCTCGGCGGCGAAGCGGCGGAAGCTGTCGCGGCGGCCGTCGTCGAGGATGTGCACGCGCAGCTTGTCCGCCGGCCAGTCGAGGCCGAGGGCGGCGAGCACGGTGTTGCGCACCACCGCCAGATCCTCGTTGTAGGTGGGGATCATCAGGTCCACCGTCGGCCAGCGGGCGAGATCGTCCGGCAGCGGCGCCGGCTCGCGGTTGAGCGGCCAGCTGGTCTGCAGGTAGCCGAGCATCAGGATCAGCCAGGCGTAGGTTTCCGCCAGCAGCAGGATCAGGCCGCAGGTCAGGTCGATGCCGTCGTTCCAGTTGAGGGTCGCGGTGTAGCGCCACCACAGGTAGCGACAGGAGGCGAGCACTGACAGCAGCACCAGTAGCAGCAGGGCGAAGCGCCCCGGCAGCCGGCGCACCAGCATGGCCAGGCCCCACAGCAGCAGGACGAACGCCACCTGGGCGGCGTAGTCGAAAGGCGCGGTGATGCACAGCAGGGCCAGCACGCCGGCGACCAGGCCGACCAGCCCGAGCAGGGTGCGCCGCTGCCAGCTGGCGGCGCGCAGCAGGCCGGCCTCGGCGCGCTGCCAGGGCGCCGTGCGCGGGCGTGGCAGGCGCGCGCTCAGCCGCGTCCAGCCACGCTCGGCCAGCGCGCGCATGGCCGCGCGTCGTCCCTGCAGCCAGCCGCGCAGGCGGACGAGCCGGCGCGGACGGGCGTCCGCGCCGCGCCAGAGCAGCAGCCAGAGGCTCTGCGTCAGGTAGCGCAGCGGATCGCCGATGCGCGGCGGACGCTCGGCCAGATGCGGATACCAGTGATCGTGGCGGCTCAGCAGCGCCTGCCAGGCCGGACTCTCCAGACGCAGCAGCAGCCAGCCGAGCAGCTGCAGCAGGCTGAGCAGCAGCGCCGTCGGTCGGCTGGCGCCGCGCGCGCGGCGCAGCCGGCGGTAGGGCCACAGCCGCGTACGCCAGGTCTGTGCGGCCGGCACGGCACGCCTCATCCACCCACCTCGCGGTGCAACGCTGGCCGCGCCGCGCGCGCAGCCAGACACCAGGTGGCCAGGCTCAGCACATCCTGGGCGGCCAGGCTGTGCGGCGCATGCAGGCCCACCGGCAGCTTGTGCGCCAGCGCCTCGGCCAGCGCCTCGTCGGCGTGCACGCACTGCGGCACCAGGCGCGGGCCGAGGGTCTGCTGCCAGAGCAGCAGCAGGTCGCGCTGCAGCGGGCGGGTCGGATCGAAGCGGTTGACCAGCAGCCATTCGTCGGCGGCGCGCGGCGTCTGCAGCAGCGCATGGCAGGCGGCGTCGGCCTCCAGCACGCGCAGGGTCAGGTCGCGGCGGCCGGTGCGGGCATGGCCGGGCAGGCGCTGCGGCAGGTCGAACAGCAGCCAGTCGAAACGCGCCGCCAGCCCATGCCGGCGCTTCGCCCAGAAGTCCGGCGTGCCGCGCAGGAAGCGCTCCATGCGCTCCTGCTCGTCGGCCGACAGGCGGCCGTAGGGCAACAGGCAGAAGCCCTCCTGCAGCTGCCACAGGGCGCCGCTCCAGCCCTGCTGATCGAGCAGCGCACGTGCCCAGCCGCTGCCGTCGGCGAACGGCAGGCTGACATGCAGGCGCAGCAGGTTCTCCGGGCACAGGTCGACCAGCAGCACCCGCTGGCCGAGACGGTGCAGGGCCTGGCCGAGCGCCGCCACCAGGCTGCTGACGCCGCAGCCGCCGCGCAGGCCGACCAGGCCCAGCGTGGTCATGGCGTCTGCTCCGCGCCGCCCCGGGCGGGCGCGGCCAGCTCCGCCAGCAGCGGCCAGCGCTGCAGCACCTGCTCCAGCTCGCGCCGGGCCGCCAGGTCACGGTAGCCGAGCCGCGCCAGGCCGAGGCTGCGGCGCAGCGCGGCGATGTCGTTGTCGGCGAACGCCGTGGTGCCGTCGGGTGGGGTCATGTTCAGCGTTCCTCCTGCGGATAGGGCAACCACTGGCCACGCTCCTGCAGGCGCACGTAGGGCCTCCCGCCGTATTCGAGCAGCACGCTGTCGGAGTTCTCCGCGACCTTCGCCGTCTGCGGCAGGTCGCGCGCCAGCGCCGCGCGGTCGAAGCCGCGACCATCCGCCGGCGGCCCGCCGTGCAGGCGCACCAGCAGCTCGGCCAGCGCCAGGTAGCTGCTCGGCGCGCTCACCCGCTGCCGGCCCGTGGCGCTGTCCAGCGGCAGGCCGACCAGCTTGACGCCCACCGGGATGTGGGTGATCGACGGCGAGGGGATCTCGCGCATGCCGGCGATTTGCATGCGGTCGCCGTGCAGCGCGGCGCCGTGCTCGGGGATCAGCACCACCACGGTCGGCCGGCCGCTGCGCTCCAGCTCGCCGATGAAGGCATCGAAGTCGTCGAGCAGGTGCTGCGCCCGCGGCCCGTAGCCGGCGCTGCGCGTGCGGCCGTCGGCGAGGACCTCGCGGTTGCCGTCGTGCAGGGTGATGGTCTGGTAGAGCAGGGAAACCCGCTCGGCCGGCTTGTCGCCGCGCAGACGCCACCAGGCCTCGAGCTGGTCGCGGTCGCGGTTGATCGGCGAGGCGTCGAAGCCGACCCAGGTGCGCGGCAGGCTTTCGGCCGGGAACAGCGGCTCGGGCAACCGGCCGGCCGCGCGGATCGACTGCAGGTAGTTGTCGAAGCGGCCGTTGTGGTTGAGCGCCAGGTCGACGCGATAGCCCAGGCGGGCCAGGCTGTCGAACAGCTGGCACTGCTCCGGCGCCGGCTGGTACAGCGCCGAGTGCGAGGTCTGGCCGCAACTGGCGCGTTGCAGGCGCAGGGCCGCCGGCCCGCTATAGGCGGTGGCCGAGTTGAAGTTGTCGAACAGGATGTCCATGCGCTCGAGGAACGGATGACGCTCCAGGCCGACCGCACGCAGGTCGCTCCAGCCCAGCGAGCAGACGTTGAGCAGCAGCAGGTCGAAGGGCGCGCCCTTGGCGGCAGCGCCCAGGTCGACCCGGCGCTCGCTCTCGCTGCGGTAGAAGTCCTGCAGGTAGTTGTCGAGGGTGGCGTTGTCCGGCGGGCCGCTGGCCACCACCGGTGCGCTCGCCGGCGCGGCGGGTGCGCCGGCGACGGCCGGCAGCGGGGGCGCCGGCGGCGACCACAGCGGCGCCAGCGACTGCGCGCCCAGCCACAGCAGTCCGGCCAGGCTGACGGTGGTCAGGCGCAGCCAGGGCGCCAGCAACCCGTAGGCCAGCAGGGCCAGCAGGACGCCGGCCAGCGACCGCCAGTCGAGGAAGCGCCCGCCCAGCTCGAACAGGTAGGCCGGCGAGAAGTCCAGCAGCGCCTGCAGGCGCTCCAGCACCCGGCCGACCGGCGGCAGCCAGGAGTCGTGGTAGAGCAGCGCCAGCCCTGCCGGCAGCGCCAGCGAGGTGCGCAGCAGCGCCGCCCAGCGCGGCAGCGGCAGCAGCAGTACGGCGGCCAGCAGCAGGTTGGGCAGTACCTGGAAGTTGAGCATGCCCTGCCAGAGCAGGGCGAACTTGCCGAGGAAATACAGGTTCCATGCCCCCAGCCCCGGCCAGCGCAGTGCCGCTGTGGTCACGCCGCCGCTCATCGGCGCCCCTCCCCTGCCGGCCGCCGCCGACGCGGCGGATAGGCGCGCAGATGGCGCGACGGCAGGAAGCGCAACAGCCGGCCGGCGAGACGGCGCAGCAGGGCGAACGCCAGCAACGCCAGCGGCACGCTCAGCAGGGCGGTGACGCCCAGCAGCTGCCAGAGCTGCTCCGTCCTCATGCCACCGACTCCAGGGCCGGCCGGCCGATGCGCACCGGCGTCAGCCGTGCGGCCGGCGCCGGCGCGCGCTCCGCCGCGAGCAGCGCCGGCAGGAGCTCGGCGTCGTCTGCGCCCGGCGCCATCTCGTCGACACCGGCGAGCAGGCGCCGGGCGGCGAACAGCTCGCGCCACGGCAGGCGGAACAGGTTGCCAAGGGCACGCTCGAGGGCGTCCAGCCGGCAGCCGAAGAGGAACAGCCACAGGTCCCCGCCGCTGGCACAGGCCAGGTCGCCGGCACGGCGCAGACGGCACTGGCCGAGCACCTGGGTCAGGTTCAGGCCTTCGGCCACCCGCAGGTGCAGCAGCAGGTGGCTGACCTCGCCGTGCCGCTCGGCGGCGAGGATGCCGCCGACCAGGGCCTCGAACTCGCGGCGCGGCAGCAGGCCGCGCTGCGCCGGCGGGCGCAGGCGCGCCAAGATCGCCGGCAGATCCTCCGGCAGGGTGCGCGTCCAGCGGTGGCCGTGCAGGCTGTCCAGCAGGGTGAGGAAGCGCGACAGGCTGGTGCCGCACGGCACGATCAGGCTGGCACCGCAGGCCAGCAGCAGTTGCTCGTCCAGATAGCGCAGGCAGGGCGCCATCTCGCGCACCACCAGGCGCAGTTCCCGGCCGCGGCGCCGCCGCAGGTGGTGGAGGTGCTCGGCCAGTGCCCCGACGCGGGCATTGTCGTCGAGGCTGAAGATCACGCAGGCGGCCGTGGAGCCCTCGGCGGCCGCCAGCAGCGCCGCATCGTCGTCGAACAGCCGCCAGTGCGCGGACAGCGGCGGCGCGCCTTCGAGCACCGCCCGGCGGGCCAGGTGACGGTACTGGTCACTGGCCGCCGCCGGCACACCGGCAGCATCCGCCGTCGGCCGGGCGACGAAGCCGTCCGGCCGGCGCACGAGCGGCATCTCGCCGGCGCCCTGGACGCCGAGCGCGTTGCGCCAGTAGTGCAGCTGGTAATGCGGAGCGCCGCGACTGTGCAGCAGCTGCGCCAGCCCGGCCAGCGGCTCGCTGCAGCCCTGCAGCCGCTCGCACAGCGTCGGCGCGCCGGCGTGGCTGAGCACCAGCAGGGTGCAGCCGTGCTCGGCCAGCCAGGCATGCTGGGCGGTGCACCAGGCTTCCAGGCGGCCGGCGTCGAAGGAATCCCAGATGCTCGCCGGCGCCAGCAGCAGGATCGCCATGCCGCGCGGTGCCCGCAGGCGGCGCAGCTCGCGGCCGAGCACGCGCAGGACGCCGGCGGCGTCCTCCTCGGCGAAGGCATAGGGCCACAGCGTGCCGGGGCCGCGGTCGGCGGCCAGCCCGTCGAGCACGCCGTCCGGCGAGTCGCCGCAGACCACCAGGATCGCCTGTGCCTCGTCGGCCATCCCGGCCAGAACCTGGCGGGCGAGCAGCACGGAATCCTCCGCCCGCTCCCCCGCCAGCCAGTAAAGCGCTCCCTGCCGCATCTGCATCCATTCGTCCCGCAGACCCGGAACAGCCAGGGACATCGCGCCCACTGCCGTACCCCCCTCACGAAACTCCCTGCACCGACTCCGGCGGTGCGCCCTCGCCTGCTCGCGACGGGCACCGCCAAGTCCGCCAAACCAGCGCAACTCGATGAAAATGTGAAACGGCGCATCTCGCGCACGAACGACCGTCGTGCGCTGCGCATGACTGCAAGGCCTGCGCCGCCTGCCTAACGCTCGGCAGACGCCACTTTATTGACGATTTTTATGCGAAAAGCATCACGCTAACACCGGCATTAAATCGCAATTTGTTTACTCGATCCAGACGATGTCGAAAAAATGACGACCAGTCCCTTGCAATGCTGCCGACACCCTCACCCGCACAGGGACCGCCATCGGCGGCGCCCCCTGCGCGGCCGCGCGCCATGGTTATAATCCAGCCCTTTGCGGCCGCCCGTCGGCCACCTTCTCCCGCAGTCGCAGGAAGTCATATGGACAGCATCAACGCCCGCATCGCCGAGGAACTCGGCGTCCGCCCGCAGCAGGTCGCCGCCGCCGTGGCGCTGCTCGACGAAGGCTCGACCGTGCCCTTCATCGCCCGCTACCGCAAGGAGGTGACCGGCAGCCTCGACGACACCCAGCTGCGCACCCTGGAAGAGCGTCTGCGCTACCTGCGCGAGCTGGAGGAGCGGCGCACGGCGATCCTCTCCAGCATCGAGGAACAGGGCAAGCTGACGCCCGAACTGGCCCGCGAGATCCGCCTGGCCGACACCAAGACCCGCCTGGAAGACCTCTACCTGCCCTACAAGCAGAAGCGCCGCACCAAGGGCCAGATCGCCCTGGAGGCCGGCCTCGGTCCGCTTGCCGACGCGCTGTTCGGCAATCCGGAACTGACTCCCGAGGCGGAAGCCGCGCGCTTCGTCGACGCCGAGAAAGGCTTCGCCGACGTCAAGGCGGTGCTCGACGGCGCCAAGTACATCCTCATGGAGCGCTTCGCCGAGGACGCCAGCCTGCTCGACAAGCTGCGCTCCTTCCTCAAGGACAACGCCACCCTGAGCGCGCGCCTGGTCGCCGGCAAGGAGCAGGAAGGCGCCAAGTTCAGCGACTACTTCGAGCACGACGAGCCGCTCAAGGGCGTGCCGTCGCACCGCGCGCTGGCGATCTTCCGCGGCCGCAACGAGGGCGTGCTGAGCGCCAGCCTCAAGGTCGGCGAAGAGCTGTCGGGCGTCGCTACGTCCGGCACCCTGCACCCGTGCGAAGTGATGATCGCCGAGCGCTTCGGACTCGAGCAGCGTGGCCGCGCCGCCGACCGCTGGCTGGCCGAGGTGGTGCGCTGGACCTGGAAGGTCAAGCTGTACACCCACCTGGAGAGCGACCTGCTCGGCGAGCTGCGCGAGGCCGCGGAGACCGAGGCGATCAACGTGTTCGCCCGCAACCTGCACGACCTGCTGCTGGCCGCCCCGGCCGGCCCGCGCGCCACCCTCGGTCTCGACCCGGGCCTGCGCACCGGCTGCAAGGTCGCCGTGGTCGACGCCACCGGCAAGCTGCTCGACACCGCCACCGTCTACCCGCACGCGCCGAAGAACGACTGGAACGGCACCCTCGCCGTGCTCGCCCGCCTGTGCGCCAAGCACCAGGTCGAGCTGATCGCCATCGGCAACGGCACCGCCAGCCGCGAGACCGACAAGCTGGCCGCCGACCTGATCAAGCAACTGCCCGCACTCAGGCTGACCAAGATCATGGTTTCCGAGGCCGGCGCCTCGGTGTACTCGGCCTCCGAACTGGCCGCGCGCGAATTCCCCGAGCTGGACGTGTCGCTGCGCGGCGCGGTGTCCATCGCCCGCCGCCTGCAGGACCCGCTGGCCGAACTGGTGAAGATCGAGCCCAAGGCCATCGGCGTCGGCCAGTACCAGCACGACGTCTCCCAGCTCAAGCTGGCCCGCTCGCTGGATGCGGTGGTCGAGGACTGCGTGAACGCCGTCGGCGTCGACGTCAACACCGCCTCCGCCGCCCTGCTGGCGCGCATCTCCGGCCTCAACGCCACCCTGGCCGGCAACATCGTGCAGTTCCGCGACGCCAACGGCGCCTTCAAGAGCCGCAGCGACCTGAAGAAGGTACCGCGCCTGGGCGACAAGACCTTCGAGCTGGCCGCCGGCTTCCTGCGCGTGATGAACGGCGACAATCCGCTGGACGCCTCGGCGGTGCACCCGGAGACCTACCCGCTGGTCAGGCGCATCGCCGAGGCCACCGGCCGCGACATCCGCTCGCTGATCGGCGACTCGGCGTTCCTCAAGCGCCTCGACCCGGCCAAGTTCACCGACGAGAGCTTCGGCCTGCCCACGGTCACCGACATCCTCAAGGAACTGGACAAGCCCGGCCGCGACCCGCGTCCGGAGTTCAGGACCGCCGAGTTCCAGGAAGGCGTCGAGAGCCTCAAGGACCTGGTGCCGGGCATGGTGCTGGAAGGCGTGGTGACCAACGTCACCAACTTCGGCGCCTTCGTCGACATCGGCGTGCACCAGGACGGTCTGGTGCACATCAGCGCGCTGTCGGAGAAGTTCATCAAGGATCCGTATGAAGTGGTGAAGGCCGGCGACATCGTCAAGGTCAAGGTCATGGAGGTGGACATCCCGCGCAACCGCGTCGGCCTGTCCATGCGCATGTCCGACACCCCCGGCGAGAAGGTCGAGGGCGCACGCGGCGGCAACCGCGGCAACGCACCGCGCAGCGAGCGTCACTCCAAGCAGGACAAGCCGGCGCCGAGCAACCCCGGCATGGCCGCGCTGTTCGCCAACGCCAAGCAGATCAAGAAGCGCTGAGATGACCGACGTCCGCGAAGTGACCACCAGCGCCTTCAGCCACCTGCTCGGCTGCGAGCCCGTGCGCATCGACGGCGGCGAGGCCGAGGTGCGCCTGCCGCTGAAGTCCGAGCTGCGCAACCGCGCCGGCAAGCTGCACGGCGGGGCGATCTTCAGCCTGGTCGACATCGCCATGGGCCTGGCCTGCTCCAGCGCCCACGGCTTCGAGCGCAAGAGCGTCACGGTCGAGTGCAAGATCAACTACATGCGCGCCATCGACGACGGCGAGGTGCTGTGCAGCGCGAAGGTGATCCACCATGGCAGCCGCACCCTGGTGGTGGACGCCGAGGTGCGCCAGGGCGAGGCGCTGGTCGCCCGCGCCCAGGGCACCTTCATGCTGGTCTAGGCTGCTCCCGTAGGGGCGGGAAACGGCCGCAGGCCTTTCCCGCCGCCTGCGCAGTAGCGGTGGAAAATCGCTGCGCGAGTTTCCACCCTACGGGCTGCGCCGGCAGCGCGACACGCTCCTGCCCCCTTGAGACCACCGCCTGTCGCCCCCATAGTGCGGCATATTTGCCAACAGGAATCCGACTTTTGAGCGACCTACTTTCCCGCCGCCTGGCCCTGCTCGCGAGCGCCGAGCAGCTCGACCTGCTGCGCCACTGCCGGCACGGCCTGGAGAAGGAGAGCCTGCGCGTCGACCCCGCCGGCCGCCTGGCACTGACCCCGCACCCCACCGCGCTGGGCGCGGCGCTGACCCACGAGCAGATCACCACCGACTACTCCGAGGCGCTGCTGGAGTTCATCACCGCCGCCTGGGAAGACCCGGCGCGCACCCTCGACGAGCTGGACGCCATCCACCGCTTCGCCTACGCGCGGATGGGCGCGGAGCAGCTGTGGACCCACTCGATGCCCTGCCACCTGCCGGACGAGGCGAGCATCCCCATCGCCGAATACGGCGCGAGCCACATCGGTCGCCTCAAGCACGTCTACCGCAAGGGCCTGGCGGTGCGCTACGGCAAGGCCATGCAGTGCATCGCCGGCATCCACTACAACTTCTCGCTGCCCGAGGCGCTGTGGCCGCTGCTGCAGGAGGCGGAGGGCGACACCAGCACGGCGCAGGACGGGCAGTCAGCACGCTACATCGCGCTGATCCGCAACTTCCGCCGCTACAGCTGGCTGCTGATGTACCTGTTCGGCGCCTCGCCGGCAGTCGACGCCGGCTTCCTCGCGGGCCGCGAGCACGGCCTGGAGACGCTCGGCGAGGGCACCCTGTACCTGCCCTGGGCCACCAGCCTGCGCATGAGCGACCTCGGCTACCAGAACAACGCCCAGGCCAGCCTGCGCCCCTGCTACAACGACCTCGACAGCTATCTGGCCAGCCTGCGCCAGGCGGTATCGACGCCCTATCCGCCCTACGAGGCCATCGGCCTGCACGACCAGGACGGCGAATGGCTGCAGCTCAACACCAACGTGCTGCAGATCGAGAACGAGTACTACTCGAGCATCCGCCCCAAGCGCGTGGTCAACCGCGGCGAGCGGCCGATCCAGGCGCTCGCCGCGCGCGGCGTGCAGTACGTCGAGGTGCGCTGCCTGGACATCGACCCCTTCCTGCCGCTGGGCATCGACCTGCCCACCGCGCGCTTCCTCGACGCCTTCCTGCTGTTCTGCGCGCTGGAGGACAGCCCGCTGCTGTCCGGCGACGAGTGCCGCGCCTGCACCGGCAACTTCGCCCTGACCGTCAAGCAGGGCCGCAAGCCCGGCCTGCAGCTCAGCCGCCGCGGCCAGGAGATCGCCCTCAAGGACTGGGGCCTCGAACTGCTGGAGCGCATCGCCGCCTGCGCCGAGCTGCTCGACGCCGCCCATGGCGACGACCTGCACCGCCAGGCACTGGCCAGCCAGCGCGCCAAGCTGGAGGACGCCCGCCTGACCCCGTCGGCGCGGGTGCTGCAGAGCCTGCGCGAGGACCGGCTGAGCTTCCACGCCTTCGCCCTGCGCCAGTCCGAGCGCCACGCCGCCTGGTTCCGCGGCCGGCCGCTGGACGCCGCGCAACTGGCCGCCTTCGAACAGTCCGCCAGCGCCTCGCTGGCCGCCCAGGCCGAACTGGAAGCCGGGCAGCAGGGCAGCTTCGAAGAGTTCGTCGAGCGTTACATGGCGGCGATCGAGCCGACCCGCTAGCTAGCCCCCGTCGCCCCGCCGTCCGGCGGGGCCACTCCCCTGCCCTCCCCCCGCTCCGCCGGCAATCCGCCGCCGGAAGCACACGCCTGTCCGCCTGTCCGGCACGCCCGTCGAGCGCGTGGCGGCGGCAATCTGCCGCCGCCACCACAAGAACGCCTGTTTTTCGTCGCAACGCATGCGCAAAAAAGAAATATCCAGCATATCGCCAAAATAATGGCGATATGCTATCATTTACATATAACTAAAAACATGCGTGTCGCTGTCGCCTTGCCCCTTGCGATCCGCACGAGGATATTCACGGATAGAAAATGCCCCGCAGCCAGAGCAACCCCCTCGACGCGCCCCGCGCCTCCGTCAGCATCGCCACGACCGACAACCTCACCGACTTCTACCTGCTCGCCCAGGTGATCGAATCCGGCGGCTTCTCCGCCGCCGCCAAGCGGACCGGGATCAGTAAGTCGCGCCTGAGCCGACGCATCATCGAACTCGAGCGGCGCCTGGGCAGCCAGCTGCTGCTGCGCAGCACCCGCACGCTCACCGTGACCCCGGCCGGCGAAGAAGTCTTCCAGCACATCCAGGACATGCTCCGCGCCGCCCGGGCCGCCGAAAGCAGCATCCAGCAGTTCCTCGAGGAGCCCTGCGGGCTGGTGCGCATCTGCACCCCCCCTCTAGTGGAGGAGCTGCTGGCCGAGCCGCTCGCCCGCTTCGCCATGCTCCACCCCCGGGTACGCATCGCCCTCAGCCCGGGCGACGGCGTGCGGGAGCTGCTCAGCCAGCGCGTCGACCTGGCCTTCAACCTCGGCGCAGTGCCCGGCGACAGCCTCGAGCTGGTGCTGCACCCCCTCGCCCAGTTGCGTCTGGTCTGCGTGGCCAGCCCCGCCCTGCTGGAGGAACTTGGCCAGCCGCAGAGCCCCGAACAGGTCGACCAGAGCCGTTTCCTCAGCCTCGGCCTGCCCCATGCGCCGGAAGCCTGGCAGTTGCGCGACGCCACGGAAGCCGGCGGCAATCCGAGCTACGTGTCGCACAGCCTGACGGCGCTGCGCAGCGCCGCCCGGGCCGGCCTCGGCCTCGCCCAGCTGCCGCTGTACGCCTGCCTCGACGATCTGCACGAGGGCCGGCTGCAGCTCGCCCTGGAGCACTTCGAGCCCGCCCCCTGCCCGATCCAGGCCATGACGCCGCCCGCCCGGATGGTGCCCCAGGCGGTGCGCGCGCTGATCCAGTTCCTGCGCGAACAGCTGCCCCACTGCCAGGCGCGCGGCATCCTCGCGCCGCAGCCGGCCTGAGGGGCGGCCGCTCACATCCCCTCCACCCGCACCCGGTACTCGACTCGTCCCTCGGCGCCCGACGGCAGGGCGCCGCCGAGACGCCAGGCCACCGCACCGACGCCGCCCTCGGCAGGCGCCTCGCTGGTCGTGCAGCTGGCGATGCCGGCCGGCAGCGGCAGGCGGCACGCCGCGCTGCCGCCGACGTAGACGGTATAGGCCGGGGTGGCGTCGCGGATCTCCACATCGCTGACGCTGTCGGCGCCGGCATTGCGATAGGTCAGCGTATAGGTCAGCACGTCCCCGGCCATCGCCGTGCCCCGGTCGACCGCCTTGAGCAGGACCAGCGCCTCGCGCTCGCTGGCCGTGACCAGGTCCTGCACGCTGCGTGCGCTGCTGCGCAGGGGCTGGTCCGCCGCGTCGGCATAACTCATCTCGGCACGCAAGGCGGCCCGCCACTGGGCGTTGATCGGCGCTCCCGAGGGCACCAGCACGCGCAGCAGCAGGCAGTGGCGCTGCCCCGCGCTCACCGCCAGCGCGGCGCCCAGCACCGCCTCGCCGGCGTCGAGGCTGCCGTTGCAGTTGGCATCGCCGAACAGCCGGGTATCCCAGCCGGGAATGTCCGGATTCGGCAGCGGGTCGGCCACGGCGAATCGCACGCTGCCGCGGCTGGGCGCGGTGAAGGTGTGCGGCAGGTACAGCGTGCTGCCCGGCGCGGAGGAGCGCACCTGGTCCGGCGCCAGAACCGGCTCGCGCACGTCGCCGAAGTCCACGCCCTGGTAGCTGCCGCCCGCCGGGGTGAAGCGCAGACGGTCGTCGAACGGCGAGGGATTGTCCGGTGCCGCGATGTTGCCGGCGCTTTCGCTGATGGAGAGAAAGCCGGCCGGGGTGTCGGCGACCACTTCGAGATCGCCGCCAGTCGCCGGCAGGATGAAGCGGTAGGAGCCATCCGCCGCGGTCCGGGTCTCGGCGAGCTGCGTGGCCCCGGCATCGAGCAGGCGCACGCCGACGCCGGCCAGGCCGCTCTCGGCGCCATCCGGGATGCCGTTGTGGGCGATGCCGCCTCCCGCGCCGTTGTCCTCGAACACCCGCCCCTCGAGCAGGCTGCCGCCGCGCCGCAGGCCGAAGTCCTGCCCGCTCGCAGCGCCGGCCACGACCAGGTCGAGACGGCCGGAGACCGGGGTGACGAACTGGAAGCCGGCCGGGCTGGCCACGCTCGCCGACAGCTCGGCATCGGTCACCAGCAGCCGGTAGGGGCCGACCGGAACCCCGGCGAAGGCATAGGTGCCGGCCCCCGCGTTCACCTGCAGCGACTCGACGACCTCCCCGGTATCGCGGACCAGGCTGACCCACAGTGGCGCGCCGGCCGCCCAGTCCTCGCCGCCGTCGCGCACCCCGTTGCCCTGCAGGTCCTCGTAGACCTGGCCGGAAATCGCATGGCCCGGCTCGGTGGCGATCACCACCGTGGAAGTGTTGTTGGCCAGCGCCGGGTCGGCGGCATCGGCCGCCCGCGACACCGTGGCGGTGTTGGACAGCGTCGCCCCGGCCGCCGCGGACAGCGTGCCGCGGATGCGGAACACCGCCCGGGCGCCGGCACGCAGGCTGACCAGCGCGTCCAGGTTGCCCGTGCCGCTGGCCGTGGCGCATGCCGATACCTGATCCGCCGGCAGCAGCCCCGGCTCGACGATCTCGCAGCTCCAGCGCAGCCCCGACAGGGTGGCGGCGAAACTGTCCTGCACCCGCGCATCGCGGGCGAAGGTGTCGCTGCTCAGGTTGTCCACGGTGAGGGTGTAGGCCACCGCACCGCCGCGCCCCACCGGGGCGAAATCGGCGGTCTTGACGATGCGCAGGTCGGCGGTGCGCACGGTCACCTCGGAGGAGAACGCCGGCTGGTCGGAAGGCACGTAGGTCCAGGCGTCCAGCCCCTTGTCGTTGCCCCAGTTGCTGCCGTAGCTCATCGCCGGCGAGCCGGTGCTGGATAGTCCCTCGAGATTGTCCAGCGGCGCCGGCTGGCCGGTACCGGGGACCAGCGAGTGGTCCCAGTACAGCAGGTCGTCCGGCCACTGGGCGGCGGACGGCCCGTTCAGGCGGCGCACGGTGAGGCGCTGGCTGCGCTCGACGTCGAAGAACGGGAAGTGGATCTCGCCACCGAACAGGGTGGCGGTGAAGTTGTAGGACAGCGTGCCGCTGGTGTAGATCGGGTTGCCGTCGCCGTCGAGGCCGTCCCACACCAGGCTGCCCTCGCCGGGCGAGGCGACGCCGGTCAGCACCCGGTCGACGTTGACGCCGTTGGCGCTCAGCGGAATGACGATACGCACCGACAGGGTCTCGCTGGACGCGTTGGTGTAGTAGAAGGTGCCGCCGCCGCCGGCCACCCCGGCCGCCTGGCCGGAGGTGCCGTCCTTGCCGACGAAGCGCACGTCCTCGACCTGCGGCGGCAGGATCGGCACCGACAGGCGCAGCCAGTCGTCGCCGCCTGCCCAGTAGCTGGCCTCAGCCGGCAGGTCGCTCGCCGGCGAATTGAAGAAGATCTTGTGGGTGACGTTGATCCCCGAGTCGGGCTGGTGCGGGCGGTGGAAGCTGTAGCCGCTCTGCAGGGTGCCGCCCGGGGAACTCACCGACTTGAACACCGGATTGCCGGTCGACGACGACAGGAAACCGCGGTTGTTGGCGAAGAAGATGTAGCCGAAGGGGTCGACCACCTGCTGCTGGCTGAACAGGTAGCCCTCGTTGCTCAGCACGTAGACGTTCAGGTAGAGGTAGTTGCTGTTGTTGGCGCCGGAGTTCATCGGCAGGTAGTCGGCCCAGACCCGCCCACTCAGCGGCGTGTTGCCGCTGAACACCGTCACATCCCAGGCGGCGATCAGGGCCTTGTCGGTAACCTGCGTCCAGTTGGTATTGGCCAGGAGCGTGGCAGGGTCGCCCGAGGTCGCCACCGGCCCGAGGAACTCCACCCGCCAGATGCCAGTTTCAGTGGCAGTCACTAGGCACGGAGTGAAACCGGCGGGCTTGCTGCCCACCGGGTAGTTCGGCCCGGCCAGCTCCTGGGCCCTGCCGGCAATACGCCCCGGATCGGTAGAGCCCCGCGGACAATTATCGACGTCGCCGCTCGGCGTGGTGTAGCGGATACCACCGGTGCTGCCCAGGCCGTGGGCGCTCGAGCCGAGGGCGATCACCTCGCCGGCCTGGGCATACACCTCGATGGAGTTCCTGCGCGGAATGCCGGCATAGCTGAGCGCAGTCGTCCCTCCGGAGTTGTACTCCAGCCAGGCGCGCAGCCCCGGGGCCCCGCTCGGGTAGAGGTTGCGACTGCCCTCGGCCCAGGCCAGCGTCCCCACGGCCAGCAGCAGCAGGCCCAGCAGCATCCGGTTCATCGCTCACTCCAGCCAGCGCAGGTTGTTTTCGTCGAACTTGAAGCGCAGGCGCAGATAGGGCCCCTGCTGCGTGTAGTCGACATCCTCGAAATCCCGGTCGTGGTAACCGGCGAAGTTGTAGCCGCCCGACACCCACAGGTTCTTCGCCAGCAGGTAGCCGACCTCGGCGCCGTAGCCGTACTGGGTGCTGCCCGGATCGAACAGACGGCTGACGTTGAAGCCCAGGTCCCAGCGCTCGGAGAGGTCGTACAGCACTCGCCCGGACAGCAGGTGGCCGGTGAAGCGGTTGTCGACGTCGCCATTGTCGTCGTTCACCTGCTTGAAGGCATAGCGGCCGGACAGGACCCACTGGCGGTGCGGCTGGTAGTTGACGTGGCTGGACAGCACGTGGGCGTGGCGGCGCTCGTCCTCCTGCTCGTCGCGGTCGTAGCGCGACTCGTAGCGCCCCAGCCAGTTCCAGCGGTTGACCTCGGTCTGCCGCCAGGCCAGACCGAGACGCAGGCGGTTGCGCAGCAGGTCCCCCGAGTCGTCGGTCAGCCGCTCGACCAGCGACACGGTGTTCTTGCCGAGGAAGCTCCAGTCGCTCGACAGCCGGCGCACATAGCTGACCGTGTGCAGCAGGCTGTTCTCGGTGTCGCTCTCGCGCCATTCCAGGCGGGTGCCGCCCTTCCACAGCGGGTTGGCCGTGTAGTGCAGGCCGAGGGCGATGGCACTGTTCTCCTGGGACAGGCCGTCGAGCGGGTGCACCCGCTCGAACTGGGTGGTCAGGCGCAAGCCCGGCTGCAGCGCCCAGCCGTTGCGCAGGCCCATGGCCGCCTGGGCCGAGGGGCCGTCGATGGCGTCGCGCACCCGGTATTCGCTGAACACGTTGCCGTCCTCGCGGTAGTCGTGGTCGAGGCCGAACACCGTGGTGTTCTGCTGCTCGCTCAGCTCGGACAGGCCGAAGGCGCCGCTCAGGCTGGAGATCAGTTCATGGCGGGCATACAGGCGGCCGCGCTGGCTAATCTGGTAGTCGCCGCCGATGCCGAACATGCGGTTGGCGGAGGCGGACAGGTCCTGCTCGTACTCGCTGTAGACGTTGGCGCGCGGCAGGAAGTCGGGATTCCAGCCGAGCTTGCCGTAGGCCGAGGTGACGTCCCGCGCACCGGTGGCCAGGCTCTCGCCGAGAGGCGCGGCCTCGTCCTCGCGGGTGTAGCGCAGGCCGGTGGCCAGGGTGACGCGCGGCGTCAGCGCATACTCGGTGCCGCCGTAGAGGCCCTGGCGACGCCCGCCGGTGTCGAGGCTCTCGGTGTGCAGCGCCTCGGCGTTCAGGCGCAGTTGCTCGGTCACCCGCACCGCCGCGTTGACGCCCAGCTCGCGGCGCCCGGAGCTCAGCGCCGCGTTGGGGTTGTTGAAGGTCTCGTCGCTCTGCGCGGCGAACACCCGCCCCTCGACGTCGCGACCGGTGCGCAGCCATTCGGCGCGCCAGGCGTTGCCGGCGCTCCCCAGGTCCTCCTCGGAGCGGGCGGCCTCCAGGGTCAGGCTGTGGTCCTCGGCCAGGGTCACGGTGGCGTTGAGGCCGAACAGCGAGTAGCCCTCCACCGGATCGTCGTTGCGCACCACCGAACCGCCGACCTCGAGGAACTCGGTGAGCCGGTAGCGGCCATCGGCGCCGTAGACCCAGAACGTCTCGCCGCCGCTGTCCACCTCCCAGGTGATGCGGATGAACACCGGGTTGAGGTTGGCGTCGACGCTGGCCACCGGCCGGCTGAACATGATCGAGCCGGCCAGCTCGTCGACGGTGTAGTCGACGAAGCGGGTCAGCGTGCGGCTTTCCAGGACCACCGAGGGCTGGTTGCGGTCGCGCACGAGGATCTCGATCTGCTCGCTGTTGCGCAGGAAGCCCGAGCCGGGCAGGCGGTAGGGCCCGGAGATGCCCTGGGCACGGAACTCGTTGACCTGCTGGCGGCTGCTGTCATGGCTGGCGAACAGGTTGACCACCACGCGGTCGGTCTCGATGTGCTGCTGCACGCCGGTGAGACTGCGGCTGTAGTTAGCCAGCTGGCGGGCCGGCTGCGGATCGGCGGCGGTGTTGAAGTCGCCGTACAGCAGGTAGGAACGGCCCTTGTCGATGCGCACGTACAGCGGGCTGGTCGACTGCGCGTCGAAGCCCTTGACCGAGCTGTCACCGTAGACCGGATAGAAGCTCTCCGGCTCGATATCGCGGAACAGGCGGTCGCGGGTGTCCTTGTCGGAGTCGTAGGCCAGGGTCAGCAGGTAGTCGCCCTTGACCTTGCCCTTGAGGAACATCGAGCCGCGCGCGCCCACGCGGCTGTCGCCACCGCCCCCGCTGAGGCGGCGGATGTCCTGCTCGAAGGTGTCCTCGGGGCTGACCGCGGCCATGGCATCGGCCGACAGGCGATTGATGCCGACCGCCCCCTCGATCACCCCGGTGGCGACCAGCGGCCGCAGGTAGGGAGTGAAGGCCAGCCGCTCCTCGGCCTCGAGCACCCCGCTGCTGACGCGGACCCGGGCGCTGCCGGGATCGGCCGGCGGAATCAGGTCGAACAGCGCCTCGCCGCCCTGCACCAGGGTCTGCACGCCCGCCTGCAGCGGATCGAGGTCCTCCGCGTCCCAGCGCCCGGCGCTGCTCTCCAGGGTGATCAGGGTGCGCGCGGTCACCGGCACGTCGTCGGCATCGCGCAGGCGCACCATCACCGGGGTCGGCGTCTGGCCGTCGGCGACCCCGCCCGACGGCGGCAGCACCAGCAGGAGCTTGCCGGCGCGACCCGGCGCGATCAGGGTGATCTCGGTGGACTCGCGCAGGTTGCCGAAGGCGTCCAGCGCCTCGGCGCGCAGCCGGTTGCTGCCCGGCTTCAGCTTGACGCCGATGTACTCCCAGGCCAGCAGCTGGCGACTGGGCATGCGCGCCCGCTGGCCGACCCGGCTGCTCGGCACTTCCTCGCCGTTGACCAGCAGGCGGAAGAAGGCGCCATCGCGGCCGACGAGGCGCACCGACAGGTCGGTGCCCGGCAGGGTGTCGCCGTCCGTCAGGTCCAGGAAGCCGAAGCGGTTGTCGCTGCGCTTGAGCAGCAGGCTCTCCAGGCTGACGCTGAGCGAGCGGCTGACCGGCGCCTCGCTCAGGCGTGCCGGGCGCGCGCGCTCCGCCCCGTAGGCCGCCAGCGGCGTCTCGGCGACTATCCGGCCACCGGCATCGAGCACGCCGCTGGCCGGGCGCGCGCGCAGGTCGTAGTTCGGCGCCGCCTCGGTGCGCAGGTGCGCGGTCAGCGCTTCCTCCTCGCTGCGCACCGGCGGCGTCTCGCCGACGCTGCGCCGCCGTTCGATCTCCTCGCGGAGCGGCGCCGCGCAGGAGTCCGTGGCGAAGTCGGCGCGGTGCAGCTCGCCGTTTCGCAGGTCGACGAAGCGGCTCTGCGCATCGCCGGCCTGCCGGTTGGCGATGGTCTCCATCTCGGCGCCCGCCGGCAGGGTGATGGGGTCGAGCTTGAGGCTGTGGGTCCGCGGCGACACGCCGTAGAAGCTGTACTTGCCCTCGCTGTCGGTGATCACGAAGCTGCCGTCGTCGAGGTACAGGCGCACGCCGGGGATCCCCGGCTCGCCGGGATCCTGCACCCGGTTGCGGTCGCAGTCGGCGTACACCTTGCCGAGGATGAAGGCGTCGTCGGCGAACACGCCCTTCTCGATCTGCACGGCAAAGCGCGCCAGGTTGGAGGAAACGTCGCCGCTGTGCGCCTGGGCCTGGTTGATGCCGTCGCCGGCGGTGGCGCCGCTGCCGACGCGGACCGTGTAGTCCAGCTGCAGGCTCCTGCCGCTGGCCAGGCTGCCGACCCGGAACACCAGGCGGCGCCCCGGCAGGCGCGCCGGATCGACCGTCAGCTCGCGGTCCTGGCGGGTACTGCCGGGCAGATAGGTGAAGCCCGCCGGCAGGCGATCCTCGATGATCAGGTCGTCCAGCACCCGGCCGGTGTTGTTGCTCAGGCGCAGGGTGTAGCGCAGCGTCTCGCCGATCTCGACGCTGTTGCGTGCCCCCTGCTTCTGCAGGGCCAGGCCGGACAGCGTGCCGGGGTCGAGGGGAACGTCGAGGAGCACCGCGGCATCGACGCGGAAGCGCCCGCCGAACGAGCCGTCGCCGATGCGCCGGCCCGCCGGCTGCTGCGCCGCCGGCACCTGCGAGGGGAAGCGGTAGCCGTTGGGCGGGGTGACTTCCAGCCGGTAGTCGCCGGCCGCCACCAGGGGGAACTCGTAGCGGCCGTCGGGGCCGGTCACCACGCTGCTCGGCGCCGGCTGGGCATTGAAGTCGAACACCGTGGCCGGCCGCTCGCCGGCCGCGCCGATCTCGATCAGGCGCACCGTGGCCCCGGCCAGCGGCGCGCCGCTCTGCGAGTCGAACACCACGCCGGCCGGGTCGATCAGCACGGCCGCCACCAGCGTCTGCCCGGCGCAGCTCAGGGTGGCGGTCACCGTGTCGCTGGAGGCGACCTGCACGGTGCCGTCGCTGCTGACCTGGCGATTCTGCGGCCAGGGCGCGGTCGGTACGCTGGTCAGCACGAAGATGCCGGTATTGGGGCCGGTCTCGGTGATCGTCAGGGTTTCCAGGTCGCCGGACAGCGCCGTGCTGAGGTTCAGCGGCCAGCTCTCGATGCTGGCGGCGCCGAGGTTGCAGGCGGCAACCTCGGCGCGCAGGTTGAGCGGCAGGCCGCTGCTGCTCAGGGTGACCTTGTCGACCAGGCGCGGGTCGCGGTAATCCAGGACGCCGGGCAGGACCGGCAGGCTGACCCGGGCCGGGTTCGACTCGACGCGCTGCTCCTGCGCGCCGACCAGGCCTTCCACCGTCGCCGTGTTGACGACGGTCCCGCTGGCCGCGGCGCCCAGGCGCAGGTCGAACTCCAGTTCGGCCTGGCTCAGCGCCGCCGGAGCGGGGAAGCCGAAGGCGATGGCGTCGATGCGCCCGCGCTCGGCCGGCGCCTGGCTCTGGTACTCGTCGCGCGGCATGCCGGCCAGGTGGTACAGCGCCTGGGCGCCGCCGCCGGCCACGAAGGCCACGAACTCGGTGTTGGTCGGCAGCGGATCGCGGATCAGCAGCAGCTCCTGCAGGGCGCCATCCACCAGCACCGGCTTCGGCCGCCAGCCGTCGCCGCTGTTCAGCGCCAGGCGATAACGCAGCGTCGCGCCGGGGATCGCGGTCTGCGGGGTGACTTCCTTGTCCAGGCGCGGGGCGACCGTGGAGTCGATGGTGACGCTGTCGTCGACCTGGGCCGAAGCCCCGGCCGCGCCATGCGCCGACAGCTGCAGGAGCGCCTGGCGACCGTAGGCGAGCGCGGCGGGCACGCGGGCGGTGAGGAGCAGGTAGAGGCGCTGGCCCGCGGCCAGCGTCAGGCTGCTGCCCGGCGGCAGCGACGGCTCGCCGGCGTCGGCCAGGCCATTGCCGTTGAGGTCCTGGGTCAGTGCCAGCTCGTTGAGGTCGAAACCGTCGCCACTGCGGTTGGCGAACTGCAGGGTCAGCGTCGTGGCGACGTTGCCCGTGTTGATCAGGGTGTGGGCGAGCGCGACGCTCGCACCGGCAGAACTCCGTACCGCCAGGTCGGGCAGCAGGGCGATGCTCTCCACCGCCGCCACCTCGGTCTCCACGGTGTTGGAGCGCAGGCGCACCAGGCTGCCGTCCGTCTGCCGGTATTCGGCCTGCGCCTGGTTGCTGATCAGGCTGCCCGCCGACGGGGTGGTGCCGGCCCAGGCAGCGACGGCCAGACCGAGCAGCAGCAGGCCGCACAGGATCCCGCGCAGGATGCGGAGGGTGCCATGGGCGAGCGCGACTGCGGGCATGTCGGCGGAAGTCAGCATGGAGGGGCGCGGAAACTCGTGGACGGGATTGCCGGAGTCGGCACCGGGGAAGCCCCCGGCGCCAGATTGTTCGCAAGGGCCGGGCCCGGCGGGCAGCGCCCGCCGGCCCCGGCACCGGGGGCTTACTGGTCGATCTTCACGCGGAAGGTCAGGACCGCGGAGCTGCCGGAAGCCACGCTGGCGAAGTTCGCCACCACCTGGCCGCTGGCGCCGTTGGCCGGAGCACTGTTGACGTTGCCGGCCGGCACGGTGACGGCGCTGTTGCCGACGTAGCTGGTGAAGGTCGGCGTGGTGTCGGAGATGCTCGCCGCGCTGATCGGCTGGGTGCCGAGGTTGCGCAGGGTGACCTCGTAGATCAGGCAGGCACCCGGCCTGGCGTCCAGGCGGCCGGTGGCGGTGAAGCTGCCGTCGGCGGTGCCGTCGCAGGTCGCATCCAGCGCCTGGCGCTTGATGACCTGCACGTCGCCGGACACCACGATGGAGGTGTCGGTGGCCTGGTTGTTGGTGGCGTCCGCGTCGCCGACGGCGGAAACACCGACCGAGGTGGTGTTGGCCGCGCCGTTGTTGGCGCCGGACGGCGCGAACACCTGGATCAGCAGCGGTACCTGGGCTCCGGGCGCCAGGGTGGCGCCCAGCGCCGGATTGGCCGCCAGGATGTCGTCGACGTTGTCGACGCGCACGTCGCCGGCACCGATGGCGCCGTTGCCGTCCAGGTCGTACCAGATCAGCGAACTCCACAGCGCAGCGGAATCGCTGTTGCTCAGGGACGCAGCGCTGACGCCGACGTTGCCGTTGTTGTTCAGGGTGTGGGAGTAGACCACCTGGCCGCCGGCGAACACCTGCGAGGTGTTGTTCGGCGTCACCGACAGGTCGACCACCTGGTCGACGGTCACCGCGTCGTGCTTGACGTCCAGCGCGCCGCTGGTCGGCGACAGCGCACGGAAGAACAGGCTGGTGGTGCCCGGCGTCGCGCCGGCCGGCACGGCCACCTCGGCGGTGATCCGCAGGCTGGCGCCGGCAGCGATGGTGCCGGTGTTGCTGATCACCGCGCCGGTGGCCGCGTTGCGGAAGGTCACGCTCCAGCCGGCCGGCAGGCTCAGCGCGGCGAAGGTGTTGTTGGTGCTGGCCGCCAGGTTGTAGCTGTCGAGCACCGCGCTGTTGTTGTTGACGAACAGGGTGAAGGCCGTGGTCTGGCCCGGCTTCACCGAGTTGGTGGTCACCGCCGCAGCTTCACCGGTCGGCTGCACGCCGGCACCCGGGGCGCCGGCGCCGGCGCTGTCGTTGGTCAGGTCGACCGAGTTGGCGGTGATGGCCAGCAGGCGGTCGGTCACGCTGTCCTTCACGCTCGGGTTGACCTGCGAGGTGGCGGTCTTGGTCACGTCGAACGGACCGCTGCCGGCAGCGCTGTTGGGCAGGATCACGCGCAGGTGCACGTGGAAGCTCGCCCCCGGCGCCAGCGGGCCGCTGTCCGGGATGCCGTTGCCGTTGCTGTCGGTCAGCGGAGTGCCGTCGGCGCCGCGCAGCTGGAAGCTGGTGCCGGCCGGGAAACTGACGTTGCTGTAGGTGATGTCGAAGGTATCGACGCCGTTGCCCTGGTTGACCACGACGTTGTCGAAGGTCAGGGTCGACCCCTGCGGCACGGCGGCGCTGCTGACCACGTCGTTCTGGTTGCCGTCGGAATCGCTGCTCGAGGACTCGTCGGAAAGCTTGACGGCGGCGCTCTGGGTCACGGTGAAGTTGGAGATGTTGGTCTCGTCGCTGACGGTGGTGGCGCCGTTGCCGTATGCGACCGTGGCCTTGTTCGGCACCAGGCCCGGGGCGGTGGCCGCCTTGATGCGCGCCTTGAAACGCACCCAGCCGGACTGGCCCGGAGCGACGCTGGCGATCACCGCCGCGACGCTCTGCCCGCTCACCTCGTAGGCGATGCCGGCCGGATCGGCGCTGTTGTCGTCGGTCAGCGCGGTGCCGGTCCCGCTGACGCTCCAGCGACCGGTGCCGGCCACGTACTCGTAGCGGTTGTCCAGCAGGTCGGTGAGGGTCAGGTCGGTGGCGGCACGGGTACCGTTGTTGGTATAGGTCAGGGTGACTTCGACCTCGCTGCCCACCGGACCGGACTGCAGGCTCAGCGCCTTGGTCACCGGCACCACGGCCACGTCGCCGGAAACGGTCACGGTGTCGGTGTTGGTGTCGGTCACGCTGCCGGTGTACTGGCTGGTGGCGGTGAGGGTCAGCTGGCTGGCCTGGGCAGCCAGGGCGCCGGCCGGCACCTGGGCGGCGATCACGACGTTGTAGCTGCCGCCCGCCGGCAGGGTCGGGGTCACGGCGAGCGCATCGAAGTTGTCCGGCACGCCGTCGCCGTCGGCATCGGCATAGACGGTTATGCTGCCGAAGGCGAAGCCGCCGCCGGCCACCTGGGCCGCGACCAGATCGTAGATGTCGTTGCCGTTACCGGTGTTGGTGACGGTGTGCGGCAGGTAGATGGTCGAGCTGGGCGCCGCGACCTTGTTCTGGTCGGACTCGACGTCCACGCCGGCCACCTGCAGGATGTTGGTTTCGACCAGGTTGGAGGTGGTGGTGCGGGCATTGCCGCCCACGTCCACGTAGCTGGCGGTGGCCTGGTTGCCGATGATCGAGCCGGCCGGCGGTGCGGCGGCGAAGGCCTGCGCCGACAGCAGCGCACTCACCGCCAGGGTCAGCACGACGATCAGGGCGAGCCAGATCCTCTTCTGCCACTCCATCGATCGAATGGTGCCGGCATTCCCGCCGACACCTCCTGGTATTGTTTCTGTCATGGAACACTCTCCTTGATTGCAGGCGCAGAACGCCCTTGGCTCTACTGGGCTGGGAAGTCGCGACGAGCGCAGGGATGGACAGCCTGCCGGGCAGGCCGCCGGAAACCGGTCGACGGGGTCGGATGCGTGGAAAGCGCGCGCAGGCCGGCCGCCATGCCCCGGTGCGGGGGCGCGGCCTGGCTATGGGCGGGCGATCGGCGGGCGGTCAGGGCGTGCCGGGCTTCTCCGGCTCGGCGACCTGGACGCGATAGGAATAGGTCTGCGGCTTGCCCTTCTCGAGGGGCTGTCCGGCAGTCCACTGCACGTGGGAGTAGTGTTCGGGCGGCACCACTTCCTCGCCCTTGCCGTCCGCAGCCTTGCGCTTGAGCGGAGCGGCCTGCCAGGTGACGCCACCGTCGTGGCTGAAGCGCAGGCGTGCGCGCACGTCGCTGCGGGCACTGTCCGCCACGTAGCGGGTGCCGGCGGGCACCGGGCCCTTGACCTTCAGCTGGGAGACCGGGGTGCTTTCGCTGTTCTTGTAGGTGAGGCGGTATTCGATGACTTCGCCGGGACGCGCCGACCTGGCTTCCTCGAAGGTCTCGCGTCCATCCTGATCCTCGATGACCCGCAGGGCCTCCATGAAGCTGTCAACCTCGGCCAGGGCGGGAGCAGCCGGTACTACAGCCACCAGCAGGGGCAGCAACATCCTGAACACAGTCATCGAAGCATCCTCGGCGAAACGCGATCCGTCAAAAAATCACGACCATGTGATTCGGCAATGGCTTCCAGCACTCCGTTTCGTCAAAAACATGGCCTGCTCGTCAAGGATAAGGACGACCATTTCACACAACAAGATAAAACATCAGGAAACACCATCCCGAAATCGGGACAGTCCGCGCGCCGGGACACCGGTCCCGGCGGCGACGGGCGCTACAGCGGCTTCTCGAACACCTTCGACTGCCTCTGGAAGTTGTACAGCGAAGCGCGCGCCGGCGGCAGGCGGTCGACGCTGCACGGCTTGAAGCCGCGCTCCTGGAACCAGTGGGCGGTGCGGGTGGTGAGCACGAACAGGGTCTTCAGGCCCTGGGCGCGGGCGCGCTGCTCGATGCGTTCGAGCAGCTGGTCGCCGCGCCCGCCCTGGCGGTATTCGGGGTGCACGGCCAGGCAGGCCAGCTCACCCCAGTCGGAGTCCGGCACCGGATAGAGCGCGGCGCAGGCGATGATCAGGCCGTCGCGCTCGACGATGCTGAACTGGCCGATCTCGCGCTCCAGCACCTCGCGCGAGCGGCGCACCAGGATGCCCTGCTCCTCCAGCGGGCGGATCAGCTCGAGCAGGCCGCCGACGTCGTCGATGCCCGCCTCGCGCAGCTGCTCGAACTGCTCCTGGGCCACTAGGGTGCCGGCGCCGTCGCGGGTGAACAGCTCGTTGAGCAGCGCGCCGTCCTCGGCGTAGCTGACGATGTGGCTGCGCCGCACGCCGCCGCGGCAGGCCTGGGCAGCGGCGTCGAGCAACTCGCCCTGGTAGTCGCTGCCGAGGCGCGCCAGGTGCGGCGGCACCTGCTGCGGGCGCAGCTCGCGGACCAACTGGCCGGCCTCGTCGAGCAGGCCGCGGGCGGCGCCGAACAGGATCAGCTTCTCGGCCTGCAGGTCGATGGCCGCGCTCATCGCCACGTCCTCGCAGGCCAGGTTGAAGATCTCGCCGGTCGGCGAGTAGCCCAGCGACGACAAGAGGACGATGCGCCGCTCGTCGAGCAGGCGCTCGATGCCCTTGCGGTCGATGCGTCGCACCAGGCCGGTGTGCTGGTAGTCGACGCCGTCGACCACGCCGATCGGCCGCGCGGTGACCAGGTTGCCGCCGGCCACGCGCAGGCGCGCGCCCTGCATCGGCGAGGCGGCCATGTCCATCGACAGGCGCGCCTCGATGCCCAGGCGCAGGCCGCCGACCGCTTCGACCACGCATTCCAGGGTAGGCCCGTCGGTGACCCGCAGGCCGTGGTGGTAGCGCGGCGCCAGGCCGCGGGCGGCGAGGCGCGCCTCGATCTGCGGACGCGAGCCGTGGACCAGCACCAGGCGCACGCCGAGGCTGTGCAGCAGCACCAGGTCGTGGACGATGTTGGCGAAGTTGGGGTGCTCGACCCCCTCGCCCGGCAGCATGACCACGAAGGTGCGGTCGCGGTGGGCGTTGATGTAGGGGGTGGCGTGGCGCAGCCAGTTGACGTAGTCGTGCATGAAGAACCTGCCTGTGGGTACTGGGGGTGCCGATGCTCCGGCGCAGGCACCCGGCCCGGACGCTGGGCGTCCCCGGCCATGGAAAAGCGGACGCCGAGCGTCCCGGGCGACGCACCCACGCGGGAGCGTGGGAGCGATCGGATCAAGTTCGCGCCGGCGGCGTCGGTTGGGCGTCGAGGCAATAATGCCCGATCAGCTGGCGCAGCAGCTCGACGGTCGGCGCGATGCGCGCCAGGTCGAGGTACTCGTCCGGCTGGTGGGCGCAGGCGATGTCTCCGGGGCCGAGGACGATGGTCTCGCAACCGAGCTGCTGCAGGTAGGGCGCCTCGGTACCGAAGGCCACCGCCTCGGCCGCCTGGCCGGTGAGGCGCTCGGCCAGGCGCACCAGCTCGCTGTCCGCCGCCTGCTCGAACGGCGGCACGCCAGGGAAGATCGGCCCGTAGTCGATGCGCACGCCGCGCTGCTCGGCCAGCGGCTGCAGCTTGGCGCGGATCGCCGCGCGCAGCTGCTCGGGGTCCATGCCCGGCAGCGGGCGCAGGTCGAACTCCAGGGCACACTGGCCGCAGATGCGGTTGGGATTGTCGCCGCCGTGGATGCAGCCCAGATTGAGGGTCGGCTGCGGCACGTTGAACAGCGGGTTGCTGAACTCCTTCTGCCACTGGCCGCGCAGGGCGAGCAGCTCGCCGATCGCCGCGTGCATGGCCTCCAGCGCACTGCGCCCGAGCGTCGGGTCGGAGGAATGGCCGCTCTGCCCATGGATGTCGATGCGCTCCATCATCACGCCCTTGTGCAGGCGGATCGGCTTGAGGCCGGTCGGCTCGCCGATCACCGCGGCGCGGCCCAGCGGGCGGCCGGCCTCGGCCAGGGCGCGCGCGCCGCTCATCGAGCTTTCCTCGTCGCAGGTGGCGAGGATCAGCAGCGGCTGGCGGAACGGCCGGTCGAGCAGCGGCTTGACCGCCTCGATGATCAGCGGGAAGAAGCCCTTCATGTCGCACACGCCCAGGCCATACCAGCGGTCGTCGGCCTCGCGCAGGGCCAGCGGGTCGCTCCGCCACAGCGCGGCGTCGAAGGGTACGGTGTCGCTGTGCCCGGCCAGCACCAGGCCGCCGGGACCGGAGCCGTAGGTCGCCAGCAGGTTGGCCTTGCCGGGAGCGATGTCCTGGATCTCGCAGGCGAAGCCGAGGTCGGTCAGCCAGCCGGCCAGGCGCTCGATCAGCGGGCGGTTGGGCTGGTCGAGGCTGGGCTGGGTGCAGCTCACCGTCGGCAGGGCGATCAGCTCGGCGAACTGCTGCTTGAGGCTGGGAAGGGGCATGGCGGCACTCCGGAAACAGTGCCTTGCATGATAGGCCGCGCGGGCCGAGGGGGAAACCGCCGCGCCCGCACGGGCAGGCGCGGCGGCCGGATCAGGCGAAGATCGCCTGGAGGATCTCGAAGAACAGGATCGCCAGGATGGCGCCGGCCGGCAGGGTGATGATCCACGACATGAAGATCCGCCCGATCACGCCGAGGTTCAGCGCGCCGATGCCGCGGGCCAGGCCGATGCCCAGCACGGCGCCGACCAGGGTGTGGGTGGTGGACACCGGCAGGCCGATGGCCGAGGCGCCGACCACGGTGGAGGCGGTGGCCAGCTCGGCGGCGAAGCCGCGGCTGGGGGTCAGCTCGGTGATTTCCTTGCCGATGGTGGCGATCACCTTGTAGCCGTAGGTGGCCAGGCCGACCACGATGCCGATCGCACCGAGCAGCAGCACCCAGCCCGGAACCGCCGACTTGGCGGCGATGTCCGCCGCGCCGCCGGACTGGATCACGCCGACGATCCCGGCCAGCGGACCGACCGCGTTGGCCACGTCGTTGGCGCCGTGGGCGAAGGCCATCGAGCAGGCGGTGAACACCATCAGCACGGCGAACACCTTCTCCACGCTGGCATAGTGGAAGCCCTTGTCCGCCTCGCCATCCACCTGGATGCGGCTGAGGATGGCCATGCCGAGCAGCATCACCAGCACGCCGATGCCCAGCGCCAGCAGGATGCCCTGGTTGCCGGACAGGTGCAGGCCGACGTGCTTGAGGCCCTTGGTCACGGTCATCAGCGCGACCATGAAGCCGGTGAGGAACATGTAGACCGGCACGAAGCGCTTGGCGTTGCGGAACGGCTCGTCGGTGTCGATGATCAGTTTCTGCACGCTCATGAACAGGCCGAAGGCGACCAGGCCGGAGAGGAACGGGGTGACCACCCAGCTGGCGACGATCGGGCCGATGGCGCTCCACTGCACCGCGTCCATCGACACGCCGACCGCGGCGAAGCCGATCACCGCACCGATGATCGAGTGGGTGGTGGACACCGGCCAGCCCTTGGCGGTGGCCACCATCAGCCAGGTGCCGGCCGCCAGCAGCGCCGACATCATGCCCAGCACCATCAGGTCGGGGGTGATCACCGTCGCGTCGACGATGCCGTTCTTGATGGTCTCGGTCACCTCGCCGCCGGCCAGGTAGGCGCCGCAGAACTCGAAGACCATGGCGATCAGGATCGCCTGTTTGATGGTCAGCGCGCGGGAGCCGACCGAAGTGCCCATGGCGTTGGCCACGTCGTTGGCGCCGACACCCCAGGCCATGAAGAAACCGAAGGCGCAGGCGAGCACGAGGAGTACGAACCCGTAATCCGTGATGAGAGACATAAATGATTTCTCGTTGAGATATCAGAAAGAACGCTGGCGCCCTTAGCGCGCCAGCAGTTGCTCCAGACGATTGCCGACGCGCTCGGCGCGGTCGGCCACGTCACCGATCCACTCGATGATCTGGTAGAGGAACATCACGTCGACCGGCGGCAGGTCCTTCTCCAGCGTGAACAGGGTGCGGCGCACCTCGATCTGCAGGCGGTCGGTATCCTGCTCGATGACCTCAAGCTCCTCGACCATGTTTTCCACCAGGGTCGCCTCGCGGCCGGCGAAGCCGGTCTCGAGCAGCTCGTCCAGCTCGTTCATCGCCTTCAGCGCCTGGGCGCTGGCGTCGACGGTGCGCTGCACGTAGGCCAGCATCAGCGGCTGCAGCGCCGCCGGGATGGTCATCTGGCGACCCAGCATCAGGCCGGCGATGTCCTTGGCGCGGTTGGCCACTTTGTCCTGTACACTGAGCAGCTCGAGCAGGTCCGAGCGCGGCACCGGCAGGAACAGGCTTTTCGGCAGATGGATGCGCACGCTCTTCTTGAGCTTGTCGGCTTCCTGCTCCAGTCGCGACATCTCCTGCTGAATCTGCTCCACCCGCGGCCAGTCCTCGGCGACGACGGCCTGGAAGAAGGGCAGGAGATTCGCAGCACACTCATGTGCCTTGGCAATGTGCTGCTGCATCGGCCCGATGGGGGAACGCCCGAACAGGCTGACGAAGGGATTGATCGGCATGGGGTAAAACCCTGTTGAAAAGGACCCTGATTATAAATCCGCCGCCATCACCCCCGCCAGCACGCCATCATTTCGCTGTAACAGTTGTCTGATAAGGCAGGACCCCGTCCGTCATGGTCAAAGAAACCGAAATCAAGCTGCGCGCCAGTCGCGCCACCCTCGCCGCCCTGCGCGAGCACCCGCTGCTGAAGAAGCGCAACAAGAGCGGCTGGCAGCACGCCGAGCTGTTCAACCAGTACTTCGACACCCCCGAGCGCGACCTGGCCCGCGCCCGCGTCGCCCTGCGCCTGCGCCGCGACGGCGAGCAGCACATCCAGACCCTGAAGAGCCGCGGCCAGAGCGTCGCCGGGCTGTCCGAGCGCAACGAGTGGGACTGGTACCTGGACAAGGCCAGGCTGGACCTGAAGAAGCTGACCGACGAGTGCTGGCCGGCCGAGCTGGCCGGGCTGGACAAGAAGAGCCTCAAGCCGATCTTCACCACCGACTTCGTCCGCGACCGGGCCGAGATCGCCTGGGGCCGCGGCAAGGCCAAGGTGGTGATCGAGGCTGCGCTGGATCTGGGCAAGGTGATCGCCGGCAAGCAGGAAGAGGAAATCTGCGAGCTGGAGCTGGAGCTGCGCGAGGGCGACCCCGCCGCGCTGCTGGAGCTGGCCGCCGAACTGGCCGCCACCCTGCCGCTGATGCCCTGCGACATCAGCAAGGCCGAGCGCGGCTACCGGCTGTTCGACCCGGCCTGCTACAGCGTCAGCCTGCCGGAGCCGGCGCTCGACGCGGCCATGACGCTGGACGACGCCTTCGCCGCGCTGGCCTGGCAACTGCTGGGCAACAGCCAGCGGCTGGCCGAGCAGTACCGCTTCAACGGCCACTGGAAGCTGCTGGAGCAGTGGCTGCAGCAGCTCATCGACCTGCGCGCCCTGCTCGGCAGCCTCGGCCAGGCCGCGCCGCGCGCCAGCTCGCGCGAGCTGCGCGAAGCGCTGGATGCCCTGCTCGAGGACTGGCGCCCGCACGTGCAGGCCGGCCAGGACGACGACGCCGTGCGCCAGGCCGCTCCCGAGCAGTTCGCCGAGGAACTCGGGCAGACGCGCTGGGGGCTGTTCTCGCTGCAGGCCTCGCGCTGGCTGCTCAGCCGCGCCTGGACCGAGCAGCGCAACGAGCGCGGCCAGCGTGCCGGCGCCGCCGCCTTCGGCCGCTGGCTGGCCCGCCAGCTGGGCGAGGAGATCGCCGCCCTGCCGCTGGAGCGCTACCAGCGCCAGCCCTACGACCTGACCGAACAGTTGCCGCGCCTGGAGCGCATGGCCGCCTGGCTGCGTCCGGCCCGCGGCGTGCTGGACATCCCCGAGGCCGACCGCCTGTACGGCGAGCTGCACAAGCTGGTCGAGCTGGCCAACCGCCCGGCCGACGAGGAAGTGCTGCAGGCGCGCGCCGCGCAGGTGCAGACCCTGTGGATGCTCAGGGGCTGGAAGGCCCTGAAGTAAGGCTCCGACACCCGTAGGGGGCGCCGCGCGCACCACCCACCGTGCGCGGGTGCGCAGGGCGCCCTACGGCAAGGTCGATCACCCGAAACATGATCCACCCCGGCGACAGCCCTGGCGTTTCCCGGCATGCTGGCGCCCTGCTCCAGCTGCCCGCCCGAGGAATCCGATGACCGCCATGACCACGCCCGTCCAGGACCGCTGGCTCGACCTCAACGACCTGCTGCGCGAACTGATCCAGCGGGGGCGCATCGACCAGGCGGAGGCCGAGCAGTGCCTGGCCATCCGCCGCAGCAGCCTCAACACCCAGCAGCACCCGCTGGAGTTCCTCGCCGCCCAGCAGCTCGACGACCGCGCCCGACCGGGACGCAAGCTCGACCTGGAGAGTCTGACCCAGTGGCTGGCCGAGTACGCCGGGCAGCCCTACCTGCGCATCGACCCGCTGAAGATCGACGTCGCCGCGGTCACCCCGCTGATGTCGCACGCCTTCGCCCAGCGCCACCGGATCCTCGCCGTGGCGGTGGACAGCGAGAGCGTGACCATCGCCAGCGCCCAGCCGTTCGTCACCAGCTGGGAGGCCAACCTCACCCACGTGCTCAAGCGCAGCATCCGCCGCGTGGTGGCCAACCCGGCGGACCTGCAGCGCTTCACCCAGGAGTTCTACCGCCTGGCGCGCTCGGTCAGCGGCGCCTCGGCCTCCGAGCAGAAGATCAGCGGGGTCGGCAACTTCGAGCAGCTGCTCAATCTGGGCGCGGCGGACGGCGAGCCGGACGCCAACGACGCGCACATCGTCACCATCGTCGACTGGCTGTTCCAGTACGCCTTCCAGCAGCGCGCCAGCGACATCCACATCGAGCCGCGCCGCGAGCAGGGCACCGTGCGCTTTCGCATCGACGGCGTGCTGCACAACGTCTACCAGTTCCCGCCGCAGGTGATCATGGCCATCGTCAGCCGCCTGAAGAGCCTCGGGCGGATGAACGTGGCGGAGAAGCGCAAGCCGCAGGACGGCCGGGTGAAGACCAAGTCCCCCGACGGCGGCGAGATCGAGCTGCGCCTCTCCACCCTGCCCACCGCCTTCGGCGAGAAGCTGGTGATGCGCATCTTCGACCCCGAGGTGCTGCTCAAGGGCTTCGACAAGCTCGGCTTCTCCGCCGACGACCTGCGCCGCTGGCAGAGCATGACCGCGCAGCCCAACGGCATCATCCTGGTCACCGGGCCGACCGGCTCGGGCAAGACCACCACCCTGTACACCACCCTCAAGCAGCTGGCGACCGAGGAGGTGAACGTCTGCACCATCGAGGACCCGATCGAGATGATCGAGCCGGCGTTCAACCAGATGCAGGTGCAGCACAACATCGAGCTGACCTTCGCCAGCGGCGTGCGCGCGCTGATGCGCCAGGACCCGGACATCATCATGGTCGGCGAGATCCGCGACCTGGAGACCGCCGAGATGGCCATCCAGGCGGCGCTGACCGGCCATCTGGTGCTGTCCACCCTGCACACCAACGACGCGCCCAGCGCGATCAGCCGCCTGCTCGAGCTGGGCGTGCCGCACTACCTGCTCAAGGCCACCATCCTCGGCGTGATGGCCCAGCGCCTGGTGCGCACCCTGTGCCCGCACTGCAAGGCGCCGCACACGCTCGACGACGCCGACTGGCAGGAGCTGACCCGGCCGTGGAGCGCGCCACTGCCGGGCGGCGCCATGCGCGCGGTGGGCTGCAACGAATGCCGCGACACCGGCTACCGCGGCCGCGCCGGGGTCTACGAGATCATGCTGATGAGCGACGGCCTGAGGCAGCAGATCCACGCCGACACCGACCTCGCCGCGCTGCGCCGCCAGGCGTTCAAGGAGGGCATGCGCAGCCTGCGCCTGTCCGGCGCGCAGAAGGTCGCCAGCGGGCAGACCACCGTCGAGGAAGTGCTGCGGGTCACGCCGCAGAGCGATCAGCGGTAGGTCGGGTTAGCCGCAACGCGGCGTAACCCGACGTGCCGGCCGACAGGCCGGCCATCGGACCCGGGTGATGGGGATGCCTGCGGCATCCATGTCGGGTTACGGCCGGAGGCCTGACCCGACCTACGCCTACGCGGAATTACTGCTTGAGCGCGGCGAGGATCACCGCGACGCCGGCCTGGGCGCACTGCTCGTCCTGCGCCGCGGTGGCGCCGGACACGCCGATGGCGCCGACCACCACCCCGTCGACCTTCACCGGCACGCCGCCGCCGAACATGGCCAGGCGCGGACGCTGCAGCAGGCCGTCGCGCACGCTGGGCGGCATGCTGGCCAGGCGCTCTTCCCAGGCGCTGGTGGCCAGGCCGAAGCCGGCGGCGGTCCAGGCCTTGTCATGGGCGATATCGCGGCTCGGCGCCGGCGCGCCGTCCATGTGCGCCAGGTTGAGCAGCTGGCCGCTGGCGTCGACGATCGACAGGCTGACGCGCACGCCCAGGCGGCGCGCCTCGGCGAGCGCGGCGGGCATGGCCAGCAGGGCCAGGTCGAGGGACAGGGACGGTTGGTTGCGCAGCATCGGACACCTCGGATTCGGCTTGTTGTTGTCGGGAGTCGGTATAGCGTCAGGCGCTCTTGCGCCCGTTGGGCGCGCCGGGCTCGATCCTCGCCAGTTCCTGGAGCAGGCGCATCAGGGTCTGGAAGTTCTCCGGGCCGAACTGGCGCTGGATTTCCTTGTACTGGCGGGCCATCTCGCCGCTCATTTCCTCGAACAGCGCGCTGCCCTTGGGGGTCAGGCTGACGCACAGGCGGCGCTGGTCGTTGACCGGCTTCCAGCGGCGCACCAGGCCGTCGCGCTCCAGGCGCACCAGCACGCCGGTCATGCTCGGACGCAGGATGCAGGCCATCTCCGCCAGCTGGTGGCTTTCCAGTTCGCCGTGCGGGTACTGGCTGAGGATGCGGATCACCCGCCACTGCTGTTCGGTGAGGTCATGCTGGTTGAGCAGCGGGCGGAAGAAGCTCATCGCCGCTTCGCGCGCCTGCAGCAGGGCCAGGGTCAGGGACGGATCTTGTTTGGGCATGGCGGCCATGATGTTCCTACAAAAACGACACGACGCCGCTCCATCCGGAGCGGCGCCATGTTTTACCACAGAAGGCGAACGGGCTCTCAGTTACCGATGCCCAGGCACATGTACTTCATCTCGACATAGTCGTCGATGCCGTACTTGGAGCCTTCGCGACCGGTGCCGGACTCCTTGATGCCGCCGAACGGGGCGATCTCGGTGGAGATGATACCCTCGTTGACGCCGACCATGCCGTACTCCAGCGCCTCGCTGACCCGCCAGGCGCGGCCCAGGTCGCGGGTGTAGACGTAGGAGGCCAGGCCGAACTCGGTGTCGTTGGCCATGGCGATGGCTTCGGCTTCGGTCTTGAAGCGGAAGATCGGCGCCAGCGGGCCGAAGGTCTCGTCGCGCGCCACCAGCATCGCCGGGGTCACCTCGCCGAGCACGGTCGGCTCGAAGAAGCTGCCGCCCAGTGCGTGCGGCTTGCCGCCGGCCAGCACCTTGGCGCCCTTGGCAACGGCGTCGGCGATGTGCTCCTCGACCTTGGCCACCGCCTTGGCGTTGATCAGCGGGCCCTGCTCGGCGCCGGCCTCGTGGGCCGGGGCGACCTTGAGCGCGTTGACCGCGGCCACCAGACGCTTGGCGAACTCGTCGTACACGCCGTCCTGCACCAGGATGCGGTTGGTGCACACGCAGGTCTGGCCGCTGTTGCGGTACTTGGAGGCCATGGCGCCGGCCACCGCGGCGTCCAGATCGGCGTCGTCGAAGACGATGAACGGCGCGTTGCCGCCCAGCTCCATGCTGACCTTCTTCATGGTGTCGGCGCACTGCGCCATCAGCATCTTGCCGATGCCGGTGGAGCCGGTGAACGACAGCTTGCGCACGCTCGGGTTGCGGGTCAGCTCGCCGCCGATGGCGCGGGCGTTGCCGGTGACCACGTTGACCACGCCGGCCGGGATGCCGGCACGGCTGGCCAGTTCGGCCAGGGCCAGCGCCGACAGCGGGGTTTCCGAGGCCGGCTTGATGACGATGGTGCAGCCGGCGGCCAGCGCCGGGCCGGCCTTGCGGGTGATCATCGCGTTGGGGAAGTTCCACGGGGTGATCGCGGCGACCACGCCGATCGGCTGCTTGATCACCACCAGGCGGCGGCCCTGCTTGTCGTGGGGGATCACGTCGCCGTAGATGCGCTTGGCTTCCTCGGCGAACCACTCGATGAAGCTGGCGCCGTAGGCGATCTCGCCGCGGCTCTCGGTCAGCGGCTTGCCCTGTTCCCAGCTGAGCAGGCGGGCCAGGTCTTCCTGGTTGGCCATCATCAGCTCGAACCACTTGCGCAGCAGCGCCGAGCGCTCCTTGGCGGTCTTGGCGCGCCAGGCCGGCAGGGCGGCTTCGGCGGCGGCGATGGCGCGCTCGGTTTCCACGGCGCCCACGGAGGCGACGTTGCAGATCGGCGACAGGTCGGCCGGGTTGGTCACCGCGAAGGTGGCGCCGTCGTCGGCGTCGACCCACTCCCCGCCAATGAAGGCCTGGGTGCGCAGCAGGGTGCTATCGGTCAGTTGCATGGCGAATCTCTCGAAAGGAAGTCAGTAGACGCTGCTGCCGGGCGCGGCCGGCGCCGGTGCAGTACCCTTGAAGTTGGCGGCCAGGGCCTTGAGCGAGCGCATCAAGAGGCTGGTGTCGACGCCCACGGCGACGAAGGCGCAGCCCAGCTCCAGGTAGCGGCGTGCCAGCTTCTCGTCGGCGCTGAGGATGCCGGCGGCCTTGCCGGCGGCGCGGATGCGCGCGATGGCACCCTCGATGGCGGCCTGCACCTCCGGATGGCCCGGGTTGCCGCGGTGGCCCATGGCCGCCGACAGGTCGGCCGGACCGATGAACACGCCGTCGACGCCCTCGACCGCGGCGATGGCGTCGAGGTTCTCCAGGCCCTTGAGGCTTTCCACCTGGACCAGCAGGCACATCTGCTCGTCGGCCTCGGCCAGGTAGGTGGCGATGTTGTTCCAGCGCGAGGCGCGCGCCAGGGCGGCGCCGACGCCGCGGATGCCCTTGGGCGGGTAGTGCATGGCGCGCACCAGCTCGGCAGCCTGCTCGGCCGACTCGACCATCGGCACCAGCAGGGTCTGCGCGCCGATGTCGAGCAGCTGCTTGATGACCACCGAATCGCCGATCGGCGGACGGATCACCGCCTGGCTCGGATACGGGGCCACCGCCTGCAGCTGGCCGAGCAGGCCGCGCAGGTCGTTGGGCGCGTGCTCGCCGTCGAGCAGCAGCCAGTCGAAACCGGCGTTGGCCGCCAGCTCCGCGCAGTACGGATCGGCCAGGCCGACCCACAGGCCGATCTGCTGTTCGGCGCTCAGGCGCTGCTTGAAGGTGTTGACGGGCATCTGCATGACGGGTTCCTCAGACGAAGCGGCAGGAGATGGAACCCAGCATGTCATAGTCGACATGGAAGGTGTCGCCGGCCTTGGCCGCCACCGGGCGGGTGAACGAGCCGCCGAGGATGATCTGCCCCGGCTCCAGGCTCACGCCGTAGGGCGCCAGCTTGTTGGCCAGCCAGGCCACGCCCTTGGCCGGGTGGTTGAGCACCGCGGCGGACACGCCGGACTCCTCGATCACGCCGTTGCGGTAGAGGATCGCCGGCACGCGGCGCAGGTCGACGTCGTGCGGACGGATGGCGCGGCCACCGAGGACGATGCCGGCGTTGGCGGCGTTGTCGGAGATGGTGTCGAACACCTTGCGGGTGATGCCGGTCTCCGGATCGACGTTGTGGATGCGCGCGTCGATGATCTCCAGCGCCGGGATCACGTACTCGGTGGCGTCCAGCACGTCGAAGATGGTGCAGTTCGGGCCGCTCAGCGGCTTGCCGAGGATGAACGCCAGCTCGACCTCGACGCGCGGCACGATGAAGCGGCTCATCGGGATGTCGGAGCCTTCCTCGAACTGCATGTCGTCGAGCAGCACGCCGTGGTCCGGCTCGGTGATGTTGGAGGACACCTGCATGGCGCGCGAGGTCAGGCCGATCTTGTGGCCGATCATCTTGCGGCCGCCGGCGATCTTCTTCTCGACCCAGGCGCGCTGGATGGCGTAGGCGTCGGCGATGGTCATGTCCGGGTTCTCCAGGGAGAACTGGCGGATCTGCTCGCCGGTACGCTCGGCGGTGTCGAGGCGCTCGGCAGCTTGCTGGATCAGTTGGGCGTCAAACATGAAGACCTCGGAACTCTCGATTCTTGGAGCTTTCAATTCTTGGTGAACAGCGGGTGCAGGGTGCTGTGCTTGGCGTCATAGACCTGCGCGCTGCTTTCGTCGATCTGCAGGGTCACGCCGATCGGGCGCTGGGCCAGCAGGCCGTCGAGGCGCGCGCGCAGCACCGCCAGCAGGCTGTCGCCGACCTGCTTATGCACCGCCGCGCTGCGGCCGCAGCCCATGCGCAGGTTGGCGTAGAAGAAGCCGTAGTCGCCCTTGCCGTCGGCGATCGCCGCGTGCGCCGCCGGGTAGGCCAGCACGCGGGTGCCGCCGGTGGGGAACACCTGGCGGCCGTTCTCGTCGCGCTGCTCGAGCATGCAGTCGGCCAGCTCGCGGCACAGGGAACCGACGTCGACATCGCGTTCGAGGTCGGGGCTGTAGTAGAGGACCAGATGGGGCATGGCAGCGCTCCTTACAGGCGGCTGGCGGCGATGAAGTCCGGGTTGGAGGCCTGCGCCGCCGGGATGGTCGAGCCGTCCTGCGGGGTGACCGGGAACACGGCGTTGATCTGCCCGGTGCCGGAGGCGGCGAAGTACGGGGTGATCACCTCGGCCTTGGCGTCGTACTTGCTCCAGCCGAGGGCGCCCATCAGCATCGCGGTGTCGTGCATGAAGCCTTCGCCGTGACCCTTGACCGCGTACTCCGGCAGCATGGCGCAGAAGGTTTCCCAGTCGCCCTCCTCCCACATCTGGATGACGCGGTGGTCGAGGGTCTCGAGGAACGGGCTCCAGATCTTGGTGGCGAATTCCGGCGCCTGGCCGTTCTGCGCGAAGCGGTGCGACAGCGAGCCGCTGGCGAGGAAGGCCACGGTGCCGTCGTAGTGCTCTTCCACCGCCTTGCGCATGGCCCAGCCCAGACGGGCGCTGTCGGCCAGATAGTGGGAGGTGCACAGCGCCGAAACCGAGACCACCTTGAAGTGCTGGTCGGCGTTCATATAGCGCATCGGCACCAGGGTGCCGTACTCCGGCGCCAGGGTGGTGGCGTCGTGGGCCATGGTCTCCACGCCCAGGCGGTTGGCCTCGGCGGCCAGCAGGCGGCCCAGCTCCGGGTTGCCGGGGAACTCGTACTCCATGTTGCTGATGAAGTGCGGCAGCTCGTTGCTGGTGTACAGGCCCTTGAAGTGCGGACCGCAGTTGATGTGGTAGTTGGCGTTGACCAGCCAGTGGGTGTCGAACACCACGATGGTGTCCACGTTCAGCTCGCGGCAGCGGCGGGCGATCTCGATGTGGCCGTCGATGGCCGCCTTGCGGAAGCCCTGGCGCGGGCCGGGCAGCTCGGACAGGTACATGGAGGGAACGTGGGTGATCTTGGCAGCCAGAGCAAGTTTGCCCATGACGATTCTCCTTGCGGCCTCATGCGCGCGGCGCACGCGGCGATGATTCGGGGGTGCATGGCCGAAAACGGGCAGTCCCCGAGGGGAGCTGCCCGTTCCGACGCGGGCGACCGTCAGACGGTCGCTAGTGGCTGCCTCAGACGCCCCAGCGCGGGATGTGGTGGCTGCCCATGGAGATGCACACGTTCTTGATCTCGGCGAACACCTCGAAGCTGTACTCGCCGCCTTCGCGACCGGTACCCGAGGCCTTCACGCCGCCGAACGGCTGACGCAGGTCGCGCACGTTCTGGCTGTTGATGAACACCATGCCGGCCTCGATGCCGCGGGCCAAGCGGTGGGCCTTGCCGATGTCCTGGGTCCAGATGTAGGAGGCCAGGCCGTACTCGACGTCGTTGGCCAGGCGCAGGGCCTCGGCCTCGTCCTTGAACTTGAGCAGGCAGACCACCGGGCCGAAGATCTCTTCCTGGGCGATGCGCATGCGGTTGTCGACGTCGGCGAACACGGTCGGCTGGATGAAGTTGCCCTTGGCCAGGTGGGCCGGCAGGTTGGCCGGACGCTCCAGGCCACCGGCGACCAGGTTGGCGCCCTCTTCCATGCCGATCTTGATGTAGCCGGTCACCTTGTCGTAGTGCGCCTTGGTGATCATCGAGCCGACCTGGGTCTTCGGATCCTGCGGATCGCCGACGATCAGGCGCTTGGCGCGGGCGGCGAACTCGGCGACGAACTTGTCGTAGACGGTTTCCTGGATGAAGATCCGCGAGCCTGCGGTGCAGCGCTCGCCGTTCAGCGAGAAGATGGTGAACAGCGCGGCGTCGAGGGCGCGATCCAGATCGGCGTCGTCGAAGATCAGCACCGGCGACTTGCCGCCCAGTTCCATGGAGTACTTCTTCAGGCCGGCGGTTTCCATGATCTTCTTGCCGGTGGCGGTGCCGCCGGTGAAGGAGATGGCGCGCACGTCGTTGTGGCGGACCAGGGCGTCGCCGGCGGTGGCGCCGTAGCCCTGCACCACGTTGAGCACGCCGGCCGGGATGCCGGCCTCCAGGGCCAGGCGGCCCAGCTCGTTGGCGGTCAGCGGCGACAGCTCGGACATCTTCAGCACCGCGGTGTTGCCCAGCGCCAGGCACGGCGCGGTCTTCCAGGTGGCGGTCATGAACGGCACGTTCCACGGCGACACCAGGCCACACACGCCGACCGGCTGGTACAGGGTGTAGTTGAGCATCTGGTCGTCCACCGGGTAGGTGTGACCGTTCATGTTGGTGCAGACCTCGGCGAAGAACTCGAAGTTGTGCGAGGCGCGCGGGATCAGCACGTTCTTGGTCTGGTGGATCGGCAGACCGGTGTCCAGGGTCTCCAGCTCGGCCAGCTTCGGCACGTTCTGGTCGATCAGCTCACCCAGCTTGCGCATCAGGCGGGCGCGTTCCTTGGCCGGGGTGTTGGCCCACTTCGGGAAGGCTTCCTTGGCCGCAGCCACGGCCTGGGCGATTTCCTCGGCGCCGCCGCTGGCCACTTCGCAGATCACTTCGCCGGTAGCCGGGTTCAGGTTCTCGAAGACTTCTTTGCTCTCGACCTCACGGCCGTTGATCCAATGCTTGATCATTGCTTAACCCTCACTTGGCTACTGCGGCATTCTTGGCAGCGAAGAAATCGGCTTCGCTGACGATGGTGTTGACGAGGCGACCGACGCCCTCCACTTCCACGACCACTTCGTCGCCCGGGACCACGTCGGCCAGGCCTTCCGGAGTGCCGGTGGCGATCATGTCGCCCGGCTGCAGGGTCATGAACGCGGACAGGTATTCGATCAGGAACGGGATGTCGAAGATCATGTCCTTGGTGGAGCCTTCCTGGCGCAGCTCGCCGTTGATCCAGGTGCGCAGCTTGAGGTTCTGCGGATCGGCGATCTGGCTGCGGTCGATGATGTACGGGCCGACCGGAGTGGTGCAGTCGCGGTTCTTCACCCGCAGGTTCGGCCGGTAGTAGTTCTCCAGGTAGTCGCGGATGGCGTAGTCGTTGCAGACGGTGTAGCCGGCGACGTAGTCCAGGGCGTCCTCGCGCTTGACGTTGCGCGCGGTCTTGCCGATCACCGCCACCAGCTCGCACTCGTAGTGCATGTAGGCGACGTTGTCCGGACGCCAGGTGATCTGGCGGTGGCCGGTGTAGGTGTTCGGCGCCTTGATGAACACCAGCGGCTCGGTCGGCGCCTTGAACGCCAGCTCGGCGGCGTGGTCGGCGTAGTTCAGACCGAGGGCGAACATGCTGCCGGTGGCCGGCGGCAGCCACTCGACCTGGTCTTCGGCCAGCAGGGTGCCATCGGCCAGACGGACGGCGTTGTCGTCTTCGACGGCGACGTTGTGGACTTCGCCCTGGTAACGGATGCGTGCGTGTTTCATGTTCCGGCTCCTTATTCCGCGACCACGGTGTTGCTGAGGCGGCCAACGCCGGCGATTTCGACTTCGACCTTGTCGCCGACGGCGATGTCGACGCGACCTTCCGGCACGCCGGTGATGATCAGGTCACCCGGCTCGAAGGTCATGAACTGGCTGAGGAAGCTGATCAGCTCGGGGATCGAACGCACGAAGTTGGCGGTGCTGTTCTGCTGGCGGACTTCGCCGTTGACCAGCAGCCTGATCTCCAGTGCGTGCGGATCTTTGATGTCGGCGGCATCGACCACCACCGGACCGACCGGGCAGAAGGTGTCGCGGCACTTGGCCTTGACCGCCGGGCGGTAGAAGCTGACTTCCGGCAGGGTGACTTCATTGACCGCGGTGTAGCCGCCGACGTAGTCCATGGCTTCGGCTTCGGACACGCGGCTGGCGCGCTTGCCGATCACCACGCCCAGCGCCGGGCCGGCCTGGATGGCGTCGACGCCGGCCGGGAAGACGATGCTGCCTTCGTGGCCGACCACGGTGTTCGGGGTCTTGATGTACAGCACCGGGGTCTTCGGCGGGGTCTTGTACGGATCCTGGTTGAACTCGGCAATCTTGCTGTCCAGCAGGCCCTGGTAGTTCAGCGCGATGCCGAACACGGTGCCGCTGAACGGGGCTTTCCAGGCGTCAGGCTTGACGGCCTGGCCATTCACGGACGGTTGACCGTTGTCGTCGACCGTCGCCTCGAGGACCTTGCCGTCCACTTCAATCATCGCTCGGCGCATGCCAGCTCTTCTCCACAGACCAGTTGGATAAACCGGCCCCTGCGGACAGGACCCGGCACTCACCATGACCACCGTCGCGCGACGGCCAGTTAACATGTGAACTTTATAATTAACATGTTAATCGTGGTCAAGTCCCTCGGCATCGCCCGGTCACGGCGCGGTATCATGAAAAACAGCCCAGAACAGGCGGGAGGCCGCGGATCATGCGGGAACACGAGCCCATTCCGAACATCAACATCGGCCAGGTCTACGACCAAAGATATGCCGACGAGGACGTGCACTACGAGGCCCTCGGCAAGCTGGCCGACTTCTTCGGCCGCAACATGCCGGTGCACCGCCACGACCGCTTCTTCCAGGTCCACTACGTGACCAGCGGCGCGGCGCGGGTCTATCTCGACGACCGGCAGTACAGCGAAAGCGCCCCGCTGTTCTTCCTCACCCCGCCGACCATCCCGCATGCCTTCGTCACTCATCCGGATAGTGAAGGCCATGTTCTGACCGTGCGCCAGCAGCTGGTCTGGCCGCTGCTCGAGGCGCATCTGAGCCAGTCGGGCGAGCCGCGCCTGGTGTCGCCGACCTGCGTGGCACTCGGCTCGCTGGACGCCAGCTACGCCGGCGAGATCGAGCGCCTCGACCGCCTGTTCGCCATGCTCGCCGAGGAGTTCGCCCAGCACCGGGTGGCGCGCCAGGCCAGCCTGCACGCGCTGACCCAGCTGATCTTCATCACCCTGCTGCGCCTGGCCGCCGAGCCGGTGAAGAACCAGCACGTGCGCCACGACAACCTGCAGATCTTCCACCGCTTCAACGCGCTGATCGAGGACCACTATCGCAAGCACTGGCCGCTGTCGCGCTACGCCGAGGCGATGGGCGTCACCGAGGCGCGCCTCAACGACATCTGCCGGCGCATCGCCGACCTGCCGTCCAAGCGCCTGGTCCACGAGCGGCTGATGCAGGAAGCGCGGCGCCTGCTGCTGTTCACCGCCAGCTCGGTCAACGAGATCGGCTACCAGCTCGGCTTCAAGGATCCGGCCTACTTCACCCGCTTCTTCAGTCGCGAGGCGGGCATGACCCCCAGCGAATACCGCAGCCGCGAGGGCGAACGCGAGGAGGCAGGCGCCGGAAACGAAAAGGCCCGCCGGTGAGGGCGGGCCTTTCGGACTACCGGGTGCGGGTTAGAGCAGCGGCAGGGTGTAGCTGACGATCACGCGGTTTTCGTCGACGTCGCGAGCGTTGACTGCCGCAACACCACCCGAACGATAGGTGACGTTGCGCAGATGGAAGCGCAGGCCCTTCAGGCTGCCATCCTGCAGGGTGTACACGATATCGGTATCGCGCTCCCACTCTTTGCCATCGTTCTGACCGGAGCCGGAGGGCTGCTCAATGTTGTAACCGCTGACATAGCGAGTCATGAAAGCCAGACCCGGAACACCCAGCGAGGCGAAGTCGTAGTCGTAGCGAACCTGCCAGGCATCTTCATCCTCGCGGTTGAAGGTCCAGTAGGTGGACAGGTTGGTGCTGTACGGGTCGGCACCGGCGATCAGGCCGAGAACGCCGTCGCCCGACATGTTCTGGAAGCCGGCACCGAACTTGTGGGCACCGACGGCCAGGGTGAACATGCCGTTGACGAACTTGTTGTCATCCAGCTTCGCGGCACCCGGTGCGTCGTAGTCGGTCTGGAAGTAGCGCAGATCGCTGGTCAGGCTGATGCCATCGCCCAGCGGCAGCTTGTGCACCAGGCCACCGAAGTGCTGCTTGTACTGGGTGTCATAGCGACCGTAGTAGTAACTGGCGGTCAGCTGCGGATTGAACGCATAGGAACCACCGGCCAGATCGAAGTGATCGATCTTGTCAGTGAGAGTCGCGGTCGAGTCCTCGAAGTCTTCACGATCGGTCGAGTCACGCAGGCTGTACTCGGTCAGGCGTGCAGCATGCAGGGTCAGACCGGTGACTTCCTGGGAGGTGATCAGGCCACCGGTGTAGGTGCCCGGCAGCAGGCGGGTATTGTTGTACAGCACGACCGGCAGCAGCGGCTGCAGGGTACCGACATGCAGGGTCGACTTGGAGATGCGCGCCTTGGCGGTCAGACCCAGCTGCGAGCTGTTGTCGACGGGGGCGCCGTCGGTTTCGAGGGCCATCATGTTGCCGTCGCGACGACCAGCACCGGAGTCCAGCTTGACGCCAACCAGGCCCAGAGCATCGACACCCACGCCGACGACACCGTCGGTATAGCCGGACTCGAACTTGGCGATGAAGCCCTGCCCCCAAAGCTCGCCGTAGGAACGCGGATTGGCCGGAGTACCAGTGGTTTCGTCACGGAAATCACGGTTCAGATACATGTTGCGCAGCTCGAGGCTCGCCTTGCTGTCTTCGACCAAAGCAGCCTGGGATACGGCAGGGACGGCCATGGCGGCAGCGAGGATGCCAAGGGCCAGTTTCGAGCGCTGAGAGGTCCTGATCATTGTTTTTTTGTCTCCACGGGGACTTATTCGATCAATCGAAGTTTCGTCCGCCAGGCTGGCAGCTTCCTGGCGAACCGGACGCGCCTTTTACCATCCGATTAAGATGTTAACAACCAAATTCTCGATCGGCGATGGGCGACACCCTAACGAACTTCCGCTTCTAAAAACCGCGAAATAACCGTCAAGTCAAGCATGAACGGAATTTTCACAACAACAATCCCCCCCTCCCCCCTCCTTTCGGATGGCTTGACGCTCCACCCCGGCTGTCACACGATTGCAGCGTTAACTTGTTAACGAAACGCGCCCGCGAACGGTCACCACATGGCCCCGGCCATGCCATCCACCTCCCTGGCGGAGGCAGCAACCGCGGGCGCCGCAGATGAAACGACTGTTCGTGCCTCGCGGAGAGGCGCATGCCAGCAGGCTCGGCTACGCTTTCCCGGACCTACGAGGCATGCACGCGCGGCACCGGCACTTCACCTGAGCCATCCGTCACCCAGAGCCCGTAAGCATCCGTCGAATGCCCAGCAGATTTTTGATGCAATCATTCGATTAACATGTTACTAATCTGGGGACAACAAAAACACGGGAGTATCCCATGAGAACCTTGAAACTCGTTGCCCTCGCTGCCGCCATCGGCGCCGCCTCTGCTGCCCAGGCCGCCGACAGCTACACCCTGAAGGTCGGCCACTTCCTGCCGTCCACCTCCAACGCCCAGGTCAACATCATCGAGCCGTGGTGCGAACAGCTGCGCCAGGAGTCCAATGACCGCCTGAAGTGCCAGTTGTACCCGTCGATGCAGCTGGGCGGCACCCCCGCCAAGCTGGCCGACATGGCGCGCAACGGCGTGGCCGACATCGTCTGGACCGCCCCGGCCTACTCCGCCGGCAAGTTCCCGCGCGTCGAGGTTCTCGAACTGCCGTTCATGCTGCCCTACGGCGGCAAGGCCGGTAACGACATCATCTGGAAGTTCTACGAGCAGTACGCCAAGGACGACTTCAAGGGCTACAAGGTGCTCTCCGTGTTCGGCGACGGCGGCATGGACCTGCACACCCGCGGCAAGGCGGTGAAGACCCTCGAGGACCTCAAGGGCCTGAAACTGCGCGCCTCCAGCCGCACCGCGGCCAAGACCGTGGAAGCCCTCGGCGCCACTCCGGTGAGCATGCCGCCGGCGCAGATGACCGAAGCCATCTCCAAGGGCGTGGTCGACGGCGCCCTGGCCTCCTGGGAAGTGGTTCCGGCCACCAAGCTCGACGAAGTTACCGAGTTCCACAGCGTCGCACCGGAAGGCCAGCACGCCATCGGCTACACCGTGCTGACCATGCTGATGAACCAGAAGAAGTTCGACAGCCTGCCCAAGGACCTGCAGGAAATCATCGACCGCAACAGCGGCCCGGCGCTGAACGACCGCTTCGCCACCGCCTGGGACAAGGCGATGGATGCCGCCCGCAACGCCGCTCCGGCCGAAAGCCGCGTGGCCATCGACGCAGACGCCTACAAGGCCATGCAGGACGCCGCTGCCGGCGTCGCCGATGTCTGGGCCAAGGATGCAAGCGAGAACGGAATCGACGGCAAGGCGCTCGTGGAAGGCGCACGCAACCTGTCCTCCGCTACTCGGTAATACACAAAATGAATGAGTCGCTGTCCTTCGAGAGCGGCCTGACCGCAGAACACGGCGTCTTCCGCCGTGTTCTGCATTACGTCGCCCAGGGCTTCGCCCTGGGCGGCGGTCTGGTCCTGCTGCTGCTCATCAACATGTCGCTGATCTCGATCATCGGCCGCAAGCTGTTCAATACGCCGATCCGCGGCGACATCGAGCTGATGGAAATCGGCGCCTCCATCGCCATCGCCGCCTTCCTGCCGCTGTGCGAGCTGCGTGGCACACACATCAAGGTCGACGCCTTCACCATGAAGGCTTCCCCGCTGGTGCAGCGCACCCTGGACGGCTTCGCCCACCTGCTGTGCCTGGTCGCCGCGCTGATCCTGGCCTGGCGCACCGGCCTGCAGATGTTCGACAACATGGAGTACGGCGACGTCTCCACCCTGCTGTCGATCCCGCTGTGGATCCCGCTGATGTGCATCGTGCCCAGCCTGGTCCTGCTGGCGCTGTGCTCGCTGGCCCGCATCATCGACATGTTCCGTGGAGGTCGCGCATGAGCGGTCTGAGTCTCGGCCTGATTGCCCTGGCCATCACCCTCACCCTGCTGGCCCTGCGCGTGCACATCGGCATCACCATGCTGATCGGCGGCGCCGCCTGCTTCTGGGCGGTCAACGACGGCGACCTGTCCTCGCTGCTGTTCACCCTCAACAACCTGGCCTACTCGCGGCTGTCCAACTACGACCTGGCGGTGATCCCGCTGTTCGTGCTGATGGGCCAGTTCGCCACCCACGGCGGCCTGTCGCGCGCCATCTTCCGCTGCGCCGCGGCCTTCATCGGCCACTGGAAAGGCGGTCTGGGCATGTCGGCCATCGGCGCCTGCGCCGGCTTCGGCGCCATCTGCGGCTCCTCGCTGGCCACCGCGGCGACCATGAGCCATGTGGCCCTGCCCGAACTGCGCCGTCACCACTACTCGGGTCGCCTGGCCACCGCCACCGTGGCCTGCGGCGGTACCCTGGGCATCCTCATCCCGCCGTCGGTGCCGCTGATCATCTACGCCGTGCTGACCCAGGAGTCCATCGCCAAGCTGTTCGTCGCGGCGGTGATCCCTGGCATCATCGCGGTGATCGGCTACATGATCGTGCTGCGCATCATGGTCGCCCGCGACAGCGACACCGCCGACAGCATCCCCAAGGCGCCGACCAGCGAACGCGTCAAGGCCTTCGTCAGCGTGCTGCCGGTGGTTGGCGTGTTCCTGGTGGTGATCGTCGGCATCTACGGCGGCTGGGCCAACCCCACCGAGGCAGCCTCGATCGGCGCCGCGGCCTGCGGCATCCTCGCCGTGATCCAGGGCGGCATGCGCTGGGAAGGCATCCGCACCAGCCTGCTCGGCACTGCCGAGACCACCGCGATGATCTTCCTCGTGCTGCTCGGCGCCGACCTGCTCAACTCGGGCCTGGCGCTGACCCAAATGCCCAACGAGCTGGCCGAGTGGGTGAAGAACAGCGGCCTGGCGCCGATGCTGGTACTGGCGGCGATCCTCGTCCTCTACCTGCTGCTCGGCTGCGTGATGGACTCGCTGGCGATGATCCTGCTGACCATCCCGATCTTCTACCCGGTGATCATGGGCCTGGACTTCTTCGGCCTGGACGCCACCGAGAAGTCGATCTGGTTCGGTATCCTCGCCCTGATGGTGGTGGAGATCGGCCTGGTGACGCCACCCTTGGGGATGAACCTGTTCATCGTCCAGCGCGCCGCCGGCGACGTGCCGCTGACCGAGACCGCCAAGGGCGTGATCCCCTTCCTCGCCTCGGACATCCTGCGCATCATCCTGCTGGCGCTGTTCCCCGCCATCACCCTGTGCCTGCTCAGTCTGTAAGCTGTACCCCCAAGGCCGCCTCCGGGCGGCCTTGTTCATTTCCCCCTCGCGACTTACTGGAGATTGCATGGTCGCCGTCGCCAACCCCCAACGCCTGATCGTCCTGCTGGCCGCGCTGGTGGCCTTCGGCCCGCTGTCGATCGACATGTACCTGCCGAGTCTGCCGCTGATCGCCGCGGATCTCGGCGCACCCGAGGCGCAGATCCAGCTGACCATCAGCGTGTTCCTCGCCGGCCTGTGCGCCGGCATGCTGCTCTACGGCCCGCTGTCCGACCGCTTCGGCCGGCGCAGGCTGCTGCTCGGCGGCATCGCCCTGTACGTGCTGGCCAGCCTCGGCTGCACCCTCGCCGCCGAGGCCGAACAGCTGGTGTTCTGGCGCGTGCTGCAGGCGCTCGGCGGCGCCGGCGCCTCGGTGCTGGCGCGCACCATCGTGCGCGACCTGTTCCCGCTCAAGGACGCCGCCCGGGTGCTGTCGCTGATGCACCTGGTGACCATGTTCGCCACCCTGATCGCCCCACTGATCGGCGGCTACCTGATCCTGATCGCCGGCTGGCGCTCGCTGTTCGTGGTGCTGATGGTCTTCGCCGGGCTGTGCCTGCTGGCCGTGGCCTGGAAGATTCCCGAGACCCACCCGGCCGACAGGCGCGGCACCTCGCTCGCCGCCGCCTTCCGCGCCTACGGCCACATCGCCCTGCAGCCGCAGGCGCTCGGCTACATCCTGTGCATGGGCCTGTCGTTCGGCGGCATGTTCGCTTTCATCACCGCTTCGCCGTTCGTCTACATCCAGTACTTCGGCGTATCGCCGCAGCACTACGGCTGGCTGTTCAGCCTGAACGTCGGCGGCATCATCGTCTTCACCCTGCTCAACGCGCGCCTGGTCGGCCGCCTCGGCCCGCAGCGCATGCTGGTGTTCGGCGCCAGCATCGCCGCCCTCTCCGGCCTGGGCCTGGCGATCCTCGGCGCCAGCGGCATCGGCGGCCTGACCGCCATCGTCGCCTGCCTGCTGCTCTACGTCAGCGTCACCGGCCTGCTCGGCGCCAACAGCGTGGCCAGCCTGCTGGCGCGCTTCCCGAAGCAGGCCGGCGCCGCCGCCGGCCTGGCCGTGGCGGGCCAGTTCGGCCTCGGCACCGCCTGCAGCGCCCTGGTCAGCGCCCTGCACGATGGCAGCCCGCTGCCGATGAGCCTGATCGTCGGCGCCACCGGCGTCGGCTGCCTGCTGGCCCTGCTGCTCACCCGGATGCCGGAGCGCGCAGCCGCCTGAGAGGCATTCCCCCGAAATTGGCACGCCACCTGCATCAGGTAAGGTGTCCAGTTTCGGGGACCACGGTACAGGCAGGCCGGGGATTCCCCCTTTTATGCACGAAGCCCCGGATCGCAGCGCGATCCGGGGCTTTTTTGCACCTGCAGGGCGGTTTCTCCCGGTCGCCCGCCGGCCTGGCGGCAGCGCCCCGGGTGTCGGATTGACGCCAAAACCCGCCCTGACGCACGACCGTTGTGCCCTTCGCACCAAAAGCGTGCCGCTCGGCTACTGGCGATAGAGCTCGCGACGGAAGATCAGCGCACGCTGCACGGCCTGTACGCCGAAGGTCGCCCGTGCCGAGGCCGCCTCCGGCGTGCCGTCGCCGTTCCAGTCGAACCACAGCCAGGGCAGCGCCGGCGAGGCGCCGTTCAGACCGGACAGCGTCGCCAGCACGCTGCCCGACTTGTTGGGCGCCGGCAGGCGAACCACTCCGCTCGGCGTCGGCGTGGCAACCGGCGGCGCCTCCAGACTGCCGGGAGGCGTCGGGAAATCGCTGGCCTGCAGGCCGCCGCTGAAGCCGGACAGCACCACCTGCCCCAACGCTGCCGGCGTGGAACAAGTGTCCCCCAGGGTCTCGCCCCAGACGCTGCTGCTGCCCTGGCTCTGCCAGCTCTCCAGCCAGTAGGGCAGGTCCAGCGCCTGGTTCTGCGGGCCGCTGGCCGCGTCGAGGCGCAGGCGGCCCAGGCGCAGCTCGGTGCCGCCGAAGGCATGCTCGAAGTCCTGGCAGGCCGCCGCACTCCCACCACTACCGCGGTAGCAGATGAGGTCGAGATCCCTCAGTTCGCTGGCCTCGACCCCGAGCCGGACATGTTCCCCCGCGGCGGTCAGCACCAACGGCAGGTCCTCGTCCGAAGGCGGCGACGGCAGTTGCCAGCGCAGCGCATCGGCCGGGCGCACGCCATCGGCCCGCCAGTCGAAGGCACGGCGGCCGTCCGCCGCGCCACTGTCGACGATAGCCAGCGACTCCGCATCGCCCAGGCTCTGCAGCCGCGCGGCCAGATCCGGCCTGCCCGCCGCGATCAGGCTGTAGGGCTGACGCTGCGGCGGCGCCAGGCGCCAGAATGCCCCGCGGTCGTAGTTGCGGGTTACCCCGCCCTGGCGGTTGAAGCCGGTCACCGCGATCTGCGGCTGGCCGCCGGCGAAGCCGATGAGCTGGCCCTGGTAGCTGAAGGCACCGCAGGCCGGGGCCAGGCTGGCCGAGCTGGTCACGCCGAGGTAGGCCGGGGTGAAGCGGCCGATCAGGGCGCTGGTGCCGCCGCCGACCGTCTGCCCGTGATAGCTGCCGGCCACAGGCGTTGCAGTGAGTTGGAAGATGCCGACCTCGCCCTGGCTCACCGTCAGGTCGGTGCTGGCGCCCCGGACATGATCGTAGCTGGCGAGCACTGTTCGACTGCCATCGGCATTGTGCCGGTAGAAGGAGCCTGCCACCCCCCCCTCGGCTGGGGTCGGCGCGACCAGGGTGCCAGTCAGGCCGATGCTGGCCAGCTCGAAGTTCGGCGTTGCCTCGTTGTCGCTCAGCGCCGCGGCGGTCAGCGCCTCGCCGTCGGCCTGCCAGGCCACCGCGCGAATGCTCAGCGGGAAGCCGTCGCCCGCCGCACGCAACAGGCCGCACCCCGCCACGCCCGCCGCCGTGCAACTGGCATCGGCGGGCGTGGAGACATGCAGGCCGTAGGGCTTGCTGACGAACTGGTCGGTGCCGGTCATCACCAGACCGCTCTCCAGCCCCGTGCCGTCGAAGCGGGCATTCAGCTGCATCAGACCGGCATCGTCGTAGCGCACCTTCAGCCATGCCGTGGCCTGATTGTCGAAGACGAGCGGCAGAGCCGTCGGTGACGCCAGAATCTCCGTGTCGTTGATCCACGGCCGCATGCTGCCCGAGCCGGGATCGACATGGCCGCTCGAGAACTGCAGCGTGCGGGTGGCCGGGCCGAAGGCCGGTACGCAGCGCTGGGTCGCGTTGTCCTTGCGTACCGCCTGCAGCGCGATGCCGGTCTGCTCCTTCCTGGCCATCAGGGGCGGCACATCGAAGATGAAGCCGCTGTCGGCGAAGACCACGCTGCAGTTGGTCGACAGCGGCGCCGCGCCGACCTTGCACAGCGTCTGGCTCAGTGCCTTCAAGGGCGGACTGGAGTTGCTCACCCCCAGCGTCACCGTCTGCGCCGTGGTGACCCGCAGGTTGTCCACCAGCGTGCCGCCGCTGAACGTGCGGCTGCTGCCGCCCTCCCAGCCGCTCGGCGACAGGGTGACGCTGACCGGGTCGGTATGGCGCTGCGAGCAGTCGGCATTCAGGCAGGCGCGCACCTCGACGCTCAGCGGATTGCAGGTCAGCGCATTGCCGGCATGCACGAACTCGTAGTGATCGATCTGCTGGCCGACCGGATCCATCCTCGTCGCACACACCTGCAGATCATCCAGTTCGTGGATATTGTTCGAGCCGCCGGTAGATCCCGTGAACGTCAGATAGAAATTGGCCGGCAGAGCGGCCTGCCCGCTGCTGGCCAACACGTCGAACGAGGAAACCAGTGTCGTGAAGCCCGCTCCGGTATTGCGCTCGACCTTGAGCATGGCCTTGCCGGCAACCGTGTTGTCCAGCGTGATGCGATAGGTATCCCCCGGCCCCACGCCATTTCCGGAGAAATCGATACCCGGACTGAGGTTGGCCGCGGTGCCCGCCAGATAACGATAGCCCGTCGTGCCGGAGCCGGAACCGCGCACCGAAACCGAGTCGGGCAGTCGCACCGTTCCGGAGCCAGATGCCCCCCCCACCCGCCCCTCCGCAGCGGCGGAGAAGTTGCCGTACTCGTCCAGCGCCACGCCCAGCCAGCCGCCGGCAAATCCGGCGATCCCGGTCTTCTGGGCATAACCCAACGAGCCGCCGTAGGCCCCCGGCTGCGGTGTCTGCGTCGCGTCGGAGAACACTACTGCCACCCCGTCGGCGCCGTTGCCGCCATAGGCGTAGTACTTGAACTGCACCTGCACGAAGTTGGCCGAGGCGGGCACCAGCCGCTGGAGGGTGGCTCCTGTGGCGACATTGCCGGAGTTGTCGGTGAGCCGCAGGCGGTTGTTGACGATCCTCGGCACCCCGAAACTGCCGTTGCGGCTGGTTACCGCCCAGTTGCTGGGGTCCAAGGCTGAGCGATTGAAGTCGTCGGCTAGGCAGGTGGGTGTCGTTACGGTCTGACAGGCGTTGGCCGGTGTCGAGCCGGGCAGGCAAACCCCGGTCACGCGACTACTCCCGTTGACGTAAATAGTCGAATAACTCGGCGCAGTGAAGCTGCCATAGGCCGTCGTATCGTTGAGCGTCACGGCTCCGCTGACCGAGGTCACAGTCACCGAAGCGCTGGTGCTGCCCAATGTGCTGCCGGTAAAGGTGACCGTACTGGCTCCGGACACCGCCCCCGAGGTCATGGTGACCGACTCGAAAACGGCTGCATTGCCCGCCGAATAGAAGTCACCCTGGATCGAGCCACCGCTGATCGACAGCCCCGAGGAGTCGGAGCGTGCGCCATTCTGCAGGTTCGTGTTGCTGGTGGCGACCACACAGCAGCCGCTTCTCACCAGGCCGCCGATGGTTCCGCCGGTCAAGTTGACCGAACCATTGGTACTGGTCAGGCTGCCGGTCACCGAAGAGCCATTGGTGGTGATGTTGCCACCGGCCAGAAGATTACCGCCCACGCTGCCGCCCGTCAGGTTGACCGTACCCCAGTCGGTGGACAGATTGCCGCTGAAAATCGAGCCGCTGGCAGTCAAACTACCCCCGATCTGCGTATCGCCCCCCACGCTGCTGTTGCTGAAGCTTCCTGAGCCCCCCCCCGTTACATTGCCGGCAATCGAACTACTGGCGGAAATCGCGATGGCACCACTGGTACTCTGCACATCGCCGGCAACGGTGGAGCCCGACAGGTTGATGGCACCGCTGCTCGAGGTTACCGAACTGCTGAAGGTATTGCCGTTCCCCAGCACAGTGATATCGCCATAATCCGACACTAGGGCAATCGTCTTCTGACTGCTACCAATAGAATTACTGCCACTCAGCAGGAAGCCGTTATTGGCCTTGAGCGTTATGTCTTGATTGGAATCGAGAATGTCGCCACTCGCCAATAGGACACGGCCGGTGCAGGTATAAAGTCTGCTACCTGACGGGTGCTCCCATGTGCCATTTATACAAGGCGGCATATTGTTGAGATTGTTCTTGATGGTGTACGTTTCCGCCTGCGCGCGCCCCACCAGTAGAAACAGAAGAATAAGCCAGCCGAGCATCGCGCGTTGCATGATCACTTCTCCACCGTCACTTCCAGCCGCCGCCAGGCGTAGTCCACCTGGCTGTCCGGGCTGCCGTTGCTGGCCGTGGCGGTCAGCCGGTACAGGTTGAAGGTACGGCTGCCCTCCGTGTAGCTCTGCGCGCAGGTGGCCGTCGTGCAGGGCAGCTTGATGCAGGCGAGGTTCACGCTGAAATCGGCGAGGCCGCTGCCGGCCATCGACACGCTGCCCTGCGGGCAGACGCCCGCCACGTTGCTCTCCAGCAGCAACTGGTGCAACCCCCACTCCAGGCCGGCGCGGGCGGCCTGATAGGCACGGGCCTGCTGCACGGCAAGGTCGAGGCTCGTGTTCTGGGTGACCGACAGCCGACTCATGGTCGCCACCACCGCGGCAATGACGACCATCACGAACAGCGCCGCCACCAGGGCGAATCCACGTTCAGGGCGCATTGCTCACCTGTACCTGCTGAGCCAGACGGATGCTCTCGCCCGCCGCGCCGATGTCCAGACGCAGGCTGGCCAGACCGTCGGCGAGGCGGAAGTCGCAGCCGGTCACCCGGTCGGCCTGCAGGCGGCCGGTGGACGGCAGGGCGGCGGGCAGCGTGGCCTGCAACTGGTCGTGCTCGTAGCGCAGCAAGCGGCCGTCACCCATGCAGCGATAGCCGACCACCCGGTCGGCGAAATAGATGCGGCGCTGCGTCGAGACGGCGGCGAAGGCGAAGGAACCGCCGGGCGGCGCGACGCGGATCAGGCTGATGCCGGGAAAGTCGACCGAGTCCGCCAGGCGGGTGAAAACGGTCCCGGTGGGGGTGATATTGCCGGGGTTGCTCGGCGTCCAGCTGAACGGCGTGCTGGCGACCACCAGCCAGCCGGAGGCCGGCGGCTGAAAATCCGGGGCGAGCACCTGCAGCACGTTGCAGGCCGGCACGCCGGCCACCAGCGGCCCCCGGCAATCCGCCGAAGGCGAGGTGGCGAAGCTCAGGCTGACGCCGTCGGCACGGTTGGCCAGGTAGCGGCCGGCACTGTGGATCAGCAGCAGCTCCAGCGCCTGGCCGTCGGGGCTCAGGCGCAGCGAGCCGGGCACCGCCATGCGGATGTCGCGCTGCATGCGGTTGAGCGCCGTGGCGCCGATGTCCACCAACTCGGCGCGCCGGCTCTGGGCGACGAAGCCTTCCAGCGGACGCGACAGCACTGTGCTGACCATCACCGCGACGATGGCGGAAAGAACGATCACCAGGATCAGCTCCACCAGGGTGAAGCCGCGCTGGCGGGCCGCAGGCAAGCGTGGGGTGGGTGGCCACCCCGTGGCAAACCGCGCAGCGTTTTCCAGCCGCTCCCCGGTGGATAACGCTGCGCGCCTACCCACCCTACGCTGCATATCGAATGCGCTGCGGGTCAGGGTACGCATGCGTAAGCCCCCGCTCCATCGTGCTCGCCGTAGCAGGAGCGCCAGCCGGACAGGGTCAACTGCTGGCCGTCCGGGGCCTCGACCGTCACCACTACCTGCAGCGCCGCCGCAGCGCTCAAGCCATTGAAGGCCTGCGGGGCGACCGCGACGCGGACCCGGTAGCCCTGCAGGCCGGCAATCGGGACGCCATCGGCACCGTGGGCGCCCGCATCGTCGAGACCGGCGTAGTCGCAGACGTTGTCGAAGTCGGCACGTGCCCCCGGGGGCGCCGGGCACTGCGCGTGGCTGGCCGGATCGAGGAAGTCCCGGGCGAGGATCTCCTCCAGATAGGCCTCGGCGACGGCCAGGCTCTGCTGGCGCAGCATGGGGTCGGCGGAGCGTCCACCGATGCTGGCCATGGCGCTGTACAAGGCCGCCGCGGCGATGCCGACGATGACGATGGCGATCACCAGCTCCACCAGGGTCATGCCGCACTGGCGCTTCACGGCACGAACCCGGTTTCCGCCTCGACGCGCACGGCATGGCCGGCGCCGAGGGTGACGCTGGCCGCCGCACTGGGTCGGCCGAGAGCATCGAAGTCGATGGTGAGCGGCGCGGACAGCGTCGTGCCGGCCGGGGGCGTGCCCGCATAGGGCGTCTGGCCGCTCGCGGGGTCGAGCACGGGCACGAAGGTGGTGCCGCTACCCTCGCAGTCGGTATCGCGCAGCACACGGTAGCCGGTGGCATCCAGGCTGAAGCGGATGCGGCAGCCGCCGGCCAGCGCCAGCTTCTGCGCATGGCGCAGACCGGCGCGGACCTCCTCGGCGTAGAGGCGCTCGTCGAAGGTCGAGCGCTGGAAGAAACGCGGCCCCACCACGGCGGCGAGGATGCCGATGATCACTATCATCAGGATCAGCTCGACCAGGGTGAAGCCGCGGGAGTGCATGGGGAACTCAGCAGCCGCCCGTGTTGACGGTGATGGAAGGCGGCGTATTGACATCGGCGGCATTGCTGTAGCTGACGAAACAGGAAGCCGTGGTAGCGACTCCCCGCGGCAGGATCTTGACCGACGAGTCACTGGGGCCCCCTCCGTCGATCTGGAAATTGCTGCTGTCGATACTGGCGGCCACGAGAATCCCGGGGGCCGCCGCCTGCGGATAACCGTTGTTGATACCCACCGAATTACCCTCGAGGGTCAGGATGGAGTTCCTGCGCACCAGCCAGGCCGAGTGCCCGATGGCTGCTGCCGAGCGGAGCGCCGCCGCAGCCCCCTGAACAGAAGCGATGCGCGCATCCTGACCAAGATTGGCGAAGCGCGGCAGGGCGAAGGCCGCCAGGATACCCAGTACCACGATGACCATGATCAGTTCGATCAGGGTGAAACCACGTTGTTGAGCTTGCATGAAAACGGTCCTTGTCCGTAACTCCCGGCCAACGCCGGGCTGGAAAGCACAAGGAGCGCCCGTCAGCCAAGAGGGCGCCCCCTCGCATCAAGCCTCTGAGAGCGCACACCGGAGTGCGCACGCCCAGAGTCAGCAACCGCTGACAGTACGAGCCGTATAGGTCGGCGCCGCAGTGGTCGAACCAGCCTCGTTGTAGATGAAGGAGCAACTTGCCGGCGTCGGCGCATTCTTCATCTGAATACGGATCGAAGGCGGAGTGGTCGCCGGGGTGACCACAATCGCCTCGAAATCGGCGCTCAGCTGCGCAGCCACTGCGATGCCATCGGCCGCCGCAGTCGGATACCCGTTGGCCATCTTCACTGCCTGCCCTTCCAAGGTCACATCGGCGCCGACGGCAGTACCCTTGGCGAGATGTACCGAGTGAGCGATGGCTGCAGCGGAGCGTACCGTTCCCAGTGCGCCATCCAGAGTGGCAACGCGCGCATCCTGACCAAGATTGGCGAAGCGCGGCAGGGCGAAGGCCGCCAGGATACCCAGTACCACGATGACCATGATCAGTTCGATCAGGGTGAAACCACTTTGCTGTTTTTTCATCACGAATACTCCTTGAAACAATCCAAAAAGAAACTCACGCCGGCAGGCGATCACCTACCGGCATGAGCTTCCATGACCATCAGCAACCGCTTGTATCGACTGCGACACCCGGGGGGTTATCGGCGCTGGTTGCCGCCGTATAAACGACATTGCAGGTACCGGAAGCACCCTTGGCTGCAACAGTCACGGTCGTAGCGGCATATGTAACGGTGAACTCAGAAGCCGAAATACCGGCTGCCTCGATGATGCCCTTCACTGCCGAAGGAGTGCTGGCGCCGACCCCTGGGTAGGTATTGGTCAAGGGAATGGCCTCCCCCTCGACGGTAATACTGGTGAGCGTCGAATTATTCTTCGCCAGATACGCCGCATGCACGATCGCCGAAGCCGACTTCATCGAGGCTGCGACGCCTTCGATGGTGGCCTTGCGCGCATCCTGCCCCAGGTTGGCGAAGCGCGGCAGCGCGAAGGCCGCCAGGATGCCCAGTACCACGATGACCATGATCAGTTCGATCAGGGTGAAACCGCTTTGCTGCTTTTTCATGATTACAGTCCTTGCGGAAAGCCTTTCCGGTGGAATCAGTCGGCGTTGCTGGTCACGACGCCGGTGGTGGCGTCATAGACGATGGTGCGCTGACCTGCGGTACGGCCGTCCAGGCGGTAGGTGTAGGTGCAGACACCGGCAGCAGCCGCTGCCTGGTAGTCGCTGGTAGCAGCGGTCGCCACCGACGGAGCAGAGCCCTGCAGGACGGCGTTCCACACTTCCACACAACGGGCGGGGTTCGGGTTAGCCGCGCTATCGCTGGCAGCGCTGATCGGCCAGCCGTTGGCGTTCACGTCCACGGTGCCGTCACCGAAATTAGTCACGTTGGTGTTCGGGTTGGCGATCCCCTTCACCCGGTTCAGCTCCCACTGCGAACGCACCAGCGCCACGCCGGCCGCCAGCGCGCCGCCGGTGCCGTTGACCGCCGCGGTGTGCGCATCCTCGGTCGCATTCATGAAGCGCGGCAGCGCCACCGCGGCGAGCACGCCGAGGATCACGATAACCACCACCAGTTCGATCAGGGTAAAACCCTTCTGCTGTTTCATCTTTCCATCTCCATTTGCCCTGCGGGCGTTGTCACGGGGTCGGTCCAGTCCACCGCCCGCAGCTCCACGGCGGTCGGCCGCTCGGCCTTTGCGGTTTCCATGGTTTGCAGTGGAAGACGCACCAACTGCCAGACCTGCACGCCTTCCTTCCCGCCGCTGCGCCAGCCGTCGAAGCGGGCGCGGTACAGCACCCGGGCCTGCTGCGGCAGGAAGTACCAGCAGCCCCGGCGCGGCGTCCGGCTCTCGGCCAGCTCGCCACAGTAGTTGCCCTGCTGCCAGCGCAGCAGGGTGAACGGATTGGGCGCGGTCCGGCCCGCGTCCAGCGGGCGGCCCTGCGCCATATTCTCGGCGGCCAGTGCATTGAGGCTGGCCGCAAGGCGCGCCACCGTCGTGTTCGTGGCTGCCCGCTCGCTGTCGGCTGCAATATGCCACAAGGAGATAACGATCACACTGCCCAGCATCAAGGACAGCAGCCATCGACCGCCTCGGCGCAGCGGCGCCACCAGCAGCAGCCGCGCATCCCGCGCCGGCAGCGGCCTCACTGGACGCCCTTGGCCGCCGCCGACAGCTCCCACATCGGCAGGAACACCCCCAGCGCGAGGATCAGCACCATCACGCCCATGGCGACGATGAGGATCGGTTCGATGGCGTCGGCCAGGCGCTTGAGGTCGTAGTCCACCTCCTGCTCGTAGAAGTCGGCGACCTCGACGAACAGGTCGTCCAGCGCGCCGGTTTCCTCGCCGACCGCCATCATCTGCAGCACCAGCGGGGTGAACAGGCCGCTGGCGGCGGCGCCGCGGGTCAGCGCCTCGCCGCGCTCGACCCCGCCGCGCATGGCGGTGATCGCCCGGCCGATGTGGCGGTTGCCCACGGTGTTGCTGTTGATCGCCAGGGTCTGCAGCAGCGGCAGGCCGGCGCGGTACATCATCGCGAAGGTGCGGGTGAAGCGCGCCAGGGCGATGCGCTCGAAGATGGCGCCAACGATGGGCAGGCGCAGCTTGTAGCGGTCCCAGACCAGCGCGCCGGCCTCGGTGGCGGTCCAGCGGCGGAAGCCGAGCAGCGCGCCGACCAGGGCGATGGCCAGCAGCCACCACCAGTGCTGCATGAATTCGGAGAAGCCGATCAGCACGCGGGTCGGCCAGGGCAGCTCGGCGTGGAACTGGGCGAACACCTTGGAGAAGGCCGGGATCACCAGCAGGTTGATCACCGCCAGCGCCACGCCCATGGCGACCATCACGAACAGCGGATAGCGGGTGGCCTGCTTGATGCGCTTGCGCGTCTCGCGCTCCATCTCCAGGTAGCCGGCCAGCTGGCGGAAGGCCTGGTCGAGCTGGCCGGTGTTCTCGCCGACGCTGATCATGCTGACGAACAGCGGGTTGAACACCTTCGGGTGGCTGCCCAGCGCCACCGCCATGGCGTTGCCCCCCTCCAGGTCGCCACGCAGGGCCTGCAGGATCTCGCGGAAGTAGGGGTTGCGGGTCGATTCGGCGAGCCCGCCGATGGCGCGGATGATCGGCACGCCGGCCTTGCTCAGGCTGTACATCTGCCGGCAGAAGATGATCAGCTCCTCCAGCTCGACCCGTTCGCGGCCGAGCAGCCGGCTCAGCGCGCGCAGGGCATCTTGCTCGCCGCCGGCGGACGCCTGCGCTTCGGCCTCGATGTTCAGTGGGGTGATGCGCTCGGCCAGCAGCTCGCCGGCCAGCGCCTCGGCACTGGCCGCCTGGCGGATGCCGCCGATCTTGCGGCCCTGGGCGTCGCGCCCGCTGAAGCGGAAGCTGGCCATCAGACCACCAGCCCGTCACTGAGGCTGGCGCTGACCCGCAGCACTTCCTCGACGCTGGTCAACCCGGCCAGCGCGTAGTCCAGCGCGCTCGCGGCCAGCGGCCGGTAGTGCGGCTGGGTGCGGGCGGCGTCGATGAAGCCCTGCGGGTCGTGGCGGCGCAGGGCGGCGGCCATGGCGCCGTCGACCTCGAGCAGCTCGTAGACGCCGATGCGCCCCAGATAGCCGGTGTTGTGGCACTGGTGGCAGCCGTTGCCGCGCACGAAGCGCCGCCCGGCCAGCGGGGCGCCGTGGATGGCCTCCAGCCAGCGCAGCTCGCGCTCGCCCGGCGCCTCCTCGACGCGGCAGTGCTCGCAGACGCGGCGCACCAGGCGCTGGGCGACCACGGCGTTGAGGGCGTTGGCCACCAGGAACGGCTCGGCGCCCATGTCGATCAGGCGCAACGGCGAGGTCAGGGCGTCGTTGGTGTGCAGGGTGGACAGCACCAGGTGGCCGGTGAGCGCGGCGCGCAGGGCGATCTCGGCGGTTTCCTGGTCGCGGATCTCGCCGACCAGCACGATGTCCGGGTCCTGGCGCAGGGCGGCGCGCAGCACGCGGGCGAAGGTCAGCTCGATCTTCGGGTTGACCTGCACCTGGTTGACCCGCGGCAGGCGGTATTCCACCGGGTCCTCGACGGTGATGATCTTCTTCTCCGGGCTGTTCAGCTCGGACAGCCCGGCGTACAGGGTGGTGGTCTTGCCCGAGCCGGTGGGGCCGGTGACCAGCACCAGGCCGTGCGGGCGCTGCAGCAGCAGGCGCAGGCGCGCCAGCATCTCGGCCGGCATGCCGGTGCCCTCGAGGCGGAACACCCCGGCGCTCTGGTCGAGCAGGCGCAGCACCACCGATTCGCCGAACTGCACCGGCATGGTCGAGACGCGCACGTCGAGGCTGTGGTTCCTCACCCGGATGTTGAAGCGGCCGTCCTGCGGCAGGCGCTTCTCGGAGATGTCCAGGCCGGCCATGATCTTCAGGCGCATGACCAGCGCCGAGGCGATGCGGGTTTCCTTGATCAGTTGTTCGTTGAGCACGCCGTCGATGCGCTGGCGGATGCGCAGCACCTGCTCGTCCGGCTCGATGTGGATGTCCGAGGCCTTCATCTGCACGGCATCCTCGAACAGCATCTGCAGCAGGCGCACCACCGGCGCGTCGCTGTTGTCCAGGCTCAGGCCGCTGAAGTCGAAGTCGCTCTCCTCCAGGCGCTCGTCGAGCTGGCCGGCCAGTTCGGCGATCTCGCCGCTGCGGCGGTAGAAGCGGTCGAGGCAGTCGACCAGGTCGCCCTCGCGCACCACCGCCGGCCTGACCGGCTGGCCGAGCAGGCGGGTCAGTTCGTCGAGGGCGAACAGGTCGAGCGGGTCGCTCATGCCGACCAGCAGGGAGTCGCCCTCCTGCACCAGCAGGATGGCGCGGAAGCGCCGCGCCAGGGCTTCGGGCAGGCGCTGGATCAGCGCCTCGTTGAAGCGGAACTGGCGCAGGTCGACCCAGGGAATGTCGAGCTGGCGCGACAGCGCCTCGAGCAGCTTCTGCTCGCTGATGAAGCCCATGTCGACCACCGCGCGGCCAAGCTTGGCGCCGCTGCGCTTCTGCTCGTCCAGCGCCAGCTGCAGCTGGCCCTCGCTGATCAGACCGTTCTGCACCAGCAGGTCGCCGAGGCGGACCTTGCGCCGGCGCTTGTCGCCACCATCCATCAGGAATCTCCTCCCAGGACCTGCACCCGCTCGCGGGCGTAGCGTCGACTGGCGTCATCCAGGCCCTGCCCCTGCAGCGCCTGGCGGTAGTGTCGGGCAGCCTCGGCGCGCTCGCCGAGCTGTTCGAGGGCGATGCCCAGGCCCAGCTGCCAGCTCGCCTGCGCCGGGCGCAGCAGCACCAGGTTGCGGTACAGCCGCGCGCTTTCGCGCCACTGGCCGGTCTGCTGGTAGGTGGCGGCGAGCAGCGCGTGGTAGGCCGGGTCCTCGGCCAGCGGCGGCAGCCGTCCGGCCAGGGTGGCCGCTGCCGCGGCGCTGTCGCCGGCCTGCAGCTGGGCGCGGGCGAGCAGCACGCGCAGCTCGCCGTCGGCCGGAAAACGCGCCAGCTGCGCCGGCAGCTCGGCGGCCAGGCGCTCCGCCTGCCCGTCGGCCAGCCAGGCCCGGGCCAGCCAGCGCAGCGCCTCGCGGTTGTCCGGCTCCCTGCGCAGCAGCGCCTCCAGCAGGGCGATGGCGCGCGCTCGCTCGCCGGCCAGCAGGGCCTGGCGCGCCTCGCTCAGCGAGTCCGGGCGATGGCTGGCGACGCTGGCCTGCGCGGCGCGGGTCTGCGCGACGCCGGTCTGCGCCGGGGACGCGGCCACCACCACCGGCGCGCTCTGCCGCGGCGCCGCCGCTGCGGCAGGCGGCGAAGCCGGCCGGGCCGCGGGCGCCGCTTGCGCGGGGCGGGCGGGGACGGCAGGCAGCGCGGGATAGTCGTCGGCAGGCGGTTCCTCGCCGGGCGCCGGATCACCGGCCACCGGATCGCCGGCCGCCGGCAGTTGCTCGGGATCGAAGGGGTCGGCGACGAGCGGCACCTCGACCCACAGCTGCCAGCGCTCGCCGGCCGGCTCCAGGCGGTCGAACACCTGCAGTTCGCTGCCCAGGCCGACCAGCAGCAGTTCGGCGCCATCGCCCACGGGCTGCAGGCTCCAGCTCAGGCTGCGGCCGTCGCCGGCGAAACCGCCGGCGCGCGGCCCCTGGTCGTCCAGCTGCAGGCGGGGCAGGCGCAGGCTGACCGCGCCGCTCTGCTCGTTGCGCCGGTACTCGGGGGCGCGGTCGAGCAGCAGCTGCAGGACGAAGCGCTCGCGCCCGTGCTGCGGCAGGGTGGCCAGCAGGCGCACCGGCGGCTCGCCGGCCGCCGCGGTCGCTGGCTCGGGCGCAACCGGCAGCGGCGCGGGCACGGGCGCGGCCGCAGCGGGAGCAGGCTGCGCCACGGCGCCGGCAGGCGGCGGCGCCACGACCGGCGCGGCGGCGGCATCCGTCGCCCAGGGTCGCGCCAGCAGCAGCGCGGCAAGCGCGGCACCGCCGAGCAACGGCAGCGCCAGCAGCAGGCGGCGGCGCCCGGCGCGGCGGGCCGCGGCGCCCTCGTCGGCCGGCAGCAGGCCCTCCAGCGGCGCCCGCTCGAGCGGCGGCGCGTGGCGCGCCTCGAGGTCGCGCAGCATGTCGTTGACCAGACTCATGGCATGCCTCCCGGCAGCCAGGGGCGCAGCCACGGCCACAGGCCGAACAGGAGCAGCAGCACGCCGGCGCCGGCCAGGCCCCAGCCCAGGCGCAGGGCGGCACGCTGCAGGAACGGCCGGGCGCCCTCGGTGTCCTCCAGCGCGCGCTGCACGTGGCCGGCGCGCACCCGGCGGCTGCCGCTGCCGAAGGCGGCCATCAGCGCCTTGTGGGCGAGGATGTTGACCAGCCGCGGAATGCCGCCGCTGCCGGCGACCAGCCGGCGCAGGGCGCCAGCATCGAACAGCGGATCGCCACGGTAGCCGGCATGCACCAGGCGCTCCTCGACGTAGCGGCGGGTGTCGGCCAGGTCCAGCGGGCGCAGGCGGTAGGAGAAGGTGATGCGCTGGCGCAGCTGGCGGAACTCGGCACGCTCGAGCAGCGCGTCCAGCTCGGGCTGGCCGAACAGCACCACCTGCAGCAGCTTGCAGTGTTCGGTTTCCAGGTTGGTGAGCAGGCGCAGCGCCTCCAGGCTGCGCGGCGGCAGGGCCTGGGCCTCGTCGATCAGCAGCACGGTGCGCCGGCCCTGCCCGGCCAGCTCGATCAGCCGGCGGTTGAGGGCGGCGAGCAGGCCGTGCTCGTCGAGCAGCTCGGCATCGGCGATGTGCAGCTCCTGGGCCAGCGCCTGGCGCAGCTCGCGCGGGCCGAGGGCCGGGTTGGGGATCCAGGCCACCTGCCAGCGCCCGCGCTCCTCGCCGAGGAGGTTGAGCAGCGCGCGGCACAGCAGGGTCTTGCCGGTGCCGACCTCGCCACTGACCTTGATGAAGCCCTCGCCCTCGCCCAGCGCCACGCGCAGCAGGTTGAGGCAGGCCTGGTAGGGGGCCAGCCGCACCAGGAAGGCGGTGTTGGGGGTGAGGGCGAAGGGTTTCTCGCGCAGGCCGAAGAAGCTCAGGTACATCCGCCTACCTCAGCGCGCGGAAGCTGGTCGCGCTCTTCTGCAGTTCGTCCAGCCAGGTGTCGGCGCCGATCACCTGCGGACGCAGGAGGATCACCAGCTCGCTGCGCACCAGGTCCTTGCGCTGCTGCTGGAAGAACCAGCCGAGGAACGGCAGCCTGGACAGCCAGGGCACGTTGGCGTCGGTGTTCTCGTTGATGTCCTCGAGCAGGCCGCCGATCACCACCATCTGGCCGTTGCGCGCGCGGACGATGGAATCGGACTGGCGGGTGGTGGACAGCGCCAGCGGCAGGTTGAGTTCCTTGTCCTGGCCCAGGGTGATGACCTTGTTCTGGTCCTGCACGCGGCTCACCGTCGGCCGCACGTGCAGGGTGACCTCCTCGCGCTGGTTGATCTGCGGGGTCACGTCCAGCGAGATGCCGGAGAAGAACGGCGTCAGGGTGACGTCCTGGGTCGGCTCGGAAACCCCGGCCACGGTGGTGGTGTTGGACGAGGAGACGTCGGTGACGAAGTACTCGTCGGTACCGACCTTGATCACCGCCTTCTGGTTGTTCAGCGTGGAGATGCGCGGGCTGGACAGCACGCGCACCTGGCCCTGGGTTTCCAGCAGCTGCAGCAGGCCGCTGAAGTCGCCGACGCCGAGCGCCGCGCTGAACACCCCGCCGATGCCCTGCGCCCCGCTCAGCTGGGCGCCATCGAGGTCGAGCCCGAAGGTGCTGTTGCCCTCCTTGCCCAGCTGGGTCCAGTTGATGCCGGCCTGGAACTGGTCGCTCAGGCGCACCTCGAGGATCTTCGCCTCGAGGATCACCTGGCGCTGCAGGTTGCGCTCGGCCTGCTCGAGGAAGGCCTCGACGTTCTGCTGGTCGCTGCTGGAGGCGCGCACCACCAGCAGGCTGGCCTGCGGGTTGACCACCACCTTGTTGCCCGGCTCGTCGCCGATCAGCGCGCCGACCACGTCGCCCACCTCGCGCCAGAAGTCGACCTGGCTGGTGGTGACCACCTGGCTGGCGTTGACCGTGCTGGCCTGGTTGCTGGTGGTGGTGCCGCCGCTGTCGCTGTCGCTGCTGGCGCTCTCCGAGGTGGTGACCGTGCCGGAACTGACCCGGGTATCGGTTTCGCCGCGGCGCTGCAGGTTCAGGTAGTTGAGGTCGTAGGTGCGGGTCAGCAGCTGGTTGGGCAGGATCCGGTAGCCGTAGCTGGTGCGCTGGAAGTCGTAGCCGTAGCTGTCGCGCACCGCGGCGAGCACCTCGTCGAGGGTGACGTTGCGCAGGCTGAAGGTGATGCTGCCGGTGACGTCCGGATGCACCACCAGGTTCTGCCCGGCGCCGTCCATCAGGCTGAGGAAGAACTCGCGGGCGTCCATGTCGCGCACCGCCACGTCGAAGCGCGGCCCGCCGGCCGCTGCGGCCGCCTCCGGCAGCAGCGGCGGCAGCAGCGCGGCCTGCACCGCCGGCGGCGGCGTCGCGTCCTGGCGGCTCTGCGCCAGGGCTTCGTCGAACAGGCGGTCGCTCTGCTCGCGCAACTGGCGGTCGCCGTCGGTGAAGGTCTGGCAGGCGGCCAGCAGGCAACAACCGGCGAGCAGCGCCAGGCGGGACGGACGGAAAGGCATCGAGGGCATCAACGGCTCGGGCTCCGGGTGGCTGGAGTCACAATGGGTTGGCTCAGGTGCAGCTCGCTGCGCTGCCCCTGGCGTTCGATCAGCACGCTGCGTGCGCGGATGGCCAGCACGCGCCAGTCGCCGTGGCGTTCGCCGACCTCGAGGCTGCGCCCGCCGATCACCGCGCGCGCGCCGGCCGGGCCGCGCAGGATGGCCTGCAGCAGCGGCACCGGCGCCGCCTCGCCGGCGGCTGCCGGCGCGCTGGCAGCCGCCGGCGGCAGGGTCGGGTCGAGGGCGGCGCGCACCGGCAGCGCCAGCAGGCAGGCGATCAGCAGCAGGATCCTAGACACCGACCCACCCCGCATGACGGCTGAGGGTGTACAGCTCGATGACGATGCGCGCCTTGCCGGGGCCGGCCTCGCCGACCTGGTAGTCGAGGCGCTCCCAGAACAGGCGGCGGCCGCCGGGCTGGCGGCTCTGCTGCTCGATGCCGCGCAGGTAGTCGCGCAGCTCGAAGTAGCTGCCCTCCAGGGTCAGGCGCATGCCGTGGCGGTAGAGCACCGGCACGGCGTCCGGCTGCTCCCGCTCGGCGGCGGCCGGCTGGTGCTCGCCCTCCGGCAGGGCGGCGGGCAGCTCGAGCGGCGCGGAGAAACTCTCCAGAGCCAGCAGACGCAGTTGCGGACGGCTCTGCAGCAGTTCCTGCAACACCTGCCGCATGCGCTGCGGGTCGATCAGCGCGGCCGTCTCCTCCTCCAGACCGGCGAGCTGGCGCTCGCGCAGCGCCTGGGCCGCGAGCAGCGCCTGGCGCAGCGCCCGGTCCGGGTCGACGGCGGCGCGCGCCTGCAGTTCGGCATCGGCGCTGCGTGCCTCGAGCAGGCGGGTCTCGGCGCCCTGGCGCTCGGTCTGCAGGCGCGCGAGGCGCTGGGCCAGCGGGTCGTGGCCGAGCAGCAGCCAGGCCATGGCCGGCAGCAGCAGGGCGACGCCGGCGGCCATCCACTGTTCGCGGGCGCTCAGGCCCTGCCAGCGTTGTGCCAGGTCGCTCATCGGGCGGTCTCCTCGCTGGCGGCCGCCTGCGAGGCGAGGCGGAAGCGCAGCACGCCGGCATCGTCGCGGTCGAGATCGAAACGGGCGAACTGCCTGCCGGCGAAGGCCGGGCTGCGGCCGAGGCTGGCGAGGTAGCCCGGCAGCAGTTCGGCCTGCTGGCTGGCGCCTTCCAGCAACAGGTCGCGGCCGCCCTGTTCGAGACGGATGGTATCCAGCCAGACGCCGGCCAGATGGCGCTCGGCGAGGGCATCGAGGGGGCCGCTGAAACCGCTGCTGCGCTCGGCGAGCAAGCCCTGCAGGTGTTCGCCGAGGCGCTGCAGTTGACGGTTCTCCGCCTCCAGCGCGGCCAGCTGCGGCGGCAGGCGCGGGTCGGCCTGGGGCTCGCGGAAGCTGGCGCGACGGGCGGCCAGCGCCGCCTCGGCCTGCTCGGCGGCCTGGCGGCCGGCGTCCACCTCGGCCTGCAGCTGCTGCAGGCGCCAGTAGTGCCAGCCGCCATCGAGGGCGATCGCCAGCAGCAGGGCCAGGCCGGCGAGCGCCAGCAGGCGCGGCGCGGGGCGGCCGTCGACGGCCGCCTGCGCCGGCTGGTAGAGGTTGATGTTCTGCATGGCCCCGGTATCGGTCATCCGCCCCGCTCCTGGCGCAATGCGGCACCGATCGCCGGCAGGAAGGCCGCGCGCTGCGCGGCGGGCAGGCCGAGCAGCGGCGAGCCGGGAAACAGCTGCTCCAGGGCGAGCTGCTCGACCCGCACCGACAGCTGGCGGCCCAGTTCGGCGAGCGTCGCCTCGTCGGCCTCGACCGCCGGCAGCAACAGCAGGCGGCTGAGGTAGCCCTTGCCCAGCTGGCTCTCGAAGTAGTCCAGCGAGCGCTGGATCTCCAGAGCCAGCTGCGCGCCGCCTTCGCCGCGGTTGTCGAGGCCGTGCTCGATGCGCCGCGCCATGTACAGGGCGGCGCCGTGCTGCACGCAGATCAGCCCGGCGCGCGGGCCGAGCAGCACCACGGCGAGGTTCTGCGCGTCGGCACCGGCCAGCAGGCCGAGGTTGCGCAGGGCCATTTCCGGGATGTCGATGCTGTGCAGGCGCAGGCCGGCCCCGGTCACCCAGTCGGCCAGCGCCTGCATGCGCGACTGCGCCAGCACGGCGCAGTAGGCCATCGGCGTGCGCCCGCGGTAGGCGTCGTCGGGCAGGGCGAAGGCATCCACCACCAGGCTGTCCAGCGGCGCACTGACCAGCTCGCGGATGCGCCAGCGCACCGCGGCGCGCAGTTCGGCGGGAGGCACCTCGGGGCGCTCGACCAGCAGCAGCTGGTAGTCGCCGGCGGCCAGCAGCAGGCTGGCCGGGCGGCCCTGCAGGCCGAGCGCCTCGACGCGCTCGCGCAGCGGCTCGACCGCGCCGCCCGGCGCGGTGGCGACCAGCTCGCCGAGCGGCAGCTGCACGGCACCGCCCTGGCGCTGCACGCCGACCAGCGCGCAGCCGCCCGCCACGGGGGCCAGCCCGAGCAGTTGATCGGCAGCTTTGGGGGTTCGCTTCAGCCAGGCCAGCAAAGGCTTTCTCCTTGTCCGCAGGTCCGGGACAGTTCGGCAGGCGGCCCGCTGGCAGGCCGCAAACCGCTAGAATGCGCGACGTCCCGATTCGCACAGGCCCGCCCGATGTTTCATGTTGTGTTGTTCCAGCCGGAAATCCCGCCCAATACCGGCAACATCATCCGACTCTGCGCCAATACCGGCTGCCAGCTGCACCTGATCGAACCGCTCGGCTTCGAGCTCGACGACAAGCGCCTGCGCCGTGCCGGCCTCGACTACCACGAGTACGCGACGGTAACTCGTCATGGCTCGCTGGAGAGCTGCCTCGCGACCCTGGTCGGGGGCAGGATACTGGCACTCACCACCAAAGCCAATAACAGTTACGCGGAGATGGACTACCAGGCCGGCGACGTGCTGCTGTTCGGCCCGGAGAGCCGCGGCCTGCCGGCCGAGGTGCTGGCCAGCCTGCCGCCCGAACAACTGCTGCGCCTGCCGATGCGCCCCGGCTGCCGCAGCCTGAACCTGTCCAACGCGGTGGCGGTGACCGTCTACGAGGCCTGGCGCCAGCACGGTTTCGCCACCGCCTGAGGCTCGATCCCGCCACGCGCCGACCTTGCGACGGCATCATGACAGCCCGACGATAATGCGTAGTGACGCGCATCAAAATAGCCAACCGCGTCACGCTTTTGAACCATCCCTTGGTAGCGGAACCGACAAAAAACCCCGCGCACGGCGGGGTTTCCTGTCGGCGGCGCCGGCTTCAGGCCGTGGCTTCGGCCGCCTGCATGCGCGCCAGTTCCTGGGCGTAGAGGGCGTCGAAGTTGACCGGCGAGAGCATCAGCGCCGGGAACGAGCCGCGCACCACCAGGCTGTCCAGCGCCTCGCGGGCGTAGGGGAACAGCAGGCTCGGGCAGAAGGCCCCGAGGGTGTGGCTCATCGCGGCGGCATCGAGGCCCTTGATCAGGAAGATGCCGGCCTGCTGCACTTCGGCGATGAAGGCGGTGTCGTCGCCGTTCTTCACGGTGACCGAGACGGTCAGCACGACCTCGTGGAAGTCGCCGCCCAGGTCCTTCTGGCGGGTGTTGAGGTCGAGGGTGATGCCCGGCTTCCACTCCTGGCGGAAGATCTCCGGGGTCTTCGGCGCCTCGAAGGACAGGTCGCGGACGTAGATGCGCTGCAGGGAGAACTGCGGCTGGTCGTTCTGCGCGGCGGCGCCATTGGCTTGTTCGGTCATGCTTTGCTTTCCTTGTTCGTTGCGTGGAGGGTTAGCCGCGCAGCAGCGCGTCCAGCTTGCCGGCGCGCTCCAGGGCGTAGAGGTCGTCGCAGCCGCCGACGTGGGTGGCGCCGATCCAGATCTGCGGCACCGAGGTGCGCCCGGCCTTGCGGCTCATCTCGGCGCGCACGTCCGGCTGGCCGTCGACGCGGATCTCGGTGAAGGCGACGCCCTTGTGGCTCAGCAGCTGCTTGGCGCGCACGCAGTAGGGACAGTAGTCGCTGGAGTAGATGACCACCGGCTGCATGTCACTTCACCACCGGCAGGTTGTCGCCGCGCCAGCTGGCGATGCCGCCGCCCAGGCGGGAGACGTCGTAGCCGGCCTTCTTCAGCTTGCCGCAGATGCTGCCGGCGTGCTGGCCCATGGCGTCGACCACGATCAGGGTCTTGGCCTTGTGCTTGTCCAGCTCGGCGATGCGGCTGTCCAGCTTGTCATAGGGGATGTTCAGCGCGCCGGTGATGTGGCCGGTGGAGAACTCCTTGTGCGGACGCACGTCGAGCACCAGCGCCTCGCCGGCGTTGAGCTTGGCGGTCAGCTCGCGGCAGCTCAGGCTGCGCCCGCCGCGCCGGGCCTCGCTGGCGATCAGCAGGGCCAGCAGCACCACGAACAGGGTGCTGAGTACATAGTGGTTAGAGGCAAATTCAATCAGCTGGGCAACCATCGCGAGCATCCGGCACGGTAAAATGGCCCGCAGTATACACAGCCAGTCGACACGGCTGAACCCGCCGGCAGTCACCCCTGCGGTGACGTCCGCCGGGTCGGCCAGTAGACTGGCGCCCCTTTCGAACCTGCTCACGAGTCGGACGCATGCCTGCCACGCCCAAACCCCTGGTCCTGATCATCCTGGACGGCTTCGGTCACAGCGACAGCCCGGATTACAACGCCATCCACCACGCCAGCACGCCGGTGTGGGACAACCTGCGCGCCACCCGCCCGTACGGCCTGATCTCCGGCAGCGGCATGGACGTCGGCCTGCCCGACGGGCAGATGGGCAACTCCGAGGTCGGTCACATGAACCTCGGCGCCGGCCGCGTGGTGTACCAGGACTTCACCCGGGTGACCAAGGCGATCCGCGACGGCGAGTTCTTCGACAATGCCGCGATCAACGCGGCGGTGGACAAGGCCGCGGCCGCCGGCAAGGCGGTGCACATCCTCGGCCTGCTCTCCGACGGCGGCGTGCACAGCCACCAGGAGCACATCGCCGCGATGGCCGAACTGGCCGCCCGGCGCGGCGCCGAGCAGATCTACCTGCACGCCTTCCTCGACGGCCGCGACACCCCGCCGAAGAGCGCCACCCCCTCCATCGAGCTGCTCGACGCCACCTTCGCCAAGCTCGGCAAGGGCCGCATCGCCAGCCTGACCGGCCGCTACTTCGCCATGGACCGCGACAACCGCTGGGACCGCGTCGAGCAGGCGTACCGGCTGATCGTCGACGGCGAGGGCGAGTTCGCCGCCGCCAGCGCCATCGAGGGCCTTGAGGCCGCCTATGCGCGCGGCGAGAGCGACGAGTTCGTCAAGGCCACCACCATCGGCACGCCGGTGCGCGTCGAGGACGGCGACGCCGTGGTGTTCATGAACTTCCGCGCCGACCGCGCCCGCGAGCTGACCCGCGCCTTCGTCGAGGGCGACGAGTTCGCCGGCTTCCAGCGCGCGCGCGTGCCGCAGCTGGCCGGCTTCGTCATGCTCACCCAGTACGCGGCGAGCATCCCGGCGCCCTGCGCCTTCCCGCCGGAGCCGCTGACCAACGTGCTCGGCGAGTACCTGGCCAACAACGGCAAGACCCAGCTGCGCATCGCCGAGACCGAGAAGTACGCCCACGTCACCTTCTTCTTCTCCGGCGGACGCGAGGAGCCGTTCGAGGGCGAGGAGCGCATCCTCATCCCCTCGCCGAACGTCGCCACCTACGACCTCAAGCCGGAAATGAGCGCGCCGGAAGTCACCGACCGCATCGTCGACGCCATCGAGAACCAGCGCTACGACGTCATCGTGGTCAACTACGCCAACGGCGACATGGTCGGCCACACCGGCGTGTTCGACGCGGCGGTCAAGGCGGTGGAGTGCCTGGACCAGTGCATCGGCCGCATCACCCGCGCGCTGGACCAGGTCGGCGGCGAGGCGCTGATCACCGCCGACCACGGCAACGTCGAGCAGATGGAGGACGAGGTGACCGGCCAGGCGCACACCGCGCACACCTGCGAGCCGGTGCCGTTCCTCTATTACGGCCCGCGCCCGCTGGCCATCCGCGAGGGCGGCGTGCTCGCCGACGTGGCGCCGACCATGCTCAGGCTGCTGGACCTGCCGATCCCGGCCGAGATGACCGGCACGCCGCTGGTCGAACTGCAGTGAGGATCACGCCCCGGCTCGCCGGGGCGTTCTTTTTGCGTGCGCCCGGAGGCATACTAGGACGCTCACCCACCGGATACCTGTCCATGCTGCGTGCCGCCCTGTTCGCCCTGCTCGCCTGCTGCCTCGCGCCGGCCTTCGCCGATGAGCGCGCCGACGCCCAGCGCCAGCTGGAAGCCGCGCAGAAGGACATCGCCGAGCTGCAGAAGCTGCTCGGCACCCTGCAGCAGGAGAAGTCCGGCATCCAGAAGCAGCTGCAGGGCAGCGAGCGCGAGATGGGCGAGCTGCAGAAGCAGATCGAGGCCCTCCAGCAGCAGCTCGAAGACGGCGAGCAGGAAATCGAGCGGCTCGACGGGGAGAAAAAAAAACTCCAGAGCCAGCGGGCTGAACAGCAGAAGCTGATCTCCCTGCAGATCCGCGCCGCCTACCAGAGCGGCGGCCAGGAATACCTCAAACTGCTGCTCAACCAGCAGCAGCCCGAACAGTTCACCCGCAACCTCACCTACCACGAGTACCTCAGCCGCGCGCGCCGCGAGCAGCTCGACAGGTACAACGCGATCCTCGAGCAGCTGCATCTCATCGAGGCCGACCTGGCCACCCGCCATGCCGTGCTGGCCGGCCAGCAGGTGGAACTGCAGGACCGTCGCGAGGCGCTGGACAAGGTGCGCAGCGAACACCGCGCGGTGCTGGCCAGACTGAACAGCGAGCTGGGCGACGGCGACAAGCGCCTCAAGGCCCGCCGCCAGGAGCAGGCGCGCCTTAGCGCACTGCTCAAGACCATCGAGGAAACCCTCGCCCGTCAGGCCCGCGAGGCCGAGGCACGGCGTCTGGCCGAGCAGCGTGCCCGCGAGGAGGCCGAGCGCCAGCGCCTCGCCGCCACCGGCACCGGCACCGGCACCGACAAGGCCGCCAGCGCCACACCTGCCGGCCCGCGGGTTTCCAGCGCGGCGCCAGCCGTCGACGGCCCCTTCGCCCAGGCCCGCGGCAGGCTGCCCTGGCCGGTGGACGGCCAGCTGCTGGCGCGCTTCGGCACGCCGCGCGGCGATGCCCGGCTGAAGTGGGACGGCGTGCTGATCGGTGCCGCTGCCGGCACCCGCGTGCGCGCCATCCACGACGGCCGCGTGGTGTTCGCCGACTGGCTGCGCGGCGCCGGCCTGCTGGTCATCGTCGATCACGGCGGCGGCTACCTCAGCCTGTACGGCCACAACCAGACCTTGCTGAAGGCCGCCGGCGACCTGGTCAAGGCCGGCGAGGCCATCGCCACCGTTGGCACCAGCGGGGGGCAGGATACCCCGGCGCTGTACTTCGCCATCCGTCAGCAGGGCCAGCCCAGCGATCCGCTGCGCTGGTGCCGCGCCCAGGGCTGACCGCTCGCCCCATTCAGGAGTTGCTTCCATGTCGTCGCGTTACCGTCTCTCCGCCGTGGCCCTGTCCCTCGCCCTGCTGGGCGCGGCACCGCCGCTGCTGGCCGCGGAGGCGGCCGAGCCCACTGCCACAGGCCGCGCCACCCTGCCGCTCGACGAACTGCGCACGTTCGCCGAGGTGCTCGAGCGGATCAAGACCGCCTACGTCGAGCCGGTCGACGACAAGACCCTGCTGGAGAACGCCATCAAGGGCATGCTCAGCAACCTCGACCCGCACTCCGCCTACCTGGAGCCGGAGGATTTCCAGGAACTGCAGGAGAGCACCAGCGGCGAGTTCGGCGGCCTGGGCGTCGAGGTCGGCCAGGAGGACGGCATGCTCAAGGTGGTCTCGCCGATCGACGACACCCCGGCGGCGCGCGCCGGCATCGAGGCCGGCGACCTGATCGTCAAGATCGACGGCCAGCCGACCAAGGGCTGGTCGCTGATGCAGGCGGTGGACAAGCTGCGCGGCAAGCCGGGCAGCCCGATCGTGCTGACCCTGGTGCGCGAGGGCGGCAAGCCGTTCGACGTGCGCCTCGAGCGCGCGGTGATCAAGGTGCGCAGCGTGAAGAGCGAGCTGCTGGAGAAGGGCTACGGCTACCTGCGCATCACCCAGTTCCAGATCAACAGCGGCGAGGAAGTCGGCAAGGCGCTGGCCAGGCTGAAGAAGGACAACGGCGGCAAGCTCAAGGGCCTGGTCCTCGACCTGCGCAACAACCCCGGCGGCGTGCTGCAGGCGGCGGTGGAGGTTTCCGACCACTTCCTCGACGACGGCCTGATCGTCTACACCAAGGGCCGCATCGCCAACTCCGAGCTGCGCTTCAGCGCCGACAAGGCCGACGCCAGCGAGAACGTGCCGCTGGTGGTGCTGATCAACGGCGGCAGCGCCTCGGCCGCGGAGATCGTCGCCGGCGCCCTGCAGGACCACAAGCGCGGCGTGCTGATGGGCACCGACAGCTTCGGCAAGGGCTCGGTGCAGACCGTGCTGCCGCTGACCAACGAGCGCGCCCTCAAGCTGACCACCGCGCTGTACTTCACCCCCAGCGGCCGCTCGATCCAGGCCCAGGGCATAGTTCCCGACATCGTCGTCGAGCGCGGCAAGGTGACCCGCGAGGACAGCCAGGGCCAGGGCATCAAGGAAGCCGACCTGCCCGGCCATCTGGGCAATGGCAACGGCGGCGCCGACAAGCCCAGCAGCAGCAAGCCGGCCACCCAGCCGGCGGAGAAGCCGCAGGACGAGGACTACCAGCTCAGCCAGGCGCTCAACCTGCTCAAGGGGCTGAACATCACCCGCCGGCCGTGAGTCGACGGAGGCGTCGCCGGGTAGGGTAGGTAACTCGCGAAGAGATTACCTACCATCCAGCCACGCCACCCAAGAGCGGTAGAGGATCGCTGCGCGAGTCCTCTACCCTACCGCCGGTTCCACAACGCAGAAGCCCGGGTCGATGCCCGGGCTTCTGCGTTTACAGCGTTGGCAGTCTTTGCCGCTCAGCGCACCACGATGCCGCGGCTGGCCAGGTAGGCCTTGGCCTCCGGCACGGTGTACTCGCCGAAGTGGAAGATGCTCGCCGCCAGCACCGCGTCGGCCTTGCCCTCGAGGATGCCGGCCGCCAGGTGCTCGAGGTTGCCGACGCCGCCGGAGGCGATCACCGGGATGCCCACCGCCTCGCTGATGGCGCGGGTCACACCGAGGTCGTAGCCGCTCTTCACGCCGTCCTGGTCCATGCTGGTGAGCAGGATCTCGCCGGCGCCGAGGCCTTCCATCTTCTTCGCCCAGGCCACCGCATCCAGGCCGGTCGGCTTGCGCCCGCCGTGGGTGAAGATCTCCCAGCGGTCCGGCTCGCCGGGCCTGGAGACCTTCTTGGCGTCGATGGCCACCACGATGCACTGCGAGCCGAAGCGCTCGGCGGCCTCGCCGACGAACTCCGGGGTGAACACCGCGGCGGTGTTGATCGACACCTTGTCGGCGCCGGCATTCAGCAGGTTGCGGATGTCCTGCACGGTGCGCACGCCGCCGCCGACGGTCAGCGGGATGAACACCTGGCTGGCCATGCGTTCGACGGTGTGCAGGGTGGTGTCGCGCCCCTCGGAGCTGGCGGTGATGTCGAGGAAGGTGATCTCGTCGGCCCCCTGCTCGTCGTAGCGGCGGGCGATCTCCACCGGATCGCCGGCGTCGCGGATGTTCTCGAACTGGACGCCCTTGACCACGCGGCCGTTGTCCACGTCGAGGCAGGGGATGATGCGTTTGGCGAGGGCCATGGCTGTCTCTCTCGTCGGTTGCATGCCGGCTTCGCTGATGGCTCCCACGCTCTGCGTGGGAACCCCGCTCGGGACGCTCGGCGTCCCCGGCTGCGCCCCCACACCGGCGCATGGGGCGATCAATCGTTATCGGGACGCGGAGCGTCCCCGGTTGCGTTCCCACGCAGAGCATGGGAACGATCACTCCCTCAGCGCTTGAAGCCGTCGCACAGCGCCTGGGCTTCGGCCACGTCGAGGGTGCCCTCGTAGATGGCGCGGCCGGTGATGGCGCCGACGATGCCCGGGTTGCGGGTGTCGAGCAGCTTCTGGATGTCGCCGAGGTTATGGATGCCGCCGGAGGCGATCACCGGGATGCGGCTGGCGTTGGCCAGGGCCACGGTGGCCTCGACGTTGCAGCCCTGCATCATGCCGTCCTTGGCGATGTCGGTGTAGACGATCGCCGAGACGCCGTCGGCTTCGAACTTCCTGGCCAGGTCGGTGGCCTGCACGCTGGAGACTTCCGCCCAGCCGTCGGTGGCGACGAAGCCGTCCTTGGCGTCCAGGCCGACGATCACCTTGCCGGGGAACGCCTTGCAGGCCTCGGCGACGAATTCCGGCTGCTTGACCGCCTTGGTGCCGATGATCACGTAGCTGACCCCGGCCCTGACGTAGTGCTCGATGGTCTCCAGCGAGCGGATGCCGCCGCCGATCTGGATCGGCAGGCTCGGGTAGCGCGCGGCGATGGCGGTGACCACCTCGCCGTTGACCGGCTGGCCCTCGAAGGCGCCGTTGAGGTCGACCAGGTGCAGGCGGCGGCAGCCGGCCTCCACCCACTTGGCGGCCATCGCCACCGGGTCGTCGGAGAACACCGTGGCGTCGTCCATCAGGCCCTGGCGCAAGCGCACGCAGGCGCCGTCTTTGAGGTCGATCGCGGGGATAATCAGCATCGGTTGAACCTGCTCAAGTCTTGAATTCGGGAGGGGTCAGCTCTTCTCGAGCGCCCACAAGTCGCTCTCGATGCTCTCGAACCTGTCTTTCAGGTGCGCCTGCACATCGAGGATCGCCTTGTTGTAGTAGTGCGGGGCTATTTCGCGGGCGAACAGGTCCAGCAGCTCCTGCACCTCGAAGGCGCCCAGTTCCAGCTCGAAACGCTCGGCCAGGAAACGCTTGAGGATCTGCTGCGCCGCCTGCTCCTGCGCGCCATCCAGCGCGAGGAGCGGTGCCTTGCCCTTGGCCCGGCTCATTACCAGCGGCCGTCCCAGCCGACGAAGTTCTGCAGCAGCTGCAGGCCGTGGCTGTGGCTCTTCTCCGGGTGGAACTGCACGGCGAAGCGCGAACCGTCGGCCAGCGCCGCGGCGAAGTCCTTGCCGTAGTGGCCGCGTCCGGCCACCTGCGCCGGATTGCCGGCCTCGACGTAGTAGCTGTGCACGAAGTAGAAGCGCCCGCCATCGGGGATCTCGTGCCACAGCGGATGGTCGATGCTCTGCTGCACCTCGTTCCAGCCCATGTGCGGCACCTTGAGGTGCTCGCCGCCTTCGACCATGTCCTTGCCGAAGAAGCGCACCTGGCCGGGGAACAGGCCGATGCAGTCGACGCCGCCGTTCTCCTCGCTATGCTCGAGCAGCGCCTGCATGCCGACGCAGATGCCGAGGAACGGGCGGTCGGCGCTGACCTCGCGCACCAGCTCGTCGAAGCCCAGGCGACGGATCTCGGCCATGCAGTCGCGGATCGCGCCGACGCCGGGGAATACCACGCGGTCGGCCTCGCGAATGGTCTGCGCGTCGCTGGTCACCAGCACCCGGCCGGCGCCGACGTGCTCCAGCGCCTTGGCCACCGAGTGCAGGTTGCCCATGCCGTAGTCGATGACGGCGACGGTCTGCATCACAGGCACCCCTTGGTGGAAGGCATCTGTCCGGCCATGCGCGGGTCCAGCTCGATGGCCATGCGCAGGGCCCGGCCGAAGGCCTTGAACACCGTCTCGATCTGGTGGTGGGTATTGGTCCCGCGCAGGTTGTCGATGTGCAGGGTCACCAGGGCGTGGTTGACGAAGCCCTGGAAGAACTCCTGGAACAGGTCGACGTCGAAGCCGCCGACCGTGGCGCGGGTGTAGGGCACCTGCATGGTCAGCCCCGGGCGGCCGGAGAAGTCGATCACCACCCGCGACAGCGCCTCGTCCAGCGGCACGTAGGAGTGGCCGTAGCGGGTCATGCCCTTCTTGTCGCCGATGGCCTTGGCGAAGGCCTGGCCGACGGTGATGCCGACGTCCTCCACGGTGTGGTGGTCGTCGATGTGCAGGTCGCCCTTGCACTCGATGTCGAGGTCGATCAGCCCGTGGCGGGCGATCTGGTCGAGCATGTGCTCGAGGAAGGGTACACCGATGTCGAATCGGGCCTTGCCGGTGCCATCCAGGTTGATGGAAACCTTGACCTGGGTTTCCAGGGTATTGCGCTCGACGGACGCCTTGCGTTCGGCCATTGCCAGCTCCACAGAATCACGGGCGGATGTGAGCGCGCATTATAGGCCGCGGCCGGGGCGGCGGGCTACCGGCGCCCCGGCGGAGCATCGGCGGTGCAAAAGGCATTAAGATGCGCCCATCGTCCGAAGGAGTGCCCCATGCCCGTAATCGTCGAAGCCGTCACCCAGCCCAGCGCGCAGGACCGTAGCGATCTGGAGAAGATCTACGCCGACGCCCCCGCTTGGCTGCTGGCCCCCTACCCCGACGCCGCCGCCCTGATCGACGCCGGCCTGGCCGAGGGCCGCCTGCTCGCCGGGCGCTTCAACGACCGCCTGCTCGGCGCCGCGCTGCTCGGCGAGGGCGAGGCGGGCTGCATGCTCTCGCACCTGTGCGTGCGCAGGATCACCCGCGGCCGCGGCGTGGCCGCGCGGCTGGTCGCCAAGGCCCGCGAGCGCGCCGAGGCCGCAGGCCGCCCGCTGCACCTGCTCGCCCCGGCGCGCCATCTGGAGGTGCAGGCCTGGGCCCACCGCCTCGGCCTGCCGCTGCTGGACCAGGATGCCTGAGGCCGGGGAACCCCTGCGGCTCCAGCCACTCCAACCCTGCCGACAGCCCCGGCCGCACAGCGG